>JAJDEG010000376.1 GCA_029259895.1 Planctomycetota bacterium
CATTTGGTGGATCGACTAGTCGCCCAGCGATTCTTGGAACGCGGCGACTTCTCGGTCGGCGAGATGATGACGCTCTACGCTCGGCTTGATTTTTCCGAGCAGAACATCGCCGCCATCGACGCCTGGCAATCTCAACTACTCGCCACGAACCGCACCCTATTCGCCGGCATCTTCGGCGGGCTGATCGTCGCGCTGGTCGGCATTGCGTATGCCTACTTTCGCGTCGACACCGCAACGTTGGGTTACTATACGTGGCGGCTTCGCGTCGCCGCCGCCGTGTTGATGATCGTCGTCGTCGTGGCCGGGTTCATTTCCGGCGCGATTTTCTTCGACGAGGAATGGCGATTGGGCGGAATCGTGTTCTAGGCGGACGCCGTTGACGATCTTGAGTCGCGAATTTGGATTCGGATATGCTTTGGCGTGAACTGATCTTCGTGCTGGTCTTGGCCGCGGCGTTGGCGATGCTGCTCCAGCGGCGGCAATGGCACGCAACGGCCATATTCGCCGCGGTCGTTGGCGTGGTCGCGGTCGTTGGGACCGTCGGCGTTTGGCAATACCGGACCTTGGGGTACGAACGAGACTTGGTTGCCCGCGACGATCGGCTTGCGACGAGGGCTGCGCAGCGCGAGGCTAACGACCCGCGCTGGCATTTGGCAACCGCCGTCGACTTAGCGGTCGATGATGACGCGGAAGCCACCGCTCGACCCGTCATTCGCGCCGTCATTCGCGCCCCAGAGCCGGACGACGTCGATCCGAAGGAAGTTCGCTCGGACGACCTTCATTCCGACGACGACCGCTTCGCCGCCGCGACGCCGCAAGACGAATTTGCCGATACTGCGATCGTCGACGCGAATTCCGATCATGGCGGTCACGAATCGCCGCCAACCTGGTTGAAGCTTGCCGACGGAAAGCAACCCGACGGCCGCTTTCGCATGGTCGTCTCTGCCCGGGGCTGGGAGGTCGATCGATGTTGGCGAGAAATCCGCATGTGGCACATTCCACCCGCCGTTCGCTCCTACGCGATCACCGAAATCGGCGGCCGCTGGCCCGTCCGCCCGCTCGGCGACCAAGTGGCCGATTCGCTCATTTCGGATTCCTACATCGAGTCGAAACATGCCTACACCGGTCTCAATGGTCCACGCGATCGGATTAAGGTATACGCGCTGCTCGACTTCCCGCCGTCGCTACGCGAGATGTTGCTCGCCCGCCGCGCGGCGGAACTGATCGAAATTCGGCTCCTCTATACGTCGTTGGCCGCGGCGCTGGTCCTAGGGTCGCTTGTCGTCGTGTTCGGCTATCTCAAAACGGACGACGCGACCGAAGGCCAGTACACGCGCCCCCTACGAGTTGTCGCCGGCTTGTCGCTCGTCGGCCTGGCCGTCGCCGTTATCGCCCTCATGGCCTTCGCGATTTCCGAAGAATCGCATTTCGGCGGCCTGCTGGCGCTGCTTTAACCGATTGTTCCCCTGTTGCATCGCCCTCGGCTCCACAGCCACGCCGCGGCATGTTAATCTGAGACTACGGCAACCGATTGTCCGTCGACGAACGGTCGCGCTGATCCCGAAATCCCAGCCCCCGGACCACCGCTCCATTGTCCAACGACGGCGAATTACTGTTGATAGAACGCATCCGCGCCGGCGACGAAGCCGCGTGGAACGAGTTGATTGCGCGCTACGAGGGCCGTCTGATGGCCTACGTCGAAAGCCGCCTTCGCCGCCGGGCCGAGAGCGAGGACGTCGTCCAAGAGACTTTCGTCGGCTTCTTGAGCAGCGTGGCAAACTACGACGACTCGCGGCCGCTGGAGTCCTATCTGTTCAGCATCGCCGCCCACAAGCTGACCGACTTCCTCCGTCGCGAAGGCCGTCGCCCGACGCTCCCTCTGGCGGCCGGAGGTGACTCGGAAAGTCAATGGGATCCGCCCGACCGACAGCGGCGCGCCAGCGCCATCGCCCAAAGCGGCGAACGTCGTCGCATTGAATCCGACGTGATCGTGCGGTTGCTGGCCGAAGAGGTCGACCGCTGGCGCGAACGGGGCGATTGGACGAAGCTCAAATGCCTCGAGTTGTTGATCGTCCGCGGCATGGCCAACAAAGACGCCGCCGCGATGCTCGACATCAGCGAACAGCAAGTCGCAAACTTCAAATTCGACTTTCTGGCTCGGCTGCGAACACTCGTTCGTCGCCAAGGCTTGAGCGAAGAAATGTTCCCCGAGCTGCACGATCAACCCTAAACTGCTCGCCGTCCCACTAGGGTGCTTTGCCAGCAGCATTATGCGAAGTCAAACGAACGCGTCGTTTGCCGATCACGGGCCCATCACGGCCGCGTAACGAACTCGTCGACGTTAAGCAGCGCCCGGGCAACCGACGCCCACGGATCGAGCCGGTTCTTCGCCGGACCGCTCGTCGTTTCGGCGGCAAGCGATTGTTGTGCTGCATAGAACTGCACGATCGCGTGCAATTCCTCGGCTGTCGGTTCGCGCGTAAGTATGTCGCGGAACAGCCACCGTGCTCGACCATTCGCATCCGCCGGTGCCTCGTGCTCCATGCGCTTTCCGATTGCCACGGCCGCTTCGACGAATACCGCGTCGTTTAGCGTCGTAAGCGCTTGCAGCGGCGTGTTGCTCCGCTCTCGTCGCGGGCAGGTCGTCTCGCCGCTCGGCCCATCGAAAAGCGCGAACGCCGCGTAGGGAGCCGTTCGTTTGGCGTATGCGTATAGCCCGCGGCGATAGCGATCCGCGCCCTGCGACGTTGGCCACGGCGCGTTGCCATACGCGATCGCCGAGACGCCGGCGGGCTGTGGTGGATAGACGCTCGGTCCGCCGATCTTACGCGACAGCAATCCGGCCGCCGCCAGCGCCGTGTCGCGGACCATCTCTGATTCGAGCCGCACGCGCGGTCCGCGGGCGAGTAGCTCGTTATCGCGATCGCGCTGGGCCAGTTCCGCTGAAACTTTCGAAGACTGCCGATACGTGGCACTCGTCACCAGATGCCGGTGCGTCGCCTTGCCGCTCCAGCCTTGAGCGACGAACTCGCAGGCCAGCCAGTCGAGCAATTGCGGATGCGACGCCGGGGCCGATTGCGTTCCGAAATCCTCTACCGTCCGCACCAAGCCGCGGCCGAAGATCGCTTCCCACTGCCGATTCACGACCACCCGCGCCACGAGCGGATTGTCCGGATCGACGAGCCAGCGAGCCAGGTCGAGACGGTTTGGTTCTGCGTTGTCCCGCTCGACACTTTCCCCGCCCTCGCTGGCCGCGACAAACGGATGCAGCACGCCCGGCACATCCGCCGCCACCGGCTCGGACGGCCGCAGAAACTCGCCGCGGCTATGAACGTGCGTCGTGCGAGCATGAGCCGTCCCACGTTCTTCAAGCACCATCGTCGTCGCCAATCGCGGCATCTGTCTTCGCAGCGCGGTAATCTCTTCGTTCGCCTTCGCCAGTTGCGGCGCGACGGAAAGCCAATGCCGCCGCAACACGTCGCGTTCTTCCGCCGACCGCCGCTCGGCGAGCGTCAGCAGCGCCGCCTCGACTTCGGCCGGATGCGGCGACGCTTTGACGTCACCTCCGTCCGATGTAACCGATAAGCGAAACCGTCCCATCGTCATCTGATGAATGTAGCGCTGCGCGAGCGTAACGACGATCCGACCGCCCGGCTTCACGGCGATCGGCTCCGCAAGCCGAAACACGGCGCGATGCGCCTCGCCCGTGCGTCCTTGTATCGACCAACCCGTGTCGAGCTCGCCGTCGATGGCCAAGGAAGCCTCGCGGCCTTTCTGAGCGAAGCTGTGCGATGCCGACGCGATCGCAGCGCGCACCGGCTTGGCATCGTCGCCGGCGACGTGTTCGATCGTCACTTCGCTCAGCAAGAAATCGCCGACCGAGAACAGCGGCGCTCGCCCCGGCCCATCGTCCGGCAGGCTTTCGTGCGGCATCACTTCCAGCCGCAACGCAGTTACGTTCGGCAGATCAGAGGCAAGCTCGACGACATACGTGTCGTAGTTCGGTTTATCCCCGCTCACCAGTACGGAGCCGTCGTCGAGCGTCGCCATCGTCGCATGCCCCTGCGACGACATCTTCGCCAGCCGGACGATCCGCCAGTCAACCGCGCCGACCGCCGATTCTCGTTCCCAATTCGCCTGCTGCTCGGCCAGGTACGCATCTCGATCCTGCGACACGCCCGCTGGAATCGGAAACTTTGCGGCCCGTTCGTTTTCCATCGCCGCGATGCGTTCGAGCAGTTCGGCTCGCTGGGCCGCCGTCCGCTCGTCCGGCACCGGCATCTCCGGCTCGTCGGCGTTATTCAAGAGCGCGAAGAATCCGAAGTACTCACGCTGCGTGATCGGGTCGTACTTGTGCGTATGGCACTGCGCGCACCCCAGCGTCAGCCCCAGCCAGACCGTGCCCGTCGTGGCCACGCGGTCGACCGTCGCGGCGAATCGAAACTCCTCGACGTCGATCCCGCCTTCTTCGTTAATCATCGTGTTGCGATGAAAGCCCGTCGCGATCCGGTCGTCGACGGTCGCCCCGGGCAGCATGTCGCCGGCGATCTGCTTGACCGTAAACTCGTCGAACGGCATGTCCGCATTGATCGCTCGAATCACCCAATCGCGATACGGCCAGATCGACCGCGAGCGGTCCTTTTCGTAACCGTTCGTGTCGCTGTAGCGGGCCAAATCGAGCCACCGCCGCGCCCAACGTTCGCCATAATCGGGCGAAGCAAGCAGCCCGTCGACTAACCGTTCGTAGGCGTCGGGACTGGCGTCGGCGGCGAAGGCATCGGCGTCTTCAACGGTCGGCGGCAAACCGGTCAAATCGAGATACACGCGCCGGCACAGCGACAGCCGATCCGCCTCGCTCGCAGGTTCGATCTTCTCGACATGCAACCGCGCCAACACGAACCGATCGATCGCCCCGCGCGCCAAGTCGGGTCGCAGCACCTCGGGCAGACTTGGCCGCTTCGGTGCATGAAACGCCCAATGGTCCGACTTCCCGCCGTTGGCATCGTCCGCGCTCGCCGGCCACTCCGCCCCCGCGTCGATCCACCGCTTAAGCACGTCGATTTCCGCGGCCGTCAGCGGCTCGTCTTCCTGCGGCATCCGCAAATCGTCGTCGTCGCTCACCACGCGAGCAAACAACTCGCTCTCGCCACTCTTGCCAGCCACAATCGCCGCGCCGGAATCGCCGCCCCTCAGCGCATCCGCCCCACGATCCAGCCGCAGCCCGCCTTCTTGCTTCTTCGGACCATGACAGGCAATGCACTTCGCGGCGAAGATCGGCTTCACGTCGTGGGCAAAATCGATGGCCGTCTCTTGCGCCAACGAATTTGACGGACCGCCGACGACAAGCAACACGGCGATGACGAAAAAGTCGACGAGCGCAGCGAACGGGATTCGCAATTCGATCATGTTGGGAAGACGCATACCAATCCTCGAGCTGCGGGCGCGCCCGTTAGTCTGAATTCATCCGGCGGAAAGCCGTCATGGGTCTGTGACTTTAGCCTCTGCAACGAGCGGGAGTGCCGCGTGAAGCTCCCGCAACCGCAAGATGCTGGCGGCCGCTCGTGTCAGCCGGGCCGATGGAGCGCCGCTAGCGAGTTCGCGCAACAACACCTTCACATCGTCGAATTCGTTTTTCTCCAATACGCGCAACGCACGCAGAATTTGCAATTCTTCGACGTCGCTCCAAGCGGCATCCGCAATCTCGCGCAGCATGCCCTCGACCCGTGATTGTAGCAGCGAATTGATGTCCTCGGTCAATGCATGACGAAGCGCGGGAGCCGCTTGCATCCCGTGGCGCAACAGTTCTTGCCGAGCCTTCTCCGACGCCTCATCATCGTCGGATGCCAGCGAGGCTAAGGCGTCGCGTATCGCGGTCGCGTCACTCTCGGCAATGGGACGAAGTTTCCCGCGCAAGAACTCTGCGACTTTTCGTGAGTCCGCCGTTTTCAAGTCGCGGATCGCCATTTGCGATTCGCTTGGCTTCCCGGCCAATTGGCTCCACAACTTGGCAAGTCGTTCGTCGTCAACATCGAGTGTATCCCACTCAAGCGCGGGGAACAATGTACGAGTGTCGACAATGAAAGGCGCCCTGCGACTGAGACAATCGTCCGTGAGCAGTAACTTCGCGACGGGATCGGCCCGCCGGAATCCAGGAATCGGCCTTGTCCATTTTGCGTCACCATTTGGTGCCTCAACGCGGATTTCGCCAGTCGACCGAATTTCATTGAGTGTATTATGTTCTGCGGTTACCTTCACGGCCAACGGACTGAGGGCGACCGTATCGGAATCGAGGAACGCCCCGCGGCGAAGCCACTCGCCGTCGATAACTCGGCGATGCACCAATTCGCCGCTGCCCATTTCATAATATGCCAGAACGGACTTTGTATTGACCACGCTCTTTGGCGTGAAAAGCAGCACGAGGCCATCGGCCGCGTCGAATTGAACTTGCGGAAGCTCTGGCGAGTCGAATTGCAGCCGCTTTGGAGATTCGAATCGAGACAAGTCCCACAGGATGATTTCTGGCGGTTCGTCGGGCCAGCTTGAGTACGGATCGTGCCTCCGTTCCGCAGTGACCAGATAGTTTCCCGTAGGCGAAAAGTAAGCCTCTTTTGGCGGCCATCGAAACCTCTTGGAAACCAGTCGCGTATCGCCCGACTTTGCGTCAATAATCACCACGCGGTCGCCATCGGCTACCGCAACGAGTTCGCGGGCTGGCGAATAGTCAAAGGCCAACCCAAGCGACCCGAGCGGCGCGACGAATGCCGTGATTTGCACCTCTCGCAAGAGCTTGTCGGAAGCGACCTCGTGCCAATAGATTCTCTTGTCGCGCGTGCGTAACAAATGCCTTGAATCGCCGGAGAAACCCAGGATTTGACACTGGGGATCCGCGAATCTCCACGCCAGTCGACTCGTTCGCGATTCCCACACTCCAAGCTCCGTGACGAGCCAGCGACCATCCCGCGAGAAGTGAGCGGTTGCGACCTGGCCATCGTGTGACGCTCGTGGAACAACCGCCTGCTTCTTCAAGTCATAGAAAACGACCGATTGGTCCTGCGCGTAGACGAGGAGACCGAGATTGGAGGCAATCCAACCAAACCGCTTCGCCACGTACGCCGGCTTGACAAACGGATTTTGCTGCGAAAGGTCGTAGAATTCGGCATTGCGCTCGCCAACGTGAAGGAGATACGGCTGATCCCGGTGGAGGATGTTGCGTGGGTAATGTTCTTCGTGATGCCAGACTTGCGCAGCTTCGCCAGTGGATGTCGCAATGACGCGCACTTCGTAGTCCGACTTCCAGTCGAATCCATAGTCAACTACTGGCACCCTGTATCGGTGCAGCCAGGTCTCGACAACCCACTGTCCGTCGTTGGAAAACTGCGTCTCAACGGCGCGCCGTTCGCCGCCGGAGCGCGTCGAAAACGTTCTTCTGCGCCCATTGGCCAGCGACGTTTGCCAGACGACGTTGCGCGCGCCATTCAGGTGAAACACGGAATGCGACGACGGGTCGTATCCCTCGATTCGTGGAACGCGATAGGTGTACGATGGCGTTGCGTTCTTGGAGCCCCAAACCACAACGCCGTTGCTGGCGACCAAAACGAGAAACTTCTCGTCGCTTGAATACGTGAACGTGAGGTGGGAACCCACGAGGCTCCGGCAATAGGAGTCCTTCCATGCCAAATCGCCCGACGTTACCTCGTGAACGCACACTTCTCTCCTGCCGCCGACGATTGCGACGAATCGATCGTCCGGAGAAAGGACGATCCTTGTAACGTGTGGCGACGAAAACGGCAGCTCGATCGTGCGCAGCAACTCTCCGTCTTGAATTCTCCAAATGCATACCTGGAACCCGCCATAAGTGACGACGAACTCTTCGTTGCGACTTACGGCCAGCCCGCGAATCGTTTCGGGATGGCGAAAGCGGTCCGTTCCGAGTCGCGCGAGAGCAAAGCTTGGGATAGGGTCGCCGAAGGCGTCAACCTTAGCGTCCGCTGCCGTGCCGGCAATCGTTCGCAGCTCCTGACATGCCCCGCGCTCGCCGAATGCCCCGAATGGGAACGTCAATGCCAAAAAGATCGCGGTCGACCAAATGTGATGATCGACTCTGCGACGACCAATTGGCGTTGCCGTGTGAGGAATCATTGACGCGAACTCCAACGAACACCCGTCGGGCCAACACTGGCTTGGCAACGCCAGGCAGACTCGCAGGCGGCCCAATTCAGCAACCGTAAGAACCGGTTGATTCCCGCCAAAGAAAGGAGTGTCGCGGGATAGATTTCCCGCAATCCCCTCGGACCGCGGATCGGCGGCAGGTTTTGCGACATTCAGAACGTCACACCCGCTCGAACACCGTCGCGATCCCCTGCCCAATCCCGATGCACATCGTCGCCAGCCCCAGCTTGGCGTCGTTGTCGATCATGTTGTGAATCAACGTCGTGGCGATCCGCGCCCCGCTCGCGCCAAGCGGATGCCCGATCGCGATCGCGCCGCCGCGGGTATTCACCTTCTCCTCGTCGGCCTCGAGCATCCGGATGCAGGCCAGGGCTTGAGCGGCAAAGGCTTCGTTGAGTTCGATCAGGTCGATGTCGCCGAGCTTTAGCCCGGCTCGCTTGAGCGCCTTTTGCGTCGCCGGCACCGGTCCGGTCCCCATCACGGACGGTTCGACGCCGACGACCGCCGTCGAGAGCACACGCACTAGCGGCTTGAGGCCCAGGCTGGCGGCCTTTTCTTCCGACATCACGAGCAATCCCGCCGCACCGTCGTTGAGCGGCGAACTGTTGCCGGCCGTCACCGTCCCAAACTCCGGCACGAACGCCGGCCTCAGCGCGGCGAGCGCCTCCGCGCTCGTGTCGGGCCGAACGCATTGATCGACTTCGACGCGAAGGCGGTCGCCCTCTTCGTCGCGGCCCCAAACAGGAATGATTTCTCGTTTGAATTGGCCCGCCGCATGCGCCGCCGCGGCTCGCTGGTGGCTTCGCAGAGCAAAAGCATCCTGCTCCTCTCGCGAAATGCCTTGCGTCTGCGCGAGAAACTCCGCCGTAATGCCCATGAACAGCGCGGCCTTGCTCGTCCGCTGAAACAGCTTCGGATTGAGATCGATGTCCTTGTCCATCGGCAGGTGGTGCATGTGTTCCAACCCGCCGACGATCTGCACATCCTCGAACCCGGCCATAATCGCGTGAACGCCCTGATTGAGAGCTTGCAGACTCGAACCGCACAGCCGATTAACCGTCGCGCCGCCAGTCTCAACCGGCAGCCCAGCCATCAGCGCGACGGACCTCGCCACATCAAAGCCCTGCTCGCCCTGCTGCTGGACGTTGCCCAGTACGACGTCCTCGATCTCCGCCGGGTCGATGCCGGTCCGCTCGACGAGCGCCTTGACCACCGCGACGGCCAGATCGTCGCTGCGAACGTCGCGGAAAACTCCTTTGTCCTTGTGCGCCCGGCCAATGGCGGTGCGGCAGGCGTCGACGATTACGGCGTGGGGCATGGGAAGCGCTGTCTTGGAAAAGGCATCGGACGGGAATCGGCGAAAGCCGCGACAACTACTTGATTTATACCTTGCCCGGCGGCGGCTGTCAGCTTTGCTTGGCCGTCGAGAGCGGCGCGCCGGCATCGACCGCGTTTTGCCGGATCGCTTGTCGACCCTCGACCGTCGCCAAGTCGCAACTCTCGAATGGAGCGACTGGCTGTGGCGGCGTGCTCGACTGGCGGCGGTGTCCCGCCTCGACAGGCTACCACGCGATTACCCGCACGGTTGTCTCATCGGCGCTTCAACAACCCTTGCTCGACGAGAAAATCGCGGGCCACGCCACTGGGACGTCGGCCGTGCTCGTCCACGTCGTAGTTCAATCGCTGCATCGTTGCGTCATCGAGAACTCCGGCAAGACGAGCGAGAACGTCGCGAACGTCTGGGTGACGTTTTAGAAGTTCGCCGCGGATTACGGGAGCGGCGAAATACGGTGGAAAGGCGTTGCGGTCGTCGGCGAGCGGAAATAAATCGAACGCGGCAATGCGGCCGTCGGTCGTGAACGCACCGACGACGTCGACTTCGCCTGTCGCGACGGCTTGATACATCAGAGACGGCTGCAAGTCGTGGACCTCGCCAAAGTCCAGGCCGTAGGCCTTGCGAACGCTGGGATATCCATCCGGACGCGCGGAGAATTCCGCCGTGAAACCCGCCCGCAGCCGCCCGGCCGACGCCGTCAGATCGGAAATCGTCCGCCATCCTCGCCGCCGAGCATCCGCCTCGCGGACGGTCAGCGCATACGTGTTGTTGAATCCAAACGGTTCGAGCCATGCGAGGCCGAAACGTCGTTCGTATTCTCCGCGAACCGTGCGAAACACCTCGTCGGCGTCCGATTCAACGGGTTGTTTGAGGACGGTCACTAGACCAGTGCCCGTGTATTCCGCGTAAAGATCGATCTCGCCAGCCGCCAGCGCGTCGTGGCAAATCATCGTACCGCCGAGGTTGAAGCGGCGCTCGACCGTCAAATCGGTATGGGCCTCGATCATTTGCGCCATCAGTTCGCCCAGAATCAATTGTTCGGCGAAGTCCTTGGTGGCGATGCGGATCGGTGGGCCGGCGGCGTTCACGTTCGGCGATCGCCCTCCAAACGCCGCGAAGACGCCGCATGCGAACAGCAGCAGTGGCGACGCCACCGCGAGCGGCTTCAGTTTCGTCTTCAGGCCGCGCCGCGCACTCTGGCGACCCGGTTTCATTCCCCACTCCGCCGCCGCAATCGATGCATCGACGAGCACGGCCAACAGGGCCGCCGGGATCGCGCCGAGCAGAATCAGCCGCATGTTGGACAGCGCGAGTCCGCGGTTGATGAACTGCCCAAGTCCGCCGGCGCCGATGAACGCGGATAACGTGGCGATGCCGACGCCGACGACGGCCGCGGTGCGAATGCCGGCAATCATCACGGGCATGGCCAGCGGAATTTGCGCCATCCGGAGTTGTTGCCAGCGGGTCATGCCGATGCCGCGTGCCGCCTCGACGACGTCGCTCGCAACGCCCTCGATTCCGGTGACCGTGTTGCGTACGATCGGCAGCAGCGCATAAATCGTCAGCGCGATGGTCGCCGGCAACGTTCCAATCTTGCCGATCATGGCCAACAGGATCGCCAGCATCGCCAAGCTGGGGATCGTTTGCAGCACACCGATGGCCGCCAACACCGCCGTGCGCCACGAAGGTCGCGTCGAAGCCAACATGCCCAACGGCAAACCGACGGCGACCGCCAAGCCGGTCGAGATGCCCGTCAGCACGAGATGCTGGCCCGTGAGAAACCACAGTTCGGGCAACCGCGCGGCGGCAAATTGCAGCCAGTCCCAAGTCGAATCCAGCAGCGCCAAGTGCATCAGTTCCCCCGCTCAAGGGCAGCCAGTTGGCGGGCCGGCTTGGCGAATAGCTCGCGGACGAACGGCGTTGCCGGATCCGCCAATATCTTCTGCGGCGCGTCCACCTGCTGCAATCGACCTTCGTGAAACACGGCGATCCGATGCGCCAACGTCAGGGCTTCAAAAATATCGTGCGTCACGAACACGATCGTTTTTCCCAGCCGCTTACCGAGCGATTTCAACTCCTGCTGAAGCGAGTCCCTGGTGATCGAATCCAACGCACCGAACGGTTCGTCCATCAGCAGGTATTTGGGATCGGCCGCCAAGGCCCGCGCCACGCCGACCCGCTGGCGCTGTCCTCCGGAGAGTTCATCCGGAAACCGGCCGGCGAACTCCGCCGGCGGCAGACCGACCAGGTCCAAGACCTCGCGTACGCGTCGCCGCCGTTTGTCGGCTGGCCATCCGGCGAGTTTCGTGACGATTTCGACGTTTTGGTCGACGCGGTAGTGCGGGAAAAGACCGATGCCCTGAAACACGTATCCAATCGAGCGCCGCAACGCGACAGGATGCTGCTCGGTTACGTTCCGCCCGTCGACGAGGATCGAGCCGTCGGTCGGCTCGATCAACCGGTTTATCATCTTCAGCGTCGTCGTCTTTCCGCAACCCGACGAACCGAGCAGAACCAGCGTTTCGCCGTCGTTTACGGAGAGCGATAAGTCGCGTACGGCATAAGTTTGACCGGCATCAAACGATTTACTGACGCCGTCGAGGACGATCATCGTGCTGTTCGTTTCCCGTTTCCCGTTACAACGCGGCTGCGTCTCTGCCGCCCGTTAGACGGATTGCAGCGATTCGAGCAACTCGTTGTCCAGTTCCTTAACTTTCCTGGCGATGACGGCCACGTAAAACAGCGGGTCTCCGCCCATCGAGATTCGGTGCTGGTAGCGGCGGTAACAGTGCGTTTGAATGTAGCCGTCGCGATTGAGTCTACGAATCAACTGGCTGAAGCCGCTGTCGTCGTGCTCGCGGAGAAAATCTTCCTTGAGATTGAACGCGAGCCAGCCCGGAGTGGCGATGAGATCGAGCGCTTTGGCGAAGGCCAACGGCGGGATATCGCCGAAGCCAAGTGCTGCCACCGTCGTCAGGCAGTTTGCGTCGGCCTGCCGCAAGCTCTCCTCGTCGACCTCGGGCAAATCCGTCAGATCGGTGATGTAGTAGTCGTCGTAGACATCGGGCCGGTCGCGGTGCGTTGCCTCCATTGCCGCCGGAATAATGTCGACGCCCACGATCGAGTCGACCCCCAGCGCCTGCATCTGGTCTCCCACCATCCCGTTTCCGGCACCTACGTCGAGCACGCGGAATTCGTCCAGACTCTCACCATTCTCGCGCACCACGCTCTCCAGCAAATTGGCGATATAGCTGGGCGAGCAGCATTTCAAATTCTCGTAAAAAAGCTCCTCATACAGGCCAGGAATGCGGAATACGTTGGCGTAATCGTGGAAACGGATGCGCCGTTTCTCTCCGTTGAGTACGATCTCGCACCACTCTTCATCCTGTTCGACGCCATCGACCACGTCCGGTAGCCGGATGTCGTCGACTTCGCTGTGAATTTGCTCGAGTCTGTTTTGCCAAATGGCGTCCGTAGATAACTCTGGCACCTATCATTCCTTTCGTTGAGAAAACTGCGATTATTAGTGGTTACACGTCGATTTCTCGCCCATTCGCCGACGCCGCTTCGACAGCGACACGCGACGAAAACGAACCGTTGGGCCGGCAACTCGTCGGCGTATGCATCGGCAACGGGGAAGCATAGATGCTGCGTGGCCCCCATCCCCGCAGCGGAACCGCGTCGTTTCCTGAAGCCGCCTCGCGGCAAAATCGTTTACGGCCGTCCGCGCGTGGGAACGAATCGGCAAGCACCGCCGACGTGATGACGCCCCCCCTTATTGGTAATATGTCTGCTACGAAGCCACGCGGCAACCCGTCCGCGAGCGACGGACGCGGCGAAGCATCGGTTTGAGCGGCAAACCGTCGGTTTGCAGTAATTACGCGTGAATGGGTGAATATGGGCAAAAACGCGGCGGAATCGATGTTGCAACGCTTGGCGATTGCGCGGATGATACGCCGCCCATTCGCGTGGAGCAGTGGACACGTCCTGCCTGCGCGAATGCGTATCATCCCGCCGCCGCGGTGATTGGCGTCATGGAAGACGCCGAAACCGCGCGTTAGCTCACACGGCAAAAAATGCACGGAGGCATCGCGATGCGACGCAGCACGCTTTCGATCTTGGTAATGTGGGGAATCGTCCTACTGGCCGCCGCGCCGGGATGCGGATCCGGCGACGCGCCGACCGCCAGCATTTCCGGGGAGGAAGAATCCAGCGGCGGCTCGTCTGCTTCGCAACAGTCCGACGCGGACCGCGAACGCGAAGCCCGCCGTCAAGCAGACCTATATCCCATCGTTGAATTCACGACGACGGCCGGGACGTTCCGCCTGAAGCTCGATCGCACGAAGGCCGAGAAAACCGTCCACAATTTTCTCGAGTACGTCGCTTCCGGTTACTACCAGGGCACCGTGTTCCATCAGGTCGACAAGGGATTTGTCGTCGCCGCCGGCGGGTACATGGAGAACATGCAGCCCAAGCCAACCCGCGTGGCGATTCGCAACGAGGCCCACAACGGATTGAAAAACGTCCGCGGAAGCGTCGCGATGGTCCGAGCACCGGGCGGAGTCGACAGTGCCACGAGCCAGTTTCTCATCAATCTGGCCGACAATCCCTTTCTCGATCACAAGAGCCGCGAAATTTCCGACGATGGGGCCGATCAATACGGCTATTGCGCGTTTGGCGAAGTACTCGACGGCTGGGACGTAATCGAAGCGATCTCCGCCGCCGAAGTGAAAAGCACGACTGTCAAAATCGCTCGCGCCGGTTCGTCGACCGCAGCGGCCGACGGCGTCGGCGCAAGTCTCGCCGCAGAGCCGACATTCGACGACGTAGTCTTCGAGGCGCTTCCCACGCGGCCAATCGTGATTCAGGCCGCCCGGCGGGTGAATTAACGCCGATCCCCACCTGTGCGTGGTCTGGGTTTCCGCCTCTTGCCGGCGAACTCTTGAAATGCGCCGCCGCGTCCGTGACAATACGGGCGCTTTACTTGGCGATTATCTCGCGGCGAAACGTGCCAACGCGATGATTGCCTTCACGCGGGCTGGTAGATTTGCCCCGCGATGATCGGAACGACGCAGGGATGCGGCGCGCCTGCCTCGTTTGCTCGTCGGCATCGCCCCCGTTGGCCATCGCAGACGGGTGCCTACCGCACTATCCCGCCAAGACCTGTTGAGGCGATCTATGAGTATCCGTCTATCGATTGGTGCCGCTCTCTTGCTGTTGGCCGCACTGCCCGCGTTCGCCGCGGAAGTCGTCAAGCCGCCGGCGGGATTGGCGTCATTACCAATTCCGTCCGACAACCCGCTGACCGAGGCCAAGATCGAGCTTGGCAAGCAGTTGTACTTCGACCCAAGACTATCTCGCGACAACACGGTCAGTTGCGCTTCGTGCCACGATCCGGCCAAGGGCTGGTCGAACGGCGAAGCGGTGGCGACTGGCATCGGCGGACAGAAGGGCGGCCGCAGCGCGCCGACGATCATCAACTCGGCGTACCAGCACTTTCAGTTTTGGGATGGCCGCGCGGCCGAACTCGAAGGTCAAGCGCTGGGGCCGATCCAGAACCCCATCGAAATGGACCTCACGCTCGAGGAGCTCGTCGAAAAACTCAACAAGATCGACGGCTACAAGAAGCAATTCCAAGAAGTGTTTAGCACGGACGTGACGTCCGACGGCGTGGCCAAGGCCATTGCTTCATTCGAGCGGACAGTGCTTTCCGGCGACGCTCCATTCGATCGCTACAAGGCCGGCGACGCCAAGGCGCTCTCCGAAGCGGCCGAGCGCGGTCGCGTCGTGTTTTTCAACAAAGCCCAATGCAGTTCGTGCCACAGCGGACCGAACTTCACCGACGGCGCGTTCCACAACATCGGCATCGGCATGGATCAGGAGAAACCCGACGAGGGTCGCAAGACGGAAAGCAAACTCGAAGGCGACCGCGGCTCGTTCAAGACGCCGACGCTTCGCGAGATCGCCCGCACGGCCCCGTACATGCACGACGGCAGCGTCAAGACGCTCGAAGACGTGGTGGAATACTACGACAAAGGCGGTAACGCCAATCCGCAGTTGGACGAGTCCATTTTTCCGCTGAATTTGACCGACGAGCAGAAAAAGGACCTGGTCACGTTTCTAAAGGAAGGCCTGGCAAGCCCGAGCTACCCCGACGTCAAACCGCCAAAATTGCCGGAATAACAAGAACGATTGGCGACGAGTCGCACGAAACTGCCGCTGGCATAACGCCGACAAGCCGTTAAACTGCCCTAGCTTACGCAGAGCACCCTACAGCATCCCGCATTGGAGACCTTCAGATCATGATTCGCTCGTTGAAGATTAGCATTGCCGCCCTGGTCATCGGTTGGTCGAGCCTCGCCGTGTCGAGTCTCGCCGCCGCCGAGGACTTGGTGAAAGTCGAATCCATTCTCCCCGGCTTGGACAACCCGACGGGCGTCGCCATCCAACCCGAAACCGGCGACGTGTTCATCGCGGTCAGCGGCGGCGCGAAGATCGTCCGCTACAACGTGAAGGACAACAAGGCCGAGGACGCGATCACCGGCTTCACGCTGGACGAATACGGCAAAGGGCCCGTATACAAGATCGGTCCGCTAGGACTGGCGTTCGTCGATAAGAACACGCTCGTCGTCTGCGACGGCGGCAAGGTCGACGAAGAAGAATTGGTTTACGTGTTTGACGTGCCCGAGGCCGGCAAGTCGATCACGGTCGACGAAGCGAAGCAAAAGCTCGGTCCCTTGAGCAAGACGGATGACTCTCAGGCCGAAGGCAACTACTACGCGTTGGCAATCACCAAGGATCGTCTGTTCACCTCGGCCAACGGCGACGACACCAAGGGCTGGATCGCGATGGCCGACCTAAAGGACGGCAAGTTCGAGGACTTCCGCCGCGGTATTGCCACGAAAGAGGCCACTGAGGTCGACGCGCCGGTCGCGCTGGCCATCAGCCCCAAGGGACGGCTCGTCGTCGGTCAATGCGGCGAAGTCAACGTACCCGGCGACAGCTTGCTCACGTGGTACAGCCTGCCGGACGGCAAGCTGTTGATGAAACTCAAAACGGGTCTCCACGATATCTCCGGTCTCGCGTACGGCCCGACGGGCGCGGCGTTGGGCTACGAAGGAACCGACCCAGTCGAAGGGCAATTGATCTACGGCGTCGATTTCGCCTGGGTCAAGCCCGAAGAAGGCGGTTTGTTCCGCCTCGACGACGACGGCAAGAAGAACGATGACCCGGAAAAGGGCGTTACCGTGACGCGGCTGGCGACGCTCGACAAGCCCTCGGCTCTGGCGTTCGCCGCCGACGGCACGTTGTACGTCACCATCTTCGGTTCCGCGAAGGAAGGTGAAGAGGCCAAGCCAGGCGCGCTGTTGAAAGTCACGGCGAAAGCCCCGGGAAGCGGTTCAAACGACTAGAGAACGACCGATCGAACGCGATTCGCGCGGAACCGGATAAACTCGCCGGTTCCGCGCTGCTTTTTCATTCGGCAAGGATGCCAGGCGATGAAATTCACCACGGCGCTGGTCAACAAGTTCGGCGGCTTATTCGGCGCGACGGCGATTCGTGCATGGATGAGTACGCTCGATTATCAGGTCGTCTACTACGACCGGACGATTGACCCGATCTACCCGGAGTGCCGCACGGCGAGTATTTACTGCTTCTGGCACGAGAATATCTTGTTCCCGATCTATTTGCGGGGGCACAACAATCTGGTGATGCTGCTGAGTCAGCACCGTGACGCGGACGTGCTTTCGCGAGCGGCCTATCACTTGGGCTTTGAATTCGTGCGCGGCTCGACGTATCGCGGCTCGGTGACGGCGGTTCGTGAACTTTTACGCCGCGGCAAACAGATGCATTTGACGATTACGCCCGACGGTCCGCGTGGTCCGCGTCGCAAGATGGCCCAGGGGCCCGTTTATCTTTCGTCGAAGCTGGGACTGCCGTTGGTGCTGATGGGCTTTGGATACGACAGGCCTTGGCGGCTTAACAGTTGGGATCGTTTCGCAATGCCGCGGCCGGGTTCGCGGGCACGCGCGGTGGTAAGTCCCCGTATTCAGATCCCACCCGATTTGGACCGCGACGGAATCGAGCACTATCGCCAATCGATGGAGCGATTCCTGAACCGCCTAACCGACGAAGCGACCGCATGGGCCGAATCGGGCACTCATAAGCAGGGACAAATGCCGGCCCGCCGCCAAGCGTCTCCGTTGGGGCAACGCATCGAGACGACGCAGCCAATCGCGTCGCCGGAAACCCTCGAATTCTCGGCCGGCGAGCGAGCATGTCGCCGCGCCGCCGGCTGAATTTTGACTGGCGCTCGCGCCCCACTTGACCGCTTGCTATAATTCTTGGACGTTTTGTCGGCGCGGGGACGCGAACGGTTCGCCTCATCCCTCGCTCGGCGATCTAGTATTTTTTTGAGGAGAATCTGCGATGACGTGTTCCAGTTCGTCCGGCTCGTCCGGATGGGTAGCTCTCAGGAGCGTCGGTCTGGCGCTCGGGTTGGTCGCGACAGCGACTTTGGGTCTCGCGACCGCGGACGAGGCGAATGCGTCGTCTAAAGTTCGCAAGTTCAAGTTCTTCTACGGGGCGACGATCAACGAATTGCCCCCCGGCGCGAAGGCTCGCGTCTGGATTCCCGTCGCGTCCGACAATCACGAGCAAAAAGCAAAACTGCTCGTCGCTCGTACGCCGGGCGAGCCGCGACATAGCACCGACAAGACCTTCGGCAATCAGATCATTTACTTCGAGGCCGCAGCCGACGCGAAAGGCGAGATCGCCATCGATGCCGAGTACCTCGTCGAGCGGCGCGAATTGCTCAGCGGCCATGGCGAACCCACGCCTGACACGATTCCCGACGAGCACCTTGTCTCATCGAAGATGATTCCGGTCAACGGCTCGCTGCTGAAAAAACTGGTCGGAGAGCGAATGCCCGACGGCGACACGTCGGCCAAGGCCCTGGCTCTCTACAACGCCGTCGACGACCTGATGAAATACGACAAGCCGGAAGGACAGCCGTGGGGCCGCGGCGACGCGGTGTGGGCCTGCGACTCGAAGTACGGCAACTGCACCGACTTCCACAGCGTGTTCATCGGTGCTTGCCGCGACCTGAAGATCCCCGCCAAGTTCGAGATGGGCTTCCCGATCCCGGAGACCCAGGGCAAGGGCGAAGTCGGCGGATACCACTGCTGGGCGAAGTTCGTCCACGACGGACGCTGGGAAGCGGTCGACATTTCTGAAGCCGACAAGCATCCCGCGCTCAAACAGTATTACTTCCGCAACCTGACGGCCGACCGCGTGACGTTCACGACCGGCCGCGACTTGCAACTCGATCCGGCACCCAAGGCCGGTCCGGTGAATTTCCTCGTCTACCCCTACGTCGAAGTCGACGGCAAACCGCACACGAAATTCGTCAAGCGGTTTCGCTACGAGGACGTGCAGTAGCGGGACGGCCCCAACGTTTCGTGTAGAATGAAATGATGCGGCGGCACGCGGTTTCCAAAGAGCCGCGTGCCGCTAGCATTATCGCGATACTCAGTCGGAAGAAGGCGCACCCTAAATCGAAGGCGTAACGTGCCGACACGCCATCCAATACGAGGCCGTCTTGCAGTCGCTCGCTCGAACTTAGGCGGCCGGCAGGCGACGCGCATGCTTGCCGTTTTCGCCGTACTGGTGGTCGGCGCGTTGTGTCGATTCGCCCGCGCGGATGACGCCGGTGGCAACATCGACGTCGATGCCGCCCGGCGCGAACGAACGAATCCCATTCTTCGGCCGGCAGGTCAATCGCCGACCGCTCGCGTGACGGCACTGGCTTTCGGCGGCACCAAAGACGACGTGCGGCTGTACGCGTGCGGCGAAGACAAAGTCGTCCGCGTCTGGTCGATCGTCCGCGGGGGTGAAAAAGGCGACGCCGCTGCCGTTTCGCTCGCCTATCGCGGGCAGTTGCTCTGGCCAATCTACCGCGACCGCATCGGCGCGATTCTCGCAATGCGCGTGTTTCGCCTCGGCGGCCGCGAGTACGCCGCGATCGGCGGCGTCGGCGTAAAAACGAGTCAGGTGAATCTGATCGACGTCGCCGATCCCGAGCGCACGCAAGTGCTGCTCCATCCCGACGTCCGCGAGCGACGAAATCAAACCGTGTTCGCCATCGACGCCCATGAAGGCGGTGCGCTGTTGGCCGTCGGCTACGACGCGGAGCCGGACGTCGGCCAGCCTAACGCCAAGGTGTTGCTGTGGCGATTGGCGCCCTCGCCGACGTTGCTACACACGATCGAAACCAGCGTCAGCCGCGTTCGGCAGTTGCGGTTCAGCCCCGATGGAATACGGCTCGCCGCCGCGGGCAACCTTGCCGACAACACGGGCGGAAGCGTCGAAGTTTTCGATACGACCACCGGGAAGCGGTCGGAGATCGCGAAACTCGCCTGCGACGATCGCAACACGCTGGCCGCCGACTACGTGATCCGCGGCATCTCGTGGCTCGACAACGAAAAGTGGCAGGCTCACACGATCGCCGGCGACGTGGCGCGCGGCGACGACGTCGCCTTAACGTTTCGGCCGGGCTTTCGGCATGCGAAACTGGCGGCTGGCGACCGTTCGAGCGTGCTGGTGAATCGCGATACGCTCAACGGCAACATTGACGTGCGGCTACGCGCGGGTGCGTCTCCGCGCATCGTCGCGCTTCCGCCGAACAAACAAGTCACGTCGCCCACCGCGCCGCTGGAGATCAAGGCCGGTGCCAATTGGATCAAGTTTCCGACGGGCTACCGTTACGAAACGTGGCCGTGGATTCTCGCCGGCGACCAAGTCGATAACGCGGCCGTCCGCGGCGTCCGCGACGTGTTCCACGGCGTGTCGCGCGTCGTCGTGCCGTCGCCAAGCACGATAGCGAAGCTTGCCGAAAACGAAACGCCGGGCTGGATCACGGCTGTGGCCGTCGACGAATCCGCGAAATTCGTCGCGGCCGCGTCTCTTGAAGCAGGCGGACCGCGGGTCCGCGTCTGGGACGCGAAGTCGGGTACGTCGATCGCGTCGCTGCCGACCGAGGAGGACGTCGCCCGTGGCACGATGCCGATCAACTACGTGCGGATCGCCTCGGCGCAAGGCGCGCGCCCAGACAGCCACGTGCTGTTTGGCGTCGGCGCGTTCGATCCGTCGTCGGCAGGCGGCGAGCCGGCGAAGCAATTTGCCGTCGAGTATCCACGAGTGCTCGAATCGCTGGACGGCAAGAAGTTCGCCGCAGATGCGACCAACAGACGGCGGCTCGGTGCCCGCGAGGCCGCTACGACCCTGCCGAAGTCGGGCGCAATCGGCACGCCGTTCTGCGGCGTCGAATTTGCCATCGGACGCCGGAAGTACGCCGCGATCGGCTATCCGGCCGGCATCGAAGTCCGTGCCCAATACGGTCCCAGCGACGCCGATCGCGCCGTCGTGCGAAAGTTCTACGGACATTCGGCGGCCGTCACCAGCCTCGACGTATCGTCCGACGGCGATTGGCTCTTGAGCGGTTCGATCGACGGCACGATTTGCGCCTGGAGCTTGCGCGGACTGGCAGCAGGGAGCGAATTGGGGGTGAAGCTGTCGCGACGTGGCGAGAAGGTCGTCGTCGACGCGGTCGCGGCTTATTCGCCCGGTTGGGAGGCTGGCTTCACGGTGGGGCAGGAAATCATCGCCGTCAAGCGGGCCGGCAACGTCGTCGCCAAGGCCAGTTGGCTCGACGTCCTCTCGCGGCCCACGCCCGGCGAGCAGCTTTACGTCGAAGCGTCGCTCGGCGGAGCGCGGCAAGCAATGATCACGCCGGTGGCCCACGATCCGCTGTGGACGCTGTACCCGCAGCGCGACGGCAACTGGATCATGTGGACGCCGCAAGGCTATTTCGATTGCTCGCCAGACTCGGCCTCGCGTTTCGAGTGGCACGTCAACCTCGGACGCGAGGCAACCGGCGCGCGGACGTTCCTCGCCCAAGACTTCCGCGATCAGTACCGCAAGCGGCCGGTGATCGACGCACTGGTCCGCTTTCGTGACGTGGCGAAGGCGCTGGCCGAAGCGCCGAGCCGCGTACCGCCTGCCGACGTAGCGATTCGCATCGATGGGCTTGCCGACGGCGGCGACGCGCCGGCAGATGGCGCTATGATTGGCGTCAGCGCTCTGGCCAACGATGCGAGTCAACCGGTCGCCGAGCTTGAAGTCTGGCTGAACGGACGCCGGATGACGACAGAGGCGCCGGACGACGCGACGCGGACGGTTTCCGCCTACGTCGCTTTGCCGCACGACCTGCTGCGGCCAGGCGCGAACATGCTCGTCGCCGTGGCGGCGACGGGCCAGCCCGACGCGCGGCTCAACACGCGGCGCGTCGTCCGTTTCACGCACCGGCCGGTCAAAGTCGAACCGCCGCGGCTGTTCTACCTCGGCGTCGGCGTGACGAAGCTCGACGAAGAGCCGCAATTGAAGCGGCTGCTCGACATTGGCGAACTCAAATATGCGGCGCGCGACGTGTTGGCGATCGAAAACGCTCTTCGAACGCGACTCGTCGAGCATGGCTTATTCGCGGAGGGCGACATCGTTTCGTTGGCCGACGGCGGCGCCGCGGAACCGAACCGGGCGAACATCGAAGCCCGACTGGAAGCCATCGCCGCCGCGGTCCGGCCGCAGGATTTCGTCGTCGTAATGCTGGCCGGGCACGGATTCGACGAGGCCCCGAACCTCGACGGCGGCTATTCGGCGTCGGGCTTCTTCTTCGTCGCCAAGGACACGACGCCCGACTTACAGAGCACCTCGCTCACCGGTCGGCGTCTCAACGATTTGTTGTCGCGACTGCCGTGTGCGAGCCTGTTGCTGCTCGACGCGTGCCACTCGGCCGCCGTACGGCAAGAGGAACAGCTATTGGACTTGGGCGGGTTGCAACTCGGCCCGCAGATCGTCACAGCTTGCGGACGTCAGGAAACGTCGAAGGAACACGACGCTCTCAAGCACGGCCTGTTTACCTACGCCGCGCTCGAAGCGCTCGACGCAGCCACGGCAAACATGGAAATTCGCCAAAGCGTCAGCGACGGCCGTGCGGGTCTCTCGCTCGACGAGTTCTGCCGCTACATCAAGCTCCGCACGCCGCACCTACTCGCCGAGCTGACTAGCGGCGAAAAACGGGGCGACGCCGTGCGGATGTCGCAGAACCCAGAGATTCTTTCGTCGCTCACGTTCGAGGCGTCGCGTCTCACGCTTGGCCGATGACGCTTGGCCGGTGGTGATGCCAAGCTAGCTGGCGTCGTCGATAAGTTCGCCTAGGCGTTTCTGCTGATACATTTCCACCAGTTGCGCGAAGGTGATGCCCATTTCTTTTCGCTGGACCGCGACCCATGCGAGCGCGATCGTCGGCAAGTCGACGCCGGCTAGATACGCCCGCTGGAGATCGACTTGATGGATATCGACGTCGCTCTGTCGGGCCAAGACGAGTGCGGCGACGACGGCATCGACGTCGACGCGGCGTAGCCTCATGCCGATGATCTCGAAGACCGTGAGTTGGACGCCGGCCGTCGCAGCGCGGAGCCAAGGCCGCAACGCCCACAGGGAAAGCACCGCCACCGCGCCGATAGGCACGAGGAACAAGAGGAGCATGACCAGGACGAACGTTTCGGGATTTTGCATAAGCCCAGACAGCGCGTTGGCGGCGCGACGGCGGCGACGGCCGCACGATCACTCGTCGGCGGTTTCGACCGTGTAGAGCAATGCGAGCGCGGCCCAATTCGTGGCGGCCATGGAGACGAACTGGTCTTGCTCGTGCGGGAAGCCGCTTTCAAAGTATTTTTGGATCGGCTTGCTGCGGGTTGGCACGCGCCAGGAGCCGTCTTCGAGCTGCGTGCGGAGCAGAAACGCGACGCCGGCGCGATAGGCGGACTCCTCGACCGACAGCTTCTGGGCGTCGTGGAGCGCGATCAGCGCCGTGCCCGTGGCGTAGGCGTCGGTGGGCAGATCGGGCGATTGGCCCCAGCCGCCGTCGGCGCGTTGCAATCGTCGTACGTCGTAGGCGGCGGATTCGATGACTTCGCCGTTCACATCTGCAATCGCGGACGCGGAAAGATATGCTAGCGCCCGCAGCCGAAAGACGCTGTCCTCGGTGTCGTTGGGTTCGGCGGATTCGAGCCACTCGCGGGCCGCGGCGGTGCGTTGGTCGATGCCGGATTGCTGCTCGCTCGTGCCGAAAGCGGCCAGACCGCGGATGGCAACGTAGGTGGTTGTGAATGGGCTGCCTTGCGTGGGCGGTCGGTTGCCGGCGGCCCGCCAGTGGCCTTCGTCGGCGTGCGTGGCAAGCAGATAGCCAATAACGGCGGCGTTCGTTTCGTCGTCGGCGCGGCCACCTTCGTCGAGTGCCCAAAGCGCCCAAGCTGCGGTGTCGACGCGGCCGCCTTGCCCTTTGCCGCTGCGGTAATTGTCGAGTCCGCGCTTTAAGTGGGCGGCCGTGTGGTCGAGTTGGGCGCGAAGGTTCTCGGCGTCGACGGTAAACCCGCGGCGC
>JAJDEG010000377.1 GCA_029259895.1 Planctomycetota bacterium
GCTCCGACGAGAACTTCCGCCGTAGGAGAGAGCACGCCCACGCCCGCCGTGAACGCTTGCTGAACGAGCGGCGACTGGCTCAATCCGCCGGTGAGGACGAACCGATTGACTGGCGGCGCGCCGTCGGCTTCGGCGAGCATCTTTTTCGCGAGGCGGAGCAATTCGGCCACAATCGAAAGTTGCACGCTGGCGACGCGCTGGCCAAGCGACATCGTCGACCATTCGGCCGAGAACGATTCGCGCTGCTCGGGCAACTTTGCGGGGTCGTGCAATACGCGGCGGACGTTGGCCAAATCGGCGTCGGCGGCCAGCGCGTTCAACTCGGCGTATGGCTTGCCGGCGGCGTGCGTGGCGACGAACCGCTCGTACCACGCCGCGCAATCGGCGAGCATCATCAACAACAGGCGGTCGTCGTAGAATTCGAAACAAGCCGCTTGGCCGCGGAGTTTGCACGCTGGGCGAACGCGGCGATTGATCGTCCCGCTCGTGCCGGCCGATACGACGATCGTCGCATCGTCGACCAGCCCTCCGCAGCCGACGCCCGTGGCGTGATTGTCGCCCAAGCCGGCGACGACGTTCCAACCGGAAAGCAGCTTGCCGATCGGCGACCAAGCGGCCGGCAGTCGATCCGCCGAACGTACCGCGCCGACGACATGGCCGCTTTGGATTACCTCTGGGAACCACGTCGGATCGAGACCGGCAGCGGCGATTACCTCGGCGGCCAGTTTTTTGGTTGCTTGGGCAAGCAAACCATTGCTCAGAGCATCGGACGTGGAAAGCCGGCAAGCTCCGGTGAGCATGTACGCCGCCCAATCGCCGGTGGTCATCACGCGGCGGACCTTCGCCCGCAGGTCTGGTTCTTGGGCCAGCACCCACATGAGTTTGGGCAGAATGAATCGCTCTTCAATGCGGCCAACGGTCTTTTCCGCGCCGGCGGCTCGCAAAGCGGCAACTTCGGCCGTCGCGGCGTTGCATTGCCATGTGAGGGCGGGAATCAGCGGCTGGTCGTCTTCGCCCAACAACACCATGTCGTGCTGGCGAACGGAAAGCGAGAGTGAACCGGCGTTGCCGTCGAACTTCCAGGCGATCGGCTCGGAACTGCCGCTGTTCAGTTTGCCGCCGCTCGGTTTTCCGGCGGCGAGCGCGGCAAGAACATCGGCGATCATTCCCGGCAGTTCGGCGACGTCGAACGCCGGTTGACCGTGCCACTCGGTCGCGCCAAGATTGTCGATCGCGGCGTAAGCCTGCTGGCCGTCCGCCGAGCGCACGCCGACGCCGGTCTTGGTGGTCGATTCGTCAATGCCGATGAGACGAGCAACGTGGCGGGGCATCAGCGTCGGAGGTTAGAAGTTCGCGAAGATTCAAACGCGCCAAGCAAAGATTCTTGCACGCATCGTCGACCAGAGCTATCCCTTTCGCTCCACCTTCGCCCACGTATCTCTGAGCGTCACCGTGCGATTAAACACCGGTTTGCCTGGCACGGAGTCTTTCGCGTCGGCGCAGAAATATCCCAGCCGCTCGAACTGAAACCGCTCGCCCGGCTTAGCCGCTGCGAGACTCGGTTCGAGCTTCGCCGCACCGAGCGTTTCCAGCGAGTTGGGATTGAGGTTCGCGAGGAAGGTCTGGCCCTCGGGTACCTTGCCGGGATCGGGCGTGCTGAACAGGTAGTCGTACAGCCGAACTTCAGCCGACAATGCATGCTCGGCTGAAACCCAGTGGATCGTCCCTTTCACCTTGCGGCCGTCGGGCGCGTTGCCGCCTCGCGTGGCGGGGTCGTAAGTGCAGCGCACCTCGACCACTTCGCCAGCGGCGTCCTTCACCACGTCGACGCATTTGATGAAGTAGGCGTACCGCAATCGCACTTCCACGCCCGGCGCAAGGCGAAAATACTTCTTCGGCGGCACTTCGCGAAAGTCGTCCTGCTCGATGTAAATCGTTTTGGAAAACGGCACCTTACGCGCGCCGGCCGACGGGTCTTCGGGATTGTTGATCGCTTCGAGCTCGTCCGTCTGACCGTCGGGGTAGTTTTCGATCACAACCTTGAGCGGACGCAGCACGGCCATCACGCGGTTGGCGCGGCGATTGAGATCGTCGCGGATCGCCCCTTCGAGCACCTGCATGTCGATCGTGCTGTTGAATTTGGCCATGCCGATGCGATCGCAGAACGCTCGAATTGCTTCGCTCGTGTAGCCGCGGCGGCGGAAACCGCAAATCGTCGGCATTCGCGGATCGTCCCAGCCGCTCACCTGCCTCTCCTTGACCAATTGCAGCAGCGACCGCTTGCTCATGATCGTGTACGTGAGGTTGAGCCGGGCGAATTCGATCTGCCGCGGGGCGTAGATGCCAAGCTCCTTGATGAACCAATCGTACAGCGGGCGGTGGTTCTCGAATTCGAGCGTGCAAATCGAATGCGTGATCTTCTCGAGCGAATCGCTCTGGCCGTGCGTCCAGTCGTACATCGGGTAGATGCACCACCGCTCGCCAGTACGATGATGATGCGCGTGGAGAATGCGGTACAACACCGGGTCGCGCATGTTGAGATTCGGATGAGCCATGTCGATTTTGGCTCGCAGCGTGCGCGTGCCGTCGGGAAACTCGCCGGCTTTCATTCGCGCGAACAGGTCGAGATTCTCTTCGGCGGTGCGATCGCGGAACGGGCTGTTGCGGCCGCCCTGCGTGAGCGTGCCACGGTACTGCCGCGTTTCGTCGGCCGAGAGGTCGCACACGTAGGCCTTGCCGGCCTCAATGAGTTGCACCGCGTAGGCATAAAGCTGGTCGAAATAGTCCGAGGCGTAAAACAGCCGGTCTTCCCAGTCGAAGCCCAGCCAGCGGACGTCCTCCACGATCGAGTCGACGTATTCCGTGTCTTCCTTGGTCGGATTGGTGTCGTCGAAACGCAGATTGCAGTTGCCGCCGTACTTCTTGGCCAGACCGAAATTCAGGCAGATGCTCTTGGCGTGCCCTATGTGCAAATAGCCGTTGGGTTCCGGCGGAAAGCGCGTATGCACGCGGCCGTCGTATTTGTTCGTGCGCAGGTCTTCGTCGACGATTTCTTCGATAAAGTTCGAGGCGCGGGCGTCATTGGACACGGTAAGAATTCCTCCGAAAGAACCTGCGGTTCTTGCGATTCATGGCGAATGGTTTGTCGCGGCCCCGGCGTTCGTGCCGAACACGACAGATAGCAAGCCGCGTTCCGTACGATGCAGCTAAAGCCATTGGACGTTAGCGAAGATTATCGATCGACCTCACGACGCTTTATGCACCGCGCCGTCGATCGCTACCTATCGCCCTGCGATGCAGCGTAGAAGCGGAGACAGCCGTCAATAGACCGAGCAATGCCAACATTGTCGAGGCCGGCTCGCTCACGGCGACCGCTTGCGACTCGGCATACACGGTGCCAGACAACCGCCGCCACAGCATCACGTCGGTCATCGACACGCCGCCGTCGGCGTTCAGGTCTCCCTCGAAGAACCCAGCGCCAGTCGGCGAGCCGAAGTGACTGAGCATTACCGCCAAATCAGCGCGGTCGACGCGACCATCGTTATTGGCATCGCCCGCGTTCGTCGGGTTCGCCAGCGGCGGGACGATCGCCACCCATGCTTCGCCGAATCCGCTCGGGTTGAATCCGCGGCCGACGATCACCTGCCCGTTGTCCGAAATGCCGGTCGCTTCGGTCAGCCGCCAGCCGGTCAGTTCGACGCCCAGCGACGAGAGCAGCTCGTCGACGCGGCGAAGCCCGTGCGTTTCGTCCCAAACGATCGCCACATTCCCCTCGCCCGGCGAACTGGCATATCCAACCACAACATGGCCGAGTACGGAAACATCGTACGCCTGACTCGTATCGAAACTACCCGCGTCGGGCAACAAGCCGAGCGGATTCAAACCCGTCGACGTGGACCACACGAACGCTTCGCCGGGCAGGTTCGAGAAATCGACGCCCACCACCATCGAAGCATCCGCCGACACGCCATTCGCTCCGCTGAAGTGGCTGCCGCCGGGAATGCCGCCGAGTCCGACCAGTCCGCCAGCACTCGTCCAGCGGAACGCTTCGATACCGGCGTCGCTACTGC
>JAJDEG010000378.1 GCA_029259895.1 Planctomycetota bacterium
TCGAGGTTGTAGAGTTGGCCGGGTGCGTCTGGCGCGGTATCCGGCAGCGCGAATTTTGCCAGTGGACCTTTGGCGTAGCTGTTGCCGCCAGAGCCGCGGTGGTCGAGATATTTCCACGGCCCCTTGCGAATTGCCAGCGCGAGGCTGATCGTTTGGTGCAGCGTGTACTCGCGCACCGGGCGGTCGCCGTCGTTGCCTAGCAGCACCGGCAGAATGTCGAAGCTGTCTTGTGCGGCTTCGTTGGGCAGCTTCGCACCGACGATGGCCGCGGCGGTCGCCATGACGTCGGTAAGGCAGATCGTTTGCTTCGTCGAACTGCCCTGGGCGATCTTGCCGGGCCATCGAGCGATCAGCGGCACGCGATGCCCGCCTTCCCATTGGTCGCGTTTCATGCCGCGCCAAGGGCGCGCGCCGTCGTGGTTGTGGTCTGCCCGCATGTGGACGGTCGTCGTCGTCTCGGGGCCGTTGTCGCTGGTGAAAATGACCAGCGTGTTGTCGGCGACGCCGAGCCGCTCGAGGGTCGCGAGCAACTGGCCGACGACGTGGTCTAGCTCGAAGATGAAGTCACCGTGCGGGCCGGCCTCGGTCTTGCCTTTGAAATCGCGGCCGGCGAACGACGGCAAGTGGACCGCTTGCGTCGAGTGCAGCAAGAAGAACGGCTTGTCCGGCGACCGCTTCACGTGCTGTTCGAGAAACGCCTGGCTCTTATCGAGAAACACCATGTCGACCTCTTCCAGGTCGAAGTCGGGCGCGACCATGCCGAGGCGGTTGTCTCTCGAGTAAGCGTGCCGCGGCAGCTTCGACTTGTCGAGCATCGCCGTCGGCGGAACGGGAATGCGGTCGCCCTCGATGTAGGCGTACAGAAAGTCGGTCGTCGGGCAGCAGGCCGTGCCGAAAAATTGGTCGAAGCCACGATGAATCGGCGCGTCGGGAATCGCTCGCGAGTAGTCGATCCGTTTCACGCCCTCGACGCCGCCTTGCTCAATGCGATCGCCGTTGGCGTCGAGAAATGACAGGCCGACGTGCCACTTGCCGACGAGCGCCGTAGCGTAGCCACTTTGGCGGAGCATCGCGGGCAGCGTGAGTTGGTCGGCGTCGATGAGGCACGGTCCGCCGACGCCGGCGAACACGCCGCGATAAGGAATACGAAACGCCATGCGGCCGGTGAGCAGGCTGTATCGCGTCGGAGTGCAAACGGTCGACGGCGCGTGCGCGTCGGTGAACCGCATTCCCTCGCTGGCCAGCCGGTCGATGTTCGGCGTGGCGGCCTTGGCCCGGTCGTTGTAGCAGCGAACGTCGCCGAACCCCAGGTCGTCGGCCAGAATCAGCACGATGTTGGGCGGCTTAGCGTCCTCCGCGGCAGCGGCCTGCCGAAGGACGAACGACGTCGGCGCCGCGACCGACGCGACGAGCGCAAACGTCGCGATTCTCGCAAGCCACAGGCTGTCCACGGTGAATCACCTTCTCGTCGCGAACTGGCGAAGCGGATCGTTTCGCCGTTGCGCGACGTTAACTCCAAGCAACTCCAAGCCGCTCCTAATTCCGCGGGTCGGGCAGCGTCTTCGGCTTGTATTCGTGATCGCGCTTGCGGACCACCGTCGCCTTAACGATCTTGTCGGGCGTGCCCGGTCGGCCGGGTTCGATGCGCTTGATCTTGTCGAGCACGTCCATGCCTTCGATCACGCGGCCGAACGCGGTGTGCTTGCCGTTGAGGTGTTCGGTGGGGCCGAAGCACAGGAAGAACTGCGAACCGCCGGTATCTTCGCCGGCGTGGGCCATGCTGAGTGTGCCGCGGAAGTGTTTGCGGTGGTTGGGAAACTTTTTGGGATCGCACTCACAAGGAATGGCGTAGCCGGGGCCGCCGCTGCCCGTGCCGGTTGGGTCGCCGCCTTGGGCCATGAAGCCTTCGATCACACGGTGGAACACCAGACCGTCGTAGAACTTCTTCTCGACGAGCGAGACGAAATTGGCCACGGCGTTTGGCGCTTCGTTCTCGAACAGTTCGATGACCATGTCGCCCTGGCTCGTTTCGAGCTTGATGCGGGGCAGGTCGTCGGCCTTGGCTTCGGCTTCGCGAATCTTGATTTCTTCGAGCACTTTGTCCGCTCCTTGGGGTAGTTTGCCGGCTTTCGCGGCCTTGTCGAGGTGTTCGCCGGCCGTCTTGTTGTCGCCGGCGTTGAACGCCAACGTACCGGATAGGCCGAGCAAGTGGGCATTGTCGGGTACTTTGGCGAGCATCACGGACACTAGGCGGCTGGCTTCCTTGGGATCGCCTTCCGCGATGGCCCGTTCGGCCGTTTCTAGCAAGTGCTTGCCGGCGTCGCCGTTGAGGTCGGGATTGGCGTTGAAGGACTTCTCGGCCGCGGCGCCGAGCTTGGGAAACAGCGTCTGTCCGCGCTCGATTAACTGCTGATACGCTTTTTCGAGCTCGGGCTGATCCTTTTCGCCCGCCGTGGCGTACTTCGTACGGATATCGTTCAACTGGACGATCAACTGCTTGAGTTCGCCGAAGAGTGTGTCGAAGTCCTCCACGTTGGAACTGTCGGCTGGCGCGGTAGCGGCGGCCGGCGTATCGTCTGCCGGCGGATCGACAGCGTCTTGAGCATGTAGGGCGATGGCTGCCGCCGTGAACGAGCACAAAACTGACAAAGCCGCCGCGCGGCGCCACAACGACAACATACAATCCACCTTTCCGCGCTCCGAAACGAAGCGCTAGGACGACGCCCACTTGCCACGGACCGCGAGGCGGTCTACGCTGACCGCCGCCTGAGTCGGACCCGGCTTGCGCCGACAACACGATAATCTCGCAATTGTACGCGATTACGGTGCCGTGACAAACCGGTGCCGCGAAAACCGGTGCCGCGAAAACCCAAGCCGCCGCGCAAATCTTCCGCGCCCGGCAAGTCGCCGCCAGGCCGAGGCCGGGACGATTCCGCGCCGACCGAGCTGCGAATTATCGGCGGATCGATGCGGGGGCGGAAACTCGCTTACAGCGGCGACCCGCAGACCCGGCCGATGAAGGAACGCGTCCGCGAGGCGGTGTTCAACCTGGTCGGCCCGGCGGTGAAAGAGAAGTACGCGTTGGACCTATTTGCCGGCACCGGGGCGCTGGCGCTCGAAGCGATCAGCCGCGGGGCGGTCGGAGCCACCATGCTCGAACGGCATTTCCCGACGGCCGAGTTGATCCGCCGCAATTGCCAGACGCTCGACGTGATCGACAACACGCAGGTCGTCCCGGTGAATGCCTTCGTTTGGGCGCGGCGGGAACTGGCCGGCGCAGGGGGCCCGCGCAACGAGTTGGCGTGGCGAGATACCATTGGCGACGCGGCGTGGGTCGTCTTTATTTCGCCGCCGTTTAGTTTTTATGTTGACCGAACGGCGGAGATGCTGGCGCTCATCGAGTTGGTCATCGGCGCGGCGCCGGCCGAAAGTATCGTCGTCGTCGAGGCGGACGCGCGGTTCGATGTCGGGCAGTTGCCCAATGCGAGCGACTGGGACGCACGGGCGTACTCACCGGCAGTGGTTGCCGTGTATCGCAAAAGCGCCGTTTGAGTTGGCACGTGAAGTATCGCACGGATTCACCTCTTGCCGTACACGGCGATTCGCCAACTGTTCGTGGCGGCCGCCGATTCTGCTTGTCCCGTTTTTCGCGATGCTGCTAGAATGCCTGCATGGCGCAGACGACATCATCTTCGGGGGCGACAAACTCGGCATCGGCGCGGACGGATCGTTCGAGTTGGGTGGTCGGCGCGTTGTCGGTGGCGCTGTTGGCCGCGATCGTGTTGCTGTTTCTCAAGTATGGGGCGAACGTCTTTTCGTCCTCGCGCGGAGATGGCGAATTGCCGACTCGCATTTCCGCGCCCGGCAGCACCGGCGACGGCACCGGCGAGTACGCGGACGACGGGCAGTTTGTTTCGCAGCGCTACACAAAGCCCGAACGCGCGCCGACCGCGGAGGATCGCTCGGACCTCAAGCTTGCCGACATTCCGTTCGACGGAGCGGCGGCCTACGCATATCTCAAGCAGATCTGCGACATCGGTCCGCGCCGCAGCGGCACGCCGGGCATGCGCAAGCAACAGCTTCTGCTGCTCGACCACTTCCGCAAGCTGGGCGCGAGGGTTGAGTTGCAACGGTTTCAGACGCGGCATCCGCTCGACGGGTCGATCGTGCAGTTGGCCAACTTGATCGTCACCTGGCATCCGGACCGCCGCGAGCGCGTACTGCTATGCGCTCACTACGACACGCGGCCGTATCCGGAGAACGATCCCGATCCGACCAAACGCAAGAACGACTTTATCGGCGCGAACGACGGTGGCAGCGGCGTGGCGCTGTTGATGGAATTGGGCAAGGCGATGCCGAAGCACGGCGGCCGCGTGGGTGTCGATTTCGTCTTTTTCGACGCCGAAGAGTTGGTGTACGAACAGGGAAATGACAAGCGGGGCGATTATTTCGTCGGATCCTACTGGTTTGCCAACGAGTACAAACGCAAGCCGCCGAGGCATCGCTATCGCGCGGGCGTTCTGCTCGACATGGTTGGCGATGCGGACTTGCAACTCTACCAAGACCGCTACAGCCTCAGCTATCCGGCGGCGCGGCCGATCGTCGCCGAGGTCTGGAAAATCGCTGCGGAATTGAAGGTGCGCGAGTTCATCGCGGCCAAGGGCCATTTGGTCCAAGACGACCACACGATGCTTAACGAATTCGGCGGTATCCCCACGATCGATATCATCGACTTCGACTATCCGCGGCCCGGCGCCGAGTCGTATTGGCACACGACCAAAGACACGCCGGAGAACTGCTCGCCGCTGTCGCTGGCCAAAGTGGGCTGGGTGGTCCACGAGTGGCTGATGCGGACGGCGGCGCAGTAAGCGAAAGAACGATCGACCGGCATTTCACGGCAACATCGCTTTGAAATCGACGGCTAATCTTCGTCTTCTGTCGCCGTCGGATTGGCCGGCGGGCCTTTGTAGAGCTTGCGGCTGAGGTTGGCCTGAAACGGCGTCCAGGCGCTGTCGACGTTCGGGTCGTCGCGCATCAGTTGGTCGAAGTTGTGCAGCTTGGCATCCAGATCGTCGATGTGCGCCAGCGCGATCGCTTCGAGCGTCATCGGCAACTTGGGGCTGCCGAATTCGTAGCTGCCGTGGTGACTGAGGATCATGTGCTTAATGCGCAGCACGGTTTCGTCCGGCATGTGCTCGCCGGAGAGACGTTCGGCCTCGCGGATTTTGGCGTCGAGAATCGCCGTGCCCATCACGAGGTGGCCGATCAACTGCCCTTCGTCGGTGTAGCCGAAGTCGCGTTCGTAGCTCAATTCGTCGATCTTGCCGACGTCGTGGAGGAACACGCCGATACGCAGCAACTCGGCGTCGAGTTGCGGATAGAGGTCGGCGATCCGGCGCGTGACTTCGAGCATGTTGACGACGTGTTCGAGCAGCCCGCCGCGGTATGCGTGATGGTGCTTCACGGCCGCCGGGGCGACGGTGAACTTCCGCATGAACGCCTCATCGAGCAGGAAGCAGTCGACGAGATTTCGCAAATGCGGATTGCGAACTTCGCGGAGCAATTCCGTCAGTCGGCCCGTCAGTTGGTCGATCTGCCGGTTGCTCACGCGGAGGTAATCTTCTTCATTGACGTTCGTCGGCGGTACGCGCTCAATCGACGTGACGATGAGTTGCATGTCGCCGTTGTAGAGCTGCGCGGTGCCGGTGACGCTGACGTAGTCGCCGTTGTCGAAGTTGCGATACGCCTGCTCGTTGGCGTTCCACATCATGCCGTTGATCGATCCGCTGCGGTCGGCGAGCTGAACTTGCAGGTAGAGATTGCCGTTGCGATTGGGACGCAGTTGCTTGTTGCAGGCCAGAAAGGTCTGATCGACTTGTTCTTTGGGGGCGAGTTGACTGACGAACCGACGGGACATTCAGGAACCTTTCGGCGGAAAGTGTACGGACGAGGCGGCAACGCAGGTCGGCAACGTAGGTCAGGCACTCCCGTGCCTGACAATGCTGGATGTGCGGCCCGACATGACCGTCAGTCGCGCGCGTGGCCGACCGACGGCGAGACCGCTACAGGACGAGAGATGAAGTGTAGCGCTTGGCGTCGCGAGCGGCAAGCGGACGAGCATTCTCGCGGTCCTACCACTCGCCCAGCGTGACCGTGACTTTCTTTGCCGTTGGGTTGGCGTCGCCGACGTTTGGCCGGAGCAATTCGATTTCGACTTCTTCACCGCCGATTTTTTCGGAGATGGCGGCCGTCAGCTCCGTGAAATCTTGCACGGCCGTGCCGTCGAACTTGAGAATCGTGTCGCCTACGAGAATGCCGGCCTTGGCCGCTGCGGAGTCGGGCTGTACGGTGTGAATCGTACACGTTGGTTCGCCGATCGAGCCGCCAACGCCCAGCAGTGCCCCGCCGCGGCGATCGATGCGGGCGTTGGGCAGCTTGGCCGTCAGTTGGTTCGCACCCTGGGTCGTGATTTTCGTGCCGTAGACGCGGATGTATTGGGCGTTGACGAATTTCGCCAGCGTCTCGACGGCCGCATCGGTGATGGGCGTGTATAAAATGTCAACGCGGACAACCGACGTGAACGACGCCAAATAGGCCAAGCCGACATCGGTCACTTTGGTGCGTCGCAATTCGACGCGCTGCAGACTCGTCGCGGGCAAGTTCGCCAGTTTCTCTAGCCACTTGTCGGTGACCTGTTCGCCCGCGAGAACAATTTGGCCAACGCCGTCTAGCCGGCGCAAGAGCCGCAAGTCGTCGTCCTTGCCGGTCCATTTCTCGCCGATTTCGACGGACGTGCCCG
>JAJDEG010000379.1 GCA_029259895.1 Planctomycetota bacterium
TACGACACGGACGCGACGGTCGATTTCACGCCGTTTATCAACGACAACGTCCAAGCGCGCGTCAGCGGCATCAACCCAAGCATTTTTGAACGGATTGCGTTTACCGCGGATCCCGCCATGACGAGCGAATTGCGGTTGCGCCTGCGGTACGACGATGGCTTCATCGCCTACGTCAACGGCGTCAAAGTCGCGGAGATGAACGCCCCCGAGACGCCGTCGCATAATTCGATTGCAACGGCGTCGAACCCGGACACAAGCTCGATCGCGCAGCAAGAATTCGTTGTCGACGTCGCTGGCGTTTCGTTGCGAGACGGCCCGAACGCCAACATCCTTGCCATCCACTTGCTCAATCAATCTTTCGGCAGCAGCGACATTCTTATGGAGACGGAGTTGATCGCCGAGAACGGAATGGCATTGTCGTCGAACGAGGCGACCGTGACCGTGAACGTAACGGGTATCGGTCCAGTTGCGATCGACGATACGGCCGAAACCGTCGGCCGCGCGCCCGTCGTGATTCCCGTCCTGGCTAACGACACGACCGGTGCCCCGCCAAACGATTTTCCGCTGCGGCCGGAATCCGTGGCCATCGTCCAGCCGCCCGCCAACGGCACGGCCACCGTCAACCCGCAAACCGGCGAGATCACTTATCGGGCGAACGTCGGGTTTTCTGGCGAGGATTCGTTGCAATACATCGTCCGCGACAGCGCCCTCATTGGCGGCACGACGACGGAGATCATTCTTCCTCGCTCGGCGGCCGAATGGCGATACCTCGACACGGGCGTCGATCCCGGCGGCACGGCTTGGCGAACCGCCGCCTTCGACGACTCGGCTTGGCTCGTGGGTACTGCGCAACTCGGCTACGGCGACATCCAAACGACGACGACCCGAGTCGTGCATCCGACGACCTTGTTCCGCAAGACGATTACTCTTTCGAGCAGCGATGTAGCGGAACTGAAGGTCCGCTTGCTGCGCGACGACGGTGCCGCCGTCTATATTAACGGCGTCGAAATCCGCCGCGACAACCTCGCCCCGAACGCCGGGTTTTTCGAATTTAGCAACGGCGGCGCCGTGGGCGGACTGGACGAAGAAACTCTTTTCGAAACGACGCTCACAGCGGCCGACTTGCAGTCGCTCGGCGTGGTTTTCAACGTCGGCGAGAACATCGTCGCTGCCGACGTGCATCAGGACAATGCTACCAGTTCCGACATCGGCTTCGATCTCGAACTCGAAGCTACCTTCGCCAGTCCACCTGGCCGCGTCTCGAATCCGGCCACGGTCACCATAGCGGTCGCATCGACGAATGATCCTCCCACGGCCAATGACGACGAAGCGCTCACGAAGTTCGAGCAGCTGGTTCTGATCGATTTGCTGGCCAACGACGAGCCGGGCGGAGCACTGATCGATGCCGATTCTGTAGCGATTGTCGTCAATCCATCGAATGGCTCGCTGTCGATACCTTCAAACGGAAGCGTCGTCTACGTTCCGGACGCCGGATTCGTTGGCGACGACAGTTTCAGCTACACCGTGCGCGACCTGGACGGCCGTTTGTCGAATGTCGCCACGACGACGATCCGCGTCGTCACGAGCGTTCCCCTGCCGGCCGACGACTTGTATTTCGTCGATGAAGACGACGTGCTCAACGTGCCGGTCTCGTTCGGCGTGCTGGAGAACGACACCGACGACGGCGGCGTGCTCGTGTCGGCGACCGTTGCCCAGCCGCCGGAGCATGGAACCTTGGTGCTAGCGGAAAACGGGAGCTTTCAGTACGCGCCCGCCGCAAACTTCTTTGGCGACGATCATTTCCGCTATCGGGCGACGGACAATTTCGGCGAGTCGGCCGAGGCGTCCGTGACGATCCGCGTTACGCCGGCACCCGACGATCCGACCGCCTTTGGCGATGTTTTCGCCACGCCGACGAACACGCCGCTGGTGGTCGTAGCCGCGCCTCCGGAGCGCCAAGTGCTCATTCCAGCGGGCGCGACGTGGCGCTATTTCGACGAGGGCGTGCGTCCAAGTTCGTCGTGGTTCCAACTCAGCTACGATGACGCATTGTGGCCTGTCGGCCAAGCTGAATTCGGTTACGGCGATGGCGACGAAGTGACGGTCGTGAGTTGGGGTGACGACATCAACCAACGGAATCTGGCGACGTATTTCCGCCACGAACTGCTCCTAGCTGATGCGTCGCGCATTCACGGCCTGCGGTTGGGGTTGCTGCGCGACGACGGTGCGGCAGTGTACCTCAATGGTTCGCTGGTGCTCGCAAGTAATCTGTCCTCTCCATCCAGCCCCGATACTACGGCAGATTCGATCGTAGCTGGCGACGAGGAGCGAACTTTCCTGCCGTTCGCTATCGAAGACTACCGGCTCCCCTCGCTCAGATCTGGACGAAATATCGTCGCCGTCGATATCCGCCAAGCCAGCCCGCAGAGCAACGACATGAGCTTCGATCTCTACCTCCACGGCGACGTCGCCGGGCCGGTTACCGACGGCGTGTTGTTTAACGACGTCGATCCGGACGGCGATTTTCTTACTGCCGTGTTGGTGTCGCCGCCGGCGAATGGAACGCTCGAGTTTTCGGCCGACGGTGGGTTCGTGTATACGCCGAACGTTGGATTCGTGGGGGCCGATGCGTTTACGTATCGGGCAAATGACGGCGCCCGGCTGTCGGACGTGGCGACGGTGGTGATCAACGTCACGCCGCCCGGCTCGCTCGCCGCCGATCTCAACGAAGACGGCGTCGTCAACGAAGCCGATGTGGCCATGGTCGTCGCGGGGCTGGGCATGGCCGTCGGAGCCGACAAATACGGCGGCGACGTAAACGGCGACGGCATCGTCGACGTCCAAGACGTCGTTGCCGTCCAACGCGCCTTCGGCCAAAAGCTCGTCGAAAACGCGGCAGCGCCAGCGGCCCTCGTAGCCGGACGCCGCGACGCATCGTCGGCAACCGACGCCGCAATCGCCGACGTCGGCCTCAGGCCGCTAACGGCCCGAACCGTCCGCAGGGCGAGGGGTACCAGTTTCCGGCAGAGCGAAACGACTTCGTTGAATTCCACCGATATCGACCGAGCCATCGGCGACGCAACGTCCGACACAGCAACCGCAACGCACTCGCTTCGAGCAATGCGGCGACGATGATCGAGGCGCGTTTTCCCCGACGAGGTCAACGCACTCGACGATACAACGAGATTCGCATCTTGCGTCTCGCGATCCGTGGGAGGTGAAAGGATTTATTTCCCACGGTCCTGGGATAGGCGTTTAGCGACACACCCCGTTCACGCTCAACAAGTCATTCCACCATCGACGACCAGCGTCGTGCCGGTGATGTAGCTCGCTGCGGCGCTGGCCAGAAACAGCACGGCGTCGGCGATTTCTTCCGGCTTGCCGAGCCGCTTCACCGGTATGCGCTTTTTGGCCTCTTCCGTAACCACATCGCCGAGGGCGGCCGTCATGTCGGATTCGATAAAGCCCGGTGCCACCGCGTTCACCGTAATCTTCCGCCCGGCCAATTCGCGAGCCACCGTCTGCGTGAATCCGATCAGCCCGGCCTTCGACGCCGAATAATTCGACTGCCCCGGGTTGCCGATCAAACCCGACACGCTCGAAATGTTAATCATCCGCCCGTAACGCTGCTGCATCATCGGCCGCGTCGCCGCACGGGTGAACAAGAACGGGCCGCGGAGGTTCGTTTCGATCACGTCGTTCCACTCGTCGTCTCCCATCCGCGGGATCAGCGTATCGCGCGTCACGCCGGCATTGTTGACCAAAATGTCCAACCGCCCCCAACGCTCCACGACCGCCTCGACAGTCTTTTGCACGCTCTCGCCATGCTTCGCATCGCACGACCACGCATCGGCGTCGCCACCGGCGGCTTTGATCGCTTCGACCACCGCCGCCAGCTTTTCGGCATTGCGGGCGATACAAGCAACCTTCGCTCCGGCCGCGCCCAAGCGCAGCGCGATTGCGCGGCCGATGCCCTGAGACGCCCCAGTCACCAGCGCCACCTGGCCCGACAGGTCCACGCGAAGATCGCTTTGTGCCGTGTCTGTCATCGCGATCGTTCTCCTATCGAACAACTCGAAAATCGCTAAACGCCGACACTCTCGCACGGCGTCTTGCGATGGATTCGTTTTAGCAGGCCCTTGAGCACCGAGCCCGGCCCGACTTCGTAAAAACCATCGAAACCCTGATCGAACATATAACGCATCGACGCCTCCCAACGAACCGGTTCGACGACCTGCCGAATCAGCAGCGAGCGAATCTCTTCCGGATCATCGTGCGGCAATGCATCGACGTTCGACACGACCGGAATCCGCGGCTTCGACAGCGGTACGTCAGCCAGCGCCGCCGCCAGTCGCTCGACCGCCGGCTGCATCAACGCGCTATGAAACGCCCCGGCCACCTTGAGCGGAATCACCTTCATCGCGCCGGCCGTCGTTGCCGCTGCGGCGAGTCGTTCGCACGCCACTCGCGATCCCGAAACCACCGTGTTGCCGGGACAAAGATAATTCGCCACCACGAGCACGTCGCCGCCTCGCGCTTCCTCGACCAGCCGTTCGATCTGCTCGATCTCCAAACCGAGCACGCTAACCATGCCGCCCTCCGCGGCGTCGGCGGCGGCTTGCATCGCTTCGCCCCGCTGTCGAACGACGCTCAATCCGGTCTCGAAGTCCAGCACTCCGGCAAAGACGAGCGCCGTATATTCGCCCAAACTCAATCCAGCCGCCGCCGCAAAGCCATCGACCACGTCGGGCGAAGTCTGCTTCAACCACTCGAGCGCCGCGATGCTCGCGACGAAGATCGCCGGCTGACTGACCGCCGTCGAGTCCAACCGTTCGGCAGGGCCGTCGAGACAAACCGCTGCCAGATCGTAGCCGAGAACGCCGCTAGCCCGATCGAAGAACGCCTTACCTTCGCCCCATGCATCGAGCAGCGCCCGTCCCATGCCGACGCTCTGCGACCCTTGACCCGGAAACAAGCAAGCAAGTTTCGGCACGAGAACAGGCCGTCAGGTAAAGGAGAAAAGATTCGAGCTTCAAGACTCGAGTTGGCCCACCAGCGCAACGTTCCAACAAGACTGACTG
>JAJDEG010000380.1 GCA_029259895.1 Planctomycetota bacterium
TCTGCACATACAACGTATTGGCATGAATCGTCATGGGGAGGCCTCTTCGGGAGTTCTGGGCTACGTTTCCCGAACGACAAATAGACCTCCATGATAATCGTGAATTCTGCGGCGCTGCTCCAGCAACTCCGGCATGCACAACTCTTTGAGGGAGCACCCACGACAGCGCGCCTTGAGCACGGGCGGCGGCGTTACGCCCTCAGCCAGCAGTTCGTGCAGCCGCTTGGCCGTTTTTTCGGTCTTCTGCCGCAACTGCGGCGTAAACGGTACCTCGCGTCGGCGTTTCGACTTGATGTGGAATATCGCGCCCGCCGGCACCGCGCCGCCGAGCATTTCTTCGAGACACAATGCTTGGGCGCAAAGTTGCACGTCGTCGTTGTCCCATTTCCGCCGTCGGCCGCGTTTGTACTCGACTGGATACGGTACTTCGCTGCCGTCGGTCTGGCGACGAAACTCCACGACGTCGGCCTTCCCGACCAATCGCAATCGTTGGCAGCGAATCATCAAGCCATGCACCGCGCGGACGCCAGCTACCACCTCCCACTGCACCGCTCGATCGGCCCGCTGGTGCGCGTGCGTGCCTTCGAGCGTCGAGGCATTTTCGACCCACACGTTCTCAATGCGGTGCATGGCGCACCGCCGCTCGCAAAAGAGCAAGTCGTTTAGAGCGCGTATAGGTTGGTAGTCGTCGTCCGATAGAAATGGCTGCGGCGACATAGCACCTCTCAAATGATAAGGCCATTATGACCACCGTCAACCAACGGTAACACGCCAGCCATGTAGCCCAAGAAGCGGTCGTATGGCAGCATCCATTTCCGCAGGTCGTCGTAACCTCGAACTCGTTCAAGGCGTTCCAGCCCGAATTCCTGTTCCTTACTGTGCCAGATTTGGACAGAAGCCGATTGCAACTCGTCGCGACGTACGTTTTCGTAGGCTTCCAACCGAAGAACCAATGCCTCATCCACGACGGCGGTCACGGAGTCACTGTCGATGACGCGGAAGAGTTTCTCGACCGTCGGAAAGTCGGCGTTTCGTTCCGCAATGTCGATGTCCTTCTTTTTCTTGGGCATCCCCGCTTGCGTAATCTCGCGACGCAGAGCTTCAGTGCAGAATTCAGGCGAGACTTTGTCTTCAGCAAATAGTTCGCCCAAGATTCGTGCCGGTGCTTCAAACGCCGGATGCGGCCGCAGCAAGTGGCCGTGCCGGAGTTGAATGTCCCACACGTCAGCATGCTCGTATTCGTTGGAGCGATTCACGCGGCCGGACGTTTGCAACAAGCTCGCCAAGCCGCACCGCTCGCGAATACCCGTGCGGAATGAAAAATCGACGCCCGCCTCGACGCATGACGTGGCCACAAGTGTCCAATCGCGTTGATTGGGTTTCCCAAGTCGTAGCTTCACCAGTTCCAACGTCGCCTGACGATCACGTGGCGTGAGCGCTGTCGAAAGATGCTCGACGCATTCCCCACCGAAGTCACTCGCGAGTTGCCGCGCGATCGCCGCAGCGGACTGCACTGTGTTGACGATCAGAAGCCGGGGTCCCTTTGTTTCCTTGATAAACGTCATCAAGTCCTGCAAGTCGAGCGGCTCCACGCGGGTGCGGTATTCCACGCGACGCCGTTCATGATCGGCGGAACGTTCCCGCACAAGGCCTTGCACAAGCGGCGGAATCGTGATCGGAGGATCGACAAAGTCCGGCAGTTCCCAAAAGCAATGCAGTGATCCCGAACCGAGCACTATGTGGCAATTCCATTCGCGTTCCAATTCTCGCAACCAATTCCAAGCTTGCGGCCAAAGATGAGCGGGCAAAGCCGCGTGAGCTTCGTCGATGAAGATTGCCGACCCGGCTACTTGGTGGAGTTTGCGAATGGACGCGGGCCAGCGGGCCGCCAGCGTCTCGAAGAATTGCACCGCCGTCGTCACCACGACCGGGGCGTTCCACAGGAACGAGTATTGGCGAGCGACTGGATCATCGAACTCGGCCCTGTGATGATGCGCAACAACGATGTCACCGGCCACCTCGTCACTGTGAACCAACGCCTTGCGGTACACCGCGACCGACTGGTCGATGATGTTTGTGAAGGGCAACACGACAAAGACGCGCCGCAGCCCTTTTGCTGCCGCAGCTTTCAGCAGATGAGCCATGATCGCCGTTGTCTTGCCCGAACCGACGGAACTGTCACAAGCCAAGAAGCCGGCCGCACAATCGGCCTCGCGGCATTGGCGATAGACTTCGGTTCGCAACTGGGTCCGTTCGTCGTTTCGGTGTCGACCGAGTTCCACCACGTACTCGTCGAGCAACGTCAAACGCCGCTCAGGGGTCAACAATGGCGGCGTCTGATTGGCAACTGGATCGCGATAGTGCCGAGCGGTGTCGGAATGATCCGCATCGACAAGACACGATAGCGCCAATCGCAACAGCATGGGCGGCGCAGCCAATTTGATATCAAGTTGCTTCGCCGGTGGGAGCGTCGTCACGCATGATTCGTGTCGCCGCCGGTATTCGTTCAAAAGCCGATTGGTCAACTCCCAAAGTGGCGTGCCGTCGGAGAGGGGTTCAGCATCTCGAAAGACCTTTCCCTTGCCCCTGGCTCCTTCGTCGGCGATCGTCGGCAAACCGATGTGGTGCGCAAACGCGGCTAGCGCCGCCACAATGCAAACCGAGTTTGGCGAGCCGTCCAGCAGATGCGCCACGCCGGCATCGACGTGATTCAGCATCTTGCCGCGATTGGTGCGAAGCACTTGCTGGTTGGTCTCGTCGAGCTTTCCCAGGTCATGAAACTCCGCCGCCTGCCTGACGGCGGCTCGCAATAGATCGCCATATGTCGCCGCATGCTTCGCGGCACGATCCGCATTGCTAACGGCAACCCGCACGACGTTCTTGACGTGGTCCCCGTATTCCTGCTCCGGGATGCCACGATCCGGCCTCGCACTGTGAGCCAAGTAGGTCATGATTGATTCATGAGGTCACGTGTCGAGCCAACCTTGTCCTTCAGTTCATTCGGCAACACCGTGGGGACGTCGTAATCCTCCCATGACTTCGACGGTAGGTCGGCATCATGCTTCTTCCTTGGCGTGAGGGCTGCAATCAGCGCGAAGTCAGAACATGAACCCAAGGCGTTCTTGTGCTCGATGTACCAAGCGTGACGAACCTCAACCATCGGCCGCGCGTGCGACCGAGTGTGCGGATACGCGAATGGAATCACCATGAGCAGCAGGTCGATGTCTTCCTTCGTGCAGCCCGACTTCTGTGCCGCGCTTGGGTTTACGAAGAACGGCATGCAGTACACGCCGTGCGGTACGAACCGATAGCCCATCGGAGCCATTCCGCGATCCTTGCCCTCTTGAACTCCGGACTTGCTCGTGTTGGTGTGGCGGCTAATGTCGATGGGTGCAACCGACAATCCCAAACCAAATTGCACTACGCCAGTCTTGATCGTGTCGGCCGCGCCCTCTTCGAGAAACGTGTTTCCGAAAACGCGACCGTCCCAATACTTGTCACGAAACGTTCCATCTTTCAGTTCCTTGTCGATGGCTTTTCG
>JAJDEG010000039.1 GCA_029259895.1 Planctomycetota bacterium
GCGCGGCAATTCGACCGTGAATTTGTGATCCGCCGAGAGTGCCGTCCCGTCGGCCACCGGACACGTCACTTGCAATCGCAAATTTGGCCGTCGCGGCGGACGATTCGGCCAGGGGAGGTCGAAATGCACGCCCGATCCGAATGGGCCGTCTCGAAATCGCGCGGCGACTTCGTCGGCCGTGAAATCCCATTGGGCCACGACACTGCGATCGCCAGAAGCGAGCGGATCGTACAGCGCGAGCGTCATCGGACCGGGCGACGCGACGAGATTTCCCGCGGCGTCGCGCGCTTCGATCACGGCGAGAATCCCTTCGTCGCCCAGTTGGCGGTCCGTGTCGTTGCCGCCGGTCAATCGGCGATTGAACTTGAGGGACGTTGCCGGCGACTGGCCACGGGCGGTCGTGCGACTGGGCCTATCTTGCAGCGCGGACCCATTGAATGGGCCAGCACGATGTCCGCTAACGCCGCCGGCAAGCAAGACCGGACGGTGGCGAGGCGGTGCGACTCGACCGAGCGGCGGCGGCGCTTCCGTGCCGAGATCGGTCTTCGGCGGTCGAAAATCGTCGAGCAATTCGGGCGGTACGTCGCGCGGTACGTCGACCTTGGGCAGCGGCAGCGGTTCGTTCGGCTCGCCGCTCCCATTGCGTCGCCTCAGGGCGTCGTTCTCTCGGCGGCACGATTCGAGCTGCGCTTCGAGATCGGAAATGAGGTCTTCGCGGTGGTATATTTCGTCTTCCAGGCGACGCCATTCGCGTTCGCGCACATCGGCATACGGGTCGGACCGACAGCCCGACGCCAGAATGACCGCGGCGACGATGAGGATGCTGCGCAACATGGAAATTCGGCGCGTCGCGAAGCCGACGTGCGCAGGCGGCGCAGACGGCAACGCGAGCCTTACAATTGTCGTTTAGATTCGTACTCCGTTACGGGGCGATCGCGTTGGACGTGCATCACGAACGTGTGATGGTGCGATGCGCCTAGCCAGCAATGCAGCGACTACCGAGCGAAATGATTGCGCCGCTACTTGCCGCCGTTGTCTTCCTTGGATTTCTTGCCGACTGCGGTCGGGTCCATGTGTTCGATGACTTTATCGATCAGGCGATAGCTCATCGCCTCTTCGGCGGCCATGAATCGATCTCGATCCGTATCCTTTTCGATCTGCGAGAGTTCCTGGCCCGTGTGTTTGAGCAAGATCTGATTGAGCTTGGATTTGACTTTGAGGAACTCGGCCGCGTGGATCATGATTTCCTCGGCCGTGCCTTCCATGCCGGCCAACGGCTGGTGAATCATGATGCGGGCGTTGGGCAGGGCATGACGCTTCCCCGCCGCACCGGCAGCCAAGAGTACGGCTCCCATCGAAGCCGCTTGCCCGATGCAGTATGTCGCCACGTCGCAAGTGACGAACTGCATCGTGTCGTAAATCGCCATTCCGGCCGTCACGCTTCCGCCCGGCGAATTCACGTATAGGTGAATGTCGGCGCTCGGATCGTCGGACTGGAGGAACAGCATCTGCGCGACGATCGAGTTGGCCATCTCGTCGTACACCTGCGTGCCGAGAAAGATGATGCGATCCTTGAGCAGGCGACTGTAAATGTCCATCGCCCGCTCTTCGCGGCCGCTTTTCTCGATGACGTACGGAATGAGGGGCATGAGGGAAATTTCCCAAGGTTCAAGTCTCAAGGTTCAAGTCCCTAGGCTCCATGCCCAGAGACGATCCGCCACGACGACGGACGGCGCGAAGGACGGTCTACGATTCCTCGTCGCCTTGGACGGGCGGCTTGTGGAGGATGTCGTCGACGACGCCGTATTCTTTGGCCTCGGCGGCGTTCATGTAAAAATCGCGGTCCGTGTCTTTGGCCAACTGCTCGATCGGCTTGCCCGTGTGGCTCGAGAGAATCTTATTCAACTCTTCGCGGGCTTTGAGTATTTCCTTGGCCTGGATCTCGATGTCCGAGACCTGGCCGCCGACGGAACCGTGCGGCTGATGGATCATCACCTTGGCATGCGGCAAAGCGAATCGCTTGCCCGCCGTGCCGCCGGCCAGCAACACCGCGCCACCACTGGCCGCGAGACCGACGCAATAGGTAGCCACGGCACAGGTGAGGATCTGCATCGTGTCGTAGATCGCCATCGTGGCCGTGATGCTGCCGCCGGGTGAATTGATGTAGAAGTGAATGTCCTTGCGGCGGTTCTCGCTCTGCAAGTAGAGGAGCTTCATCACCAACTCGTTGGCGACGCCGTCCCAAATCTCGCCCTGCAGGAAGATCACGCGGTTTTCCAACAGCAGATCGGCCAAGGTCATCGGCCGCTGTCGCTGATAGTCGCGATAGGCGGACTGCGGGTCGAAGTCGGCCCGCGGCGGTGCGAAGCCCGATCGCTCGATCTGCCCTGCGCTGGGGGCCATCGCTTGTGCGACGAGTCCCGACATATCCACGCCGCTGCGGCGACGTCCGTCGTCAAACATGATGGCTCCTTCGTGATTCAAGCGACGGCAAAGCCGGTGTCAATTTCTAGGTGGGTCGGGCACATCCATGCCTGACCGTGTCGCCGCGATTCTCCGATGCGACGTCAGGCACGGAAGTGCCTGACGCACAACGGCTAGTCTTTATCTTCGTCGGTGGGCAATTCTTGCTGCGTTGGGCCCGCGCCGTACTTGGCTCGCGGGATATCGTCATCCGCGTCGCCGCCGCCTGCCGTTTGATCGACGGCTTCGGTGGTTTCCTCGGACGATGCCTCTGGCTTGAACGGCACGTCTTTGAACTTCGCTTTCTCCAGCACCAATTCGATCACCTTACGTTCGATGATCTGGTTGCGAAGCACGTCCCACAGCCCGCGTTTCTCCAATCGGGCACGAACGCGGCGCGGGTTCTCGTCGCTTTGTAGCGCGATGAGCCGCACCTCGTCATCGTAATCGGACTCATCGGCCTCGATGGAATGGTCTTCCGCGATGCGTTCGAGGATGAAGTGTTCCTTGAGCGAGCGGGCCGTATTGACCATGCTATTCTGCCGCAACTCGTTGGAGTGGGCGCGAATCTCCTGGTCGCTGAAGCCGTTGCGCTGCAATTCCATAACGCTCCGCTCCAACTCTCGTTGGGCCTGGCGTTTGAGCATTTCGGGCGGCAGATCCCAATTGGCGTCCTTCGTCAACGCGGCGGTAATCTGGCGGCGGGAATCCTGTTGCTGTCGAAACTTGAATTGGCGGTTGAGATCGCCCAGCAAACTCTCGCGCAGTTCCGCTTCGCTTTCGTGGCCGCCGACATCGGCCAAGAATTGCGGCGTCAACTCCGGCAATTCGAGCTTCTTGACGTCGAGCACCTCGACTTCGGCGGTGACTTCTTTTCCGCGCAGTTTTTCGTTGGGGGCATCGACGGACAGCGTCGCCTTCAGTTCGCGCGTTTCGCCGCCGCGCACGCCGGCGAGTTTCTTGTCGAACTCTTCGATCCGGCCGTCGCGGAAGCTCAACACGGGCCGCAGGCGGATGGTTTCTTCCTCGCCGCGCGACAGAACGTCGCCGTCGTGGCGAAACGTCAAATTGCACACGAGGTAATCGCCGGACTCGGCCGGACCGTCGTGCGGCACCAGGTGTCCGTATTCGTGCAGCAGATTCTGCAGCCGGCGTTCGACGTCCGCTTCCGTGAACTCGTAAACGGGCCGGTCGACCTTCAGGCCTTCCCACGTCGGAATATCGAAGTCGGGCCGTACTTCGAGGTCGAACTCGAATGTCATTGGTCCTTCGGCGGGCACTTCGATCGCTTCGAGATCGAACTCTGGCTCGCTGATTGCCGCTAACTTGTGCTGCGTGTTGACCTTGTCGATGCTGTCGAGCAGCAACGCGCCTTTGACCTGCTCCGCGACTTCCTTGCGGAACCGGGCCTGTACCAACTCGCGCGGCGCCTTGCCGGCGCGAAAGCCGGGCACCTGAGCCAGCGGCACGAGCTCGTCGAACTTACGATCGAAATACTTCTTGACGTCGTCGGCTGAGATCGTCACGGTGATATGCCGCTGGCACGCACCGGGAGACTCGATCTTGGCCTCGATGTTGTCGATGGATAACGGTTCCTCGACATCGTCGCCGTCCGCCGCGTCAGCATCTTCTGCGCCAGTGGCCTGTTCGTCGGCCAACGCGGCCGCATTGCGATCTTCGTCCGATGGAGCCATAACTCAAATCACCTCTCGGGATACCGCGCGGGCAAAGCAAATGTCCGCACGGAGACGTCCGCCGCAACCAACGCCAAGCGGGCCACGAACGTCGAAAAAACGTGCAAAAAGCCTAGTTCAAAGAGCGGGTGATGGGACTCGAACCCACGACAACGACGTTGGCAACGTCGTGCTCTACCAACTGAGCTACACCCGCGGTCGTGTCGATCCGTCACCGCCAATAACAACGCTATATTCCGTCCGCGCACACCGCCGCCGGCGGCTACCGGATTATAGGTTTGGGCAACCGCCTTGCAAGGGCAGTTGGCCGACCGCCAGCCTAACGCCGGCGTGGCTGGCCCGTCAAGCGGTGGGGCAAGCAGAAGGGCTTGGGAAGGCCGGGCAAACGGCGGCTGTGGCCAAGGAGTAAATGCAGCCGCAGCGACGAGGACTGCGGCCGGCACGACGACGGGCACTGCGGTCGGCACAAATGCCCGGCGACGCCCCAGGCCCAAGGGTGGCGAGGCCGCGGCCGGCGCGTAGAATCGAGGCTCCGACTCCTTGCTGTGCGCTAAGAGCCACGTAGGTCAGGCACCCCTGTGCCTGACGGGTGTGCGGTCGGTGTTTCGATTTTCAATTGTGTGCAATTCCGTTTGCGCGAGCGTCGTTGTCAGGCACGAGGGTGCCTGACCTATCCCTGAAACGCGGCCGGGCGGCAAGGGGTTCTGCGTATTGTTTTTTTTTGGTCCAGGCCTTCGCTTCTTCTTTGCAGAACAGAGAAGAGGGGAAGGAGGTTGGGGGTCTGGGGGAAGGAACCTTGGGGT
>JAJDEG010000381.1 GCA_029259895.1 Planctomycetota bacterium
GCTTGGATAAGACAAAGGGGCGTTGGACGAGCGGCCCGCGAGACCGATTCATAGGTCTCGCGCGGCCGCAGGTCAGCGAATTCGGTGGGTTGGTTGAAGGATGATCTCCCAGGTTAACTCTGCTCTCGGTCAGAGCGACCGAGCGCGGCGGTTTTCGTCGCACTCGCCTGCTCCAAAGTACACTTCCGCCGGCGTGCGATAGCCCAGGGCCTGATGGATGCGTCGCCGGCAGTAGAATTCGAAGTAGCTCCGCAGCGAACGCTCCGCTTCCCAGCAATCGGCATAGTCCCGCAGGTACACTTCTTCGTATTTCACGCTTCGCCACAGTCGTTCCACGTACACGTTGTCGAGTGCTCGTCCGCGGCCATCCATCGAGATCGCTACGCCGCACTTCTCCAATCGGCCGGTGAAGACCGCGGCCGTGAACTGCGAACCTTGATCGCTGTTGATTATTTCGGGTCGGGCGACGGCCAGCGACTCGTCGAGCGCCTCCAAGCAGACACTCCCGTCCATCGTGTTCGACAATCGCCACGCAAGCACGTAGCGGCTGTACCAGTCCAGCACGGCCGTCAGGTACAAAAAACCGTGACGCAACGGAATGTACGTGATGTCGATGGCCCACAGCTGCCGCTTCCAGGCCGCGACCTGACCGGCATGCACGCCATACTCGCCGGCCAACTGGGCCGTCGTCCGCTCACCGCGGACCGCCGCCAAGGCAATCTTCGCCTTGAACGACGCCCCAAACACACGACGCTTCCTCGTCATCACAGCACACTCCTGATTTCGGCCGTTCCCGCCTCCCGGAAACCAAACCTTAGCAGCGCGCCCAGCTTTTGGGGGCGACTTCAAGTCGGATACGTTGCTGCTGCGCGAATACGTCGTCGGCAGCACGTAACTGCCGGCCAATGTACCAGTGACCGCGACCAAAATAACGCGTGTAACAAGGCGAGCGATTGCGTAATATCATAGGAGCATCGCTCGTCGTGCGTAGGCTGTGCTATTGGCGCAGCAGACGCAATACCGACCAAGGTCTGCGGAACTCGAAGGCGCTCGATGCCGATTCATCTTGACTTCATCAAATCGACCGCGCGTTCGCAAGGCAACATAACATGTTCGATTCTTCCCGAGGGAAGTTAGCAAGGCGCACAAAGCTTCTTGTCGCGTGCGGCATCGTCTATATGACCGCGTCGCTTTTGGTTCGTGCAGAAGTGAATGCCGACGCGAACGATGGCCAAAGGCACTCGTTAGCACGAGAGTTTGCGCTCGACAAGAACGGGGCGGCCGACGGGTGGTCGTTTCGCCTGTTTGCCGAGAAGGAAACAGCTGACGCTTCGCCGATCTTGAGAGTGTCTTCACGCACAGCTAACGACCTGTGGGGATCGAACTTTGACGCACCGCCGCGGATGTGGAGTCACGCCGAGGGCTACTGGGGCATCGGTCGCAACGATTCGGAGCGCGAGTTGATTTCCACGCGCAACGACACGCGATGGTCGCCCGGCGCGATCTTGTTGCATCCCAAAGGACACGAAGACGATGGGCCGGCGGGGCTGGCCATTTGCTGGACGGCTCCGCAGGACGCGTGGCTCGATCTGCGGTATTCGTTCGCCTTGGCGGCCAGGGCAAGCAATGGCGTCGGACTGCGGGTCGTCAAGCGTTCGCCCGTTGGTGCGGTCGAAGTCGTCGCGCTTGGAAACATCGGTCAACGCATCGCGCATGTCGTGAGGGGACTTGCCGTAAACAAAGGCGACGAGATTCAGTTCGAGGTCGATACGTGCGGCGACGCGGCGGGCGACATCGTCAAAGCCGACGTCGTTGTCAAGACGCGAACACGAAGGGCGGAACGCGCGAAGGCCCTGCAACCGAGTGGCGGGACCGTTAGCGAAGGGAGCCGCTTCACGTTCGTCGCGCCGGCCGACGGCGCAAAGTCCGTCCAGTGGCGGAAGGACGGCGCAGCAATCGCCGGCGCTACGAACGCGAGCTATAGAATCGACGCGGCCGCGCTCGACGATGCCGGTGACTACAGCGCGGTCGTCGACGGTGTGGCGAGCGCGCCGGCTACGTTTCAAGTGGAACAGGCAAGCCCGCTGGCCGAGCGGTTTGCCTCGCCGACACCGCGGCAGACCTTCGCCACGACATTGGCCCAGCAGGAAGCCCAACTGGCGACGAACGAATTGATGTTGCGGTTCGCGGCGTCGCGTAAGAAGTTGTCCGCCGACCGCTATCGGCCCGCCTATCACTTCGTCAGCCCCGAAAGCCAGCTCAACGACCCGAACGGTCTGTGCTTCTGGCAAGGACGTTGGCATTTGTTCTATCAGGCGTATCCGCCGGACGAATTTCCGGACGCCAAAGACATTCCCAAGCGGCGGCAGCATTGGGGGCATGCTGTGAGCGACGATCTAGTCCGCTGGCGCGATCTGCCCTACGCGATTTACCCCGGCGTCGAGCGGATGTGTTTTTCAGGCTCGACGGTCGTTGAGGACGATCGCGTCGTCGCGTTCTATCCCGGTATCCAGGCCGGGCAGATGGTCGCCGAATCGCGAGATCCACTACTCTTGAACTGGGAGAAGCACGGCGGCCGTCCGGTGAACTCGCCGGCCGGCGATTCGTGCATCTGGAAGGAAGGCGACACGTACTTCGGCCTGATCGGGGCTGACCACCTGGTGTCGTCTCAAGACCTGCGGCACTGGAAATCGCGCGGTTCGTTCATCGAAGCCAGCCCGTTTCCGCTGGGCGACGCGGCAGCGTGTCCTGGGTTCGTCCCGATCGGCAACAAGCACTTGCTCGTCTCGTTCAGCCACACGTTGGGCGGTCAGTATCTGCTCGGCGACTACGACGCCCAGCGTCATCGTTTTCGGCCATATGCTCACGGGCGATTCAACCAGGGCTGGGTCTCGCCGGGCGGCGTCCATGCACCTTCCGCGGCCGCCGATGGCAAAGGCGGCGTCGTCAACATCTTGAATATCAACGACGGCAAGTTCAGCCCCGATTGGGATCAGATACTGTCGCTGCCGCAGCGGCTGACGTTAGCCGACGACGGACAACTGCGAATCGCACCGGTCGAGGCGCTCGCGGAATTGCGCGGCAAGCACGTAAATGTTGGCGAAACGAAGCTGCCGGCGAACAAAGAACTCGTGCTCGACGACGTCAACGGCAACGCGCTGGAATTGGAGGTCGAGATCGACGCGCAAGAGGCGCGGTGGGTGCAACTCAACGTGTTACGTTCGCCGCGGGCCGAGGAGCGGACGTCGATCACGTTTTACAACTTCGATCGCGCGTTGAGCATCTGGTATCACACGCCGGGAACGATCTCGCTCGACGGTTCGCAGTCGAGTGAGTCGAAAGATGTCTGGCTGCGGCCGCCGGAAACGACAACGCTCGAGCGGCGCGGAAAACCGCTGGTGTTGCGCGTGTTCGTCGATCGCAGCGTCGTCGAAGTGTTCGCGAACGGCCAGCGCTATTTGGCGATGCGCGTATATCCGGACCGCGAGGACAGCGTGGGCATTTCCCTGCGAGCGCAAGGACAGGATGCCGTGCTCAAGCGGCTCGACGCTTGGCAGGTGAAGCCGATCTGGCCTTGAGTCTTTCGCGACGGTCGCGAACTAAACGCGGCGAAGTTTGCGTGTGTCGCGAGAAATGTGCGAGCCACTGCCAGACATGCCGATGTCTCTTCGTGAGTCCATCATATCAAGAACTGCGTCGACCGCGCTGGCAGCGGGCCGCGTTCGGCGGGTGTGTGCCCGTAGTCCGGTGGCATGCGGAAGGGCCATTCGTTCCGGGGCGGCTTTCACGATCGCACTCGCGGCAAAGGGCGAAGTGGACGGCAACGGCGCGACGTATGCGCGGCCATAGTTGCGGACTAATCTGGCAACGTCGCTGCGATCGACGACGCCGTCGCCGGTCAAGTCACCCGTCGCCGTCGTCGCGCCGCCGGCCGTTCCCAACCGGCCTTGCAGAAACGTCAGATCGGCGAGGTCGACGTCGAGGTCTCCATCGAAGTCGCCGAGCAGGGCGTCGCGTTGGCCAGGCGAACCACCGGTCTCGAAGCTCGGCCTCCACGCTGCGCCTTGGTCCCAGTTGGCCGGGGCGCCGCGGCGGTCGACGATGACCAGCGATGGCCCGCTGCCATCGGTCGCCGGGTGCCAGCCCACGCCGGTGTCGTCGTAGGCGAAGTCGTGAATCGATCCGCCCTCGGCATCGTCGAGGTGCAACGACTCACCGCCGTTGGAAAGGTTGCCTCCGTACTGCCCGGTGACCGGAATTGATCCGTATCGCTCGGCGAACGCTCCAGCGTTGGACACCAGCACGACAAACCCGCCCGGTGGTAGCGAAACATCTCCGAACGTGAACGAAATGCCGTTAGTAAAGCGCACGCCGGCAAGGTGGAGCGTCGTGGCATCGCTCACATTCTCCAGCTCGATGAACTCGAACAGGTCGCCGTCGTCGAATCCGGACGCGACCTCGTCGGGCGTCGGGTCGGCGGGATGGTAATGTATCTCCGTCACGCGGAGAAAACGCTGCGCATCGGACGGCATGCTGGGCGTCGTAATCGTGGCCACGACGCTGCCGTCGGCGGCGAGCAGATCGATCGTCTCGCCGACGTTGGAGAGATGTCCATTGTAGTTGCCTTGCACGAACAGACCTTGACCGCCGCGCGGTCCCGTCGTTCGGGCACGGAACGACGCCACGTTCGGCGAAACATATAGCGAATCGCCGGCAGGAATCACCGTACCGCTTTTGAATACATGCTCGACGCCGCCGGTAAGATGCCAGCCCGAAATGTCGACGGCCGCGTCGCCCGAATTCACCAGTTCGATGTACTCCTCGTCTTGAATGCCGCTGGCCGGGCTTACCTCGATCGCGCCGAACTCGATCGGCGGATTGCCAACCTGCGCGGTCGGAATGCCGACGCCGCTCGAACCCGCCCTGCCCGCAACGAGTTTGGGCAGCATCAGCATGTCGTTGCTGACGGCGTTCGTGTTCAGGGCGTGAATCGACAGCACGTTGTCGCCCGCGAGCAGCGTGCCCGGCTGCAAGGACGCGACATCGATGGCAAAGTCCTCGAACGCCACGACCGCCGCATTCGCGTGGCTCGTCGACGTGGTGTTCCAGCCTGGCGAACCGGAGACATTCATCCGCGCGACCTCGACGCCGTTGAGGTACGCGATGAAGGCGTCGTCGTACTTCATTTGCAACGTGAGCGCCGTGATGCCGGAGAGCGAATCGAGCGTAAACTGCAATCGTGCGAAGATCGACGTCGCGGACGACGCGACGAGCGACGGCTTGACGCACGTCCGCAGCAGCGATGCGTAATCGCCCGTCGGGTTGATCGGGCAGGTCGCCACGCCGGTCTGATTCTGGAAGCCGAGGCCGGTTTGCCCCGTCGACCACGTGGAATCGTCGAAACCGAGCGTCGTCCAGGCCTGACCCAGGGCATTGCTCACTGGCACGTGATATCGCACGTTGGTCGCAAACTCGTCGACGAGCGTGACCGGCGGAATCGACGTATCTACCGCCCCGTGCGTTTCGTACAGAAACAAGCGGCGCTCGTCTAAATAGTTCGTTTTGAGCTGCTCGATGGCTGTGGGAAAGTCGATCAACGCCCCATAAATCGCGCCCCATCTGTCCAGGTCGAGTGCCGCATCAGGCGCGATCGTCGCGGCCAGGCCGTCAATGCGGTTCTCAAAATGCCGTTCCTCGATCGGCGTATCCGGCGGCTGCAACTGCTCGTCCATCAGTGTCCGCAAGCGGCGCAGATACATTTCGCGTGTCCGCGGATTGTCGACCAACGCGTCGATCATCCAATTCGGTATTCCGCAACAAGCATGCTCCGAGGCGGCTTGAAACGGATGCGCACGATACTGTTCCGGCGAGAGGCCGGCCTGAACTTCGAACGCGAAACCGTCGCCGCTGATCTCGTCGTCGAAGAATCGTTTGCCGAACGTGAGGTCTTTGTCGTGCGGAATCTGCAGCCATTCGCCGCTGCCGTTCGTATCGCGGTAAAGATAGAAGTTCTTCGCCCAGCGATCGAAATCTTGCGAGATGATTCCGGCCGTCGCGTAGTCGATCATTGCCGGAAGATCGAAGTTGTCGAAGATATACGCTTCGCGATTAGGGTTCGATTCCCGCACGCCATCGACGAGCGCCTGTAAATCGGCGTTGCCTTCGTATTCTCGCGTTTTCTTCTCGACTCCGCTCGTCGACGATGTGACGCCATTGAACATCTTGTAAAGCGCACCGTCGGGATCCAGCCCATGCTTTTCGAGGAAATCATCGTCGATCTGTTCGACGAAACTAGCCACGCTGAAGAATTGCCCGTTTTGCTCCACACGCCACACGAACGAGTCGCTGGACACCACGCCGGCGTCGGCGTAAGACTCGAAAGTCAGCAGCGGCCGAATGTAGGATTTGTCCTGAAAGGTGCTGTTGACGTTGATTTCCGTGACGCGCGGCTCGTCCGCGACATAGCGGAAATCGTGTCCAACGTTGAACTCGAACTTGTACGATTTCTTGCTGACCGACTGCGACGACGCACCACGCACGCCACTGAACACGTTGTCGTAGAACTCACCGCCGAAGAACACCGACGACCGCGTCCCGGACTCGACGTTCGCCCCCGACGGGTTTTGAATGAACCAGCGGAATTGCGAGAGCTGCGTTACGACGCTTGGATCGCTGACGATCGTGCCGAAGTACTGCGGTGAGCGGCGTTCGCCGGTGTTGTCCAGAGCCAGCGGCTCGGTCGTCGATTTGCTTTGCATGTCGCGGGCGACGACCTTCCAGCGGAGCATCTCGGCAGGACCGGCGGCGCTGGCCGGAATCGTGGCCGCATAGACGCCGTCGCCGGCCGTGACGTCGGTGCCTTGACCGTCGTCGCGCATTGCGATGGCAACCTCCGTGCCGAACATGACGCGGTAGACAAGGCTGACACTCTCGATCGGAACGCTTCGCGGTTGCACCCGGGCCGTGACCAATAAACCGGCGTCGTCGGCCAGCGCGCCAGGATTCTCGGTCACCTCGGACACGATCGGTCCATTCGTGCTGACGCTGGCCGGATTGGCGGCCGCGGGCGTTGGAGCAAGAAAGAAGCCAGGAACTTGATCGGCCGCGATGCCGTAGGACACGTCGGTGAACTGCCGCGGATACTCGGCATACTGGTGCAAGACGTCGCGATTGGGCGCGGTGAGCGCGAGAAACTCTCCGCCGGCGTCAAGTTGAAAATCGGTGTGCAGGTAGCCGCGATCATCGAGCGACGGATCGGCGATATCGAATCCCGACGCGAATACGACGATCTGCCCCGACGCGGGTATCGTCGTACCGGGCGGGAACGTCCATTTCGACAAGTTCGTTTGGCGATCAGTGAGGTGATACCCGCCGATGTCGAGCGGTGCGTCGGCGAGGTTCTGCAATTCGATCCAGTCGAAGAACCGCTGACCGCCGGAAAACGCGACGGCGGACGAAGATCGTACGCGGGTCGAGAGCCACGTGTCGTTCGAGGCCATGAACTCGCTGATGACGACCGGCGCGGCAGTGACTTTGAGCGTGACGGCGGTCGGCGTTGAAAGTTGAATCCCGTCGGTTGAACGATAGGTGAACGCGTCGATGCCGACGAAGCCGGCGTCGGGCGTGTATGTGAACGAGCCATCCGGACTCAGCGTCAAGTTGCCGTTCGTCGGGTTGCTCTCCACGACAGCGGTGAGCGCCAAACCGTCGGGGTGAAAGTCGTTGGCGAGCACGCCTTGGGCGGCGGCGAACGATGAAGACGTGTTGGCGGCGACGAGGTACTGGTCGGGCGACGACTGCGGGGCGTCGGCAATTGGCAACACTGTGATGGTAACCGTGGCCAAGTTCGAGTCGAATTCGCCGTCGCCCGCGACATACGTGAACGTGTCTTGACCGAAATAGTTAGCGTGCGGCTGGTACGTGAAGGAACCGTCCGCCTGCAAGTCAAGCACGCCGTGCGACGGTTGCTGCACGATTCGTGCGGCGAGGGGTCCGCCTTCTTCGTCAACGTCGTTTCGCAGCACGCCCTCGATGGCCGTCACGACCAGCGGCGTGTCCTCGTCGACGGTGTATGCATCGCCGTTCGCCACCGGTGGATCATTGCGATAGATTGTTAGCAGCGACTCGCTCAACGTTGTTGTTTCTTCGCCAGTGAGCGCGCCCTGGTAAACGCGAATCTCCGCGATGTCGCCGCGGAAGTAATGGTGATTGTCCAGCAAGCGACCAAAAGCCATGTCCAGCGCCCAGCGCGGCGTTGCGCTGACCCCGCTGAGGGTAACGGTGGTGCTGTCGGTCGTCAGCGAAAGCGTGTCGCCAGTGCGAGTGACGATCGCTACGTGGGGACGTCCGTCGCCGAGGCCGGCTGCGGAGGAAAACAGCGTCGCCGCAGGATCGCCAACGCCCGTCGAGACGCGACCGTCGCCGGTCAAGCTGACGCCCCAGTCGGCCGAACCGCCGCCTTGGTTGGCGTCGACTAGCCCCAGATGATCGAACCAGGCTGGCCCGGTGATCGGCGGCGCGATGTTTACTTCCCGCAACGATACCGTGTCGATCGCGCCGCCGAAACGGCCGCTGTTGGGGGCGGACGGGCCGATCCGTAGCCGCACGTCGCCGCTGCCGTCGCCGACGTACTCGAAACCGCCCGGGTTGAGCGAAATGTTGCCCGTCCAAGCGCCCGGGCGGTGAATGTAGCTGGTCAGCACGCTACCGTTGGCACGCAGAACGTCGATCTTGATTCCGTCGGTCGCGGACGTCTGTTGGTTGCTAGCCTGATATACAGCGGGACTCGCGCTGAAGTCGACGCGGTAAACCTTCCCGGCGACGTTTGAACTGGCGACGGCGGAATTGAGCGTGATGACGTTGTCGTGCCAGATCATCGGCGCGAAGTCGGCCGGTGCTCCGGGCGGCGACGCGTGATTGACGACGTGGACAGCGTTACCGCCGCTCTTCGACCAGAGAGGCAAGTTGCCGCCGAACGCGACCGGCAGGCCCGACTGATACTGGCCGCCGTTGAAATTGGCCGGCGGCGCGGTGAAGCCGTTGAAACTCTCCATCAAAAGCGGAGTGGGGTTCGCTAGGCTGGCCGCGAAGACCACGGCGACCGTATATTCGCCCATGCCCGACATGGGACTGTTGGCGGCGGGAACGAGAAAGCCGTCGAGGCCGTCCTCCGGCGTGAATCGCACGACCGATCGGCCGTTGAGCGTGTTCTTGACTAGTCGCGGACTGCCTTCCGCGGCGGCTTCGATGCCGGCGACAGTGTCGGACCAACCGTCGATTGTCGCGCCGGACGCCAGCGACGCATCGAGATCGCCCGCAGTCCAATGACCGGCGAGGGTAGCCAGTAGCGTTCGTCCTTCGAGACGTTCGAGGCTCCAGCGCCGCCGATGCAGTCGTTTGCCGACGGTCGATCGCTCGTGACGTGACATTTTTCATCTCCGCCGAAGCTTCGCAATTGGTCGGCGAGCGCGCAATCCACTCGCTGCTCCATTTACATCGAGTCCCGAGTCGCCTCGCATGATGCGGCGGGCACCGGGAGCGCTTTAGCCCTGACGCTAGCCGCGAAACAAGCCGGTCGATCAGTTTCGCATCAAATGAAACGCGACGTCTACGCGCGCCTTCGCCGGCGCAAATGTCCGACGCCGATTAACGTCAGGCACATTCCGACCAGCGCGACCGAACTGGGTTCCGGAACGACGGACAGCCGCACGTTGTCGATCGTGCCGCCGAAGCGACCGCTACCAAACGCCGACGGTCCGATGCGCAGCCGCACGTCGCCGCTGCCGTCGCCGACGTATTGGAAGCTGCCGGGAACCAGGTCGACCGTGCCAGTCCAAGCGCCCGGCAAGTGGATGTGGCTGGCGAGCACGCTGTCGTCGCCACGGAGCACTTCGATCAGCAAACCGTCCGTTTCGGACGTTTGCTGGCTGGAACCCTGATAAACCGCGGCGCTGGCTGCGAAATCGACGCTATATGCCTGACCGCCGACATTCGACCCCTCGATCGCCGCGTCGAGCGTGATGACGTTATCGGTCCAAATCATCGGGGAAAAGTCGGCGGGCGGACCGGGCGGTACTTCGGCATGGTTGACGACATGGACGGTGCCGCCGCCACTTTTGCCCCAGGCCGCCAAGTCGCCGGTGTGCGCGACGGGCAGGGCTGACTCGAACTGCACGCCATTGAAATTCGCCGTCGGTGCGGTGAAGTCGTCGAAGTTCGCGGCGAACAACTCGGCGGCACCCGTCAGCGAAAGGTCGTCAATCGCTCCGCCGAAACGGCCGCTATTGAACGCCGACGGACCGACGCGCAGCCGCACGTCGCCACTGCCGTCACCAACGTACGTGAAACTGACCGGACTGAGGTCGATCGTCCCTGCCCAAGCGCCTGGCAGATACGTGGTGCTGGCCAGTACGCTGTCGTCGCCGCGCAGCACCTCGACCAGCAGTCCGTCGGTGGCCGACGTTTGCTGGTCCGGCGCTTGATAGACGGCGGGACTCGCTCCGAATGCAACCGTGTATGACTCGCCAGAGGCGTTCGATTCTTCCACCGGCGCGCCGAGCGTGATGACGTTGTCCTGCCAGATCATGACGGCAAAGTCGGGAATCGGCGGCGGAGGAGGTGGAACGACATTGACGGCATGCACCGCGCCGCCGCCGCTCTTTGACCAACCAGGCAGATCCCCAGTGTGGGCGACCGCCAGACCGGATTCGAATTGCAGTCCATTGAAATTCGGCGGCGGCGCGGTGAATGCGTTGAAGTTCTCGGAAAACAGTTCGGTGGCCGATGCCGGACCAGCTAGGCCTATGACGCCGGCGATACCGCACAACGCAACGAGCCTCCGGGACCATGCGATGGATGGTGCGATTAATAGCTTGATCATTAGTTCGACTCCTAGTTGAGGTGGGAGCGCGCGCGCGAACCGTTGGCAATCATTGTCGACATCGATCAGAAAGGCAGTTGGTGATTATCACTGCGATGCCATCGCTCGTCAATGTTCTTTTTTAGACGATTCGCGTTTTTTTCAGGGGCCATGAAAACGCCGTTAATAAACGAATGTTCTGCAAATATCCCAAGGCATTGTTGACGCAGCAGTCTGATTATCATAAAGTGAACTTGGCTCACACATCGGGCGTGACCGGCATTGCACGGCTCATTGGCTCCGCTACGACAAACAAGGAACCTGGCATGCGTGCGTTAACGCCGAAAGCGAAACGGGTGCGTCCCGCGGCGGACGCCGATTTGGTCCACGCCTTAATCGCCGAGCAGAAGCTACGGCCCGGAGAGCGGTTGCCGTCGATCCGCGATATGGCCGCCCGATTCGGAGTCAAGGCGGGCGTCGTTCGCGATGCTTTGATCGCCGCACAAAGCCAGGGAGTGGTCAAAGTACTGCCGCGGCTCGGTGCAATCGTTCAGCCGGCGGACGAAGTTCCCTCTCTCCGATCTTTGTCGGTGCCAGCCGGCGGGCCGTTTTCGGCCGAATCGGGAAGATTTCGCCCCGAACAGGACCGGAACATGTTTCATGCTCTCGACGCGCGCGAGGTTTTAGAGTTGGCGGCCGTCGCGCGGGCGGCGCGGCGGCGCGAAGTGCCGGACCTGTTCAAGCTTCGCCAGCTTCTCGAAGCGATGGCGGCGATCCCTGTCACCGAGGATTCCCCCGAATACGTCGATTTGGACGTTCAGTTCCACCTGGAAATCTCGCGGCTGTCCGGAAATGACGTATTGGTGACGATGCTCAGCACGTTGCTCAGCGAGATCAAGCCGCATCTGGTGCGAATTCGCTGGTCGGTCGAGCGGAGGTTGGAAACGAACGCGTCGCACGCGAGAATCTATTCTGCCCTCGTGGCTGGGGACGTCGAAGTTGCTCAGCGGGAGACGCGCGATCATTTGAAAACGGCGTTCAACAGCCTGCTCGACGAGATGCGCGATCCGCCCGAAATGAATGGCAAGCGAACGTAAATTCGCGAGACCAACAAGCGCGGCAAATTCATGAAGGTGAAGCGACTGATTTCTGCAGGCGTTCTCGGCTCACTTTTGCTGGCTTCAACGAATCCGGCGATTGTGCTTGGGGAGAATCCTGCGCCGCCGACGGCTGATGGCGACACGATCCCCAACCGCGAGGGCGTCGAGTTTTTCGAGCAACACATCCGGCCCGTGCTCGTCGAACGCTGCTACAAATGTCACGCAGCCGGCGATAAACCACCTCAAGGCGGTTTGCGGCTGGACGACGCGCAGGCCATGCGCTCGGGCGGCGATTCGGGACCGGCCGTTGTGCCGGGCAAGGCCGAGGAAAGCCTATTGCTCGACGCGATCGCCTACAGCGGCGACTTTTACGATATGCCGCCCGACGGCAAGTTGCCGCCGCAGGTGATTGCCAACTTCCGCCGCTGGGTGGCGATGGGAGCGCCCGACCCGCGCAAGGCGGCGTCGCAAACGCCGGCTACGAACGGCGCCGACGACTCCAAGATTGGCACCGCCGCCTCACCGGCAGACTTGTGGGTACTCAGGCCTCTTGAACGTCCAGCAGTGCCTGCGGTAAGCGATACATCTTGGCCGAAGGGCAACGTCGATCGATTCATCTTGGCGAACCTCGAACGGCACAAGCTCGAGCCGGCCGGCACCGCCGAACGTCATATTTTGCTCCGCCGCGTGACTTATGACTTGACGGGCTTGCCGCCGACGCCCCAAGAAATCGAAAACTTCATCGACGATCGATCGGAATCGGCCTGGGGGCGGGTCGTCGATCGGCTGCTTGCTTCGCCAGCGTTCGGCGACCATTGGGCTCGGCATTGGTTCGACCTGAGTTGTTACGCCGATCTGGCCGACGTGCAGGGCAACGTCGTCGTGCAAGGGGCATGGCGTTATCGTGATTACGTCATCGCCTCCCTGAACGCCGACAAGGCGTTCGACCGCTTCATCGCCGAACAGATCGCCGGCGACTTGCTGCCGTACGATTCGCCCGCCCAGCAGCGAGAGCAACTCATCGCCACCGGCTATTTGGCCATCGGCCCGTGGGCGTTGCAGAACTACGTCAAGCAGCAATTGGCCGCCGACGTGGTCGACCATCAGATCGACAAGATCGGCCGCACGTTTCTCGGTATGTCTGTCCGGTGCGCTCGCTGCCACGATCACAAATTCGATCCGATTCCCACGCGCGATTACTACGCGATGGCGGGCATCTTTCACAGCACGCTCACCACCCGCTACGACGGGCCGGGCGTGTGGAGCCAAGTCGTCAGCCGCGAAATGCCGGCTGTGGGGAGCGATCCGGTCGCGTCGCAGTGGGATGCGCTCGCCGCCAACCTGAAGCAGCAACGCGAGCGGCTCGAAGGCGAACTGCGGCATGCGCTCGCCAATGTGTCGCCGGTCCGGCTGACGGAGAAAGTCGCCAGCGCCACGGCCAATTCGTTGACCATGCAATCGGCGGTCGCCGCGAACGACGCCGATCTGGAGTATCGTGTCGCATTTGCCGCGGGGCCGACGGTTTGGCTCGACGTGGCGCAGGCGACTGCGGCCGGTGACGGCTTGCTGATTCAAGTTCTGCGCAGCGATGGGACCGTCCTTGTGCACCACGTCCACAAGAGCGGCGCGTGGGTTGGCACGGCGGAGTCGCAGGAACTTCAGCCCGGCTCGTTCACCTACCGCGGCGACGGTTCCGGCGACGTGACGTTGCACATCGCGGCCATGCCACTCGACACCGGGCGGTTCGGCGGCGCGATCGACGAATTGTCGATCACCGACGCGAAATCGGGCGACGTCGTATTGCAAGAAGATTTCGACGACTTCCAAGCCGGCAGTATCACGGGAACGCAGATTCACACGGGACTAACGGTCTACGCGGCGAGCAAGTTCGATCGTTGGACCGGTGCCGGCCTCAATCATTCGCACGCCGTTGATCGCAGTCCAAACGTCAGTGCGGCCGATCGCACAACGCAAAATATCGCACTGCAAATCTTCAGCGGCCCAGCGCAGGTATCGTCGGATCCTCGCGCAGCCAAGCTCCAGCAAGAGATCAACACGTTGGCGTCGCGGCAAGCACTGCTCGACTACGCACGGCCCAACTTTACGCATGCCTTGGCCGTGCAAGACGCCGCAGATCCCCAAGACGCACGGGTCTACATCCGCGGCAACTTTCGTACGCTCGGCAAGCCGGTTCCTCGCGGCGGATTGTCGGCCGTGGGCAGAACCCCATTTCCCACAATCCGACCCGGTGAAAGCGGCCGCCAGGAACTTGCCCAGTGGCTGACGAGCGGCGGCAACCCGGCGACGCCGCGCGTGTTGGCCAATCGCGTTTGGCAGCACTTGTTTGGTTCTGGGCTTGTGCGTACGGTCGATTACTTCGGCGAGCATGGCGACGAACCGAGTAATCCAGAGCTGCTCGACTATCTGGCGATTCGCTTTCGTGACGACGGCCGGTGGTCGCTCAAGGCGCTGATCCGCGAGTTGGTGCTCTCCAGCACCTATCGCATGTCGAGCGCGCACGACGTACAGGCGGCTGAGCTCGATCCCGACAACCGCTGGTTGTGGCGAATGAACCGCCGGCGGCTAACGGCCGAGTCGATGCGCGACGGCATGATGGCAATCAGTGGGTCGCTCGATCCGGGCCGCGGCGGCGATCCGCTGGGGTTGGAAATTCCCGGCAACGTCGGCGGCATCGGCGACACGGTCAACTTGCCGACGTATTCGCGGAGCAAGATTCCCGACGGCGTGGCCCAGCGGCGGTCGGTCTATTTGCCGCTGCTTCGTGCGCCTCCGGACGGCCCGCTCGAAATCCTCAATGTGTTCGACTTCCCGCATCCGAGCGAAATTACGGGTCAGCGTCCGGAGCGGACCGTGGCAACGCAGGCGCTGTTCCTGATGAACTCGCCATTTGTCGAGCAGCAGGCTCGGCAAACGGCGGACTTGATCTTTGCCGACCCGTCTCCGGTTGATCGTGGACAGCACGCTGTCAATGCGGGGAAGATCGAACAACCAAATTTGGATCGAGTCGCCCGCGTTCAGGCCTTGTACCTGCGCACATTGAATCGACCGGCCGCATCGCAAGAGATCGCGGACGCGGTCGCCTTCGTCGACGAGTTCAAGCGGGCGCGAGCCGTGCTGCCCGATGCTCCCAAGGACTTGAACGCGGCGGCGTGGACCGAATTCTGCCGGGCATTGTTTGCCTCGAACGACTTCTTGTTCCTGGAGTAACTCGCGATGCCGTCGTCATGGTCTGCCCAGCGTTCATTGCCGCAATCATACGGCTGTTCGCGCCGCGAAATGCTGCGGCGCGCGGCGTGCGGTTTCGGTTCGCTCGCCTTGGCGGCAATGGCCAGCGATGCCTGCGCCGCACCGAATCCACTTGCTGCCAAGCCGCCCCATTTCAAGCCGCGGGCCAAACGAGTGATCTTCCTGTTCATGGCCGGCGGTCCGTCGCAGGTCGACATGTTCGACTACAAGCCGCGGCTCAAGCAGGACGACGGCAAGCCGCTGCCGTTCGCCTTGCCAGACGCGGAAGCCACCGTCGGCCTCAACAACACCCGGCTGCTCGGTCCGATCACGTCGTTTGGCCATCGCGGCGAATCGGGCCTGTACATGACCGACCTTTGGCCGGAGATGGCGCGACATGCCGACGAGTTGTGCGTGCTGCGGGCGGTGGAGTCGGACAGCCTCAACCATCCGCTGGCGACGAATCTGCTGCACACCGGATCGCTCAACAACCGAGTGCCGTCGATGGGCGCCTGGCTGTCGTACGGCCTGGGCACGGAGAACCAGCAACTGCCGTCCTATCTGACGATTCTGCCCGCCGAAGGCGAAAGCAATTACGGCAGCGCGTTCCTCCCAGCGATTCACCAGGGGACGCCAATCCAGGAAATCGGCACCGCCCCGCAATCGTCGCCGATCCGCAACCAAAGCGATCCGCATCTGCCGGCCGAATTGCAGCGGCGGCGTCTCGACCTCGTGCAAGCGATGAACCGCCGCAAGCTGGAGCGGCTGCACGAGGATCAACAGATGGAAGGCGTCGTCGAGTCGTTCGAGTTGGCGTTCCGCATGCAGACGGAAACGCCGAAGCTGGTCGATCTGTCGAACGAATCCCAATCCGTCAAGGCGATGTTCGGCATCGGAGAGTCGCCCACCGATCAGTTCGGCCGACAGTGCCTGTTGGCGCGGCGATTCGCCGAGGCCGGCGTGCGGTTCGTGCAGGTTTCGCTCGGCGGCTGGGACCATCACGGCGGAATTCGCTCCGGCCTCCCTCAGCAGCTGAGAATCTCCGACAAGCCAATCGCGGGGTTGCTGACCGACTTGAAGTCGCGCGGACTGCTCGAAGACACACTCGTCGTTTGGTCCGGCGAATTCGGCCGCACGCCCTTCAGCCAGGACAATTCCGGCGGCGGCGACGTCGGTCGCGACCACAACGACAAGGGCTTCACCGTCTGGATGGCCGGCGGCGGCGTGCGTGCGGGCTACATCCACGGGGCGACCGACGAATTCGGCTTTCGCGCCGTCGACGGCAAGGTGCATGTCCACGACCTGCACGCCACGATTCTTCATCTGCTTGGGCTCGACCACACGCGGCTGACCTACCCGTATATCGGCCGGGACTTTCGCTTGACCGACGTGTATGGGAATGTGGTGCAGGAAGTCATTTCATAACCGCTGGGTGAAATTGCCAGCGGGCAACGTGCATTGCTGAGTTGCCGGGACAGGTAAATGATGATGAGACGCGCTGCTGCTTGCCGGATGGTGTTCGCGATCGGTGCGCTTTGGACGGTGACTTTCGGTTCCGTCGCCGGCGCCGCGGAGCCGATTCCGCTTCGCGCCGGGCCGCTGTCGATGGTATTCGATACCGAAAATGCATTCCTCCGCTACGTCAAAGTGGGCCGGCACGAGGTGCTCCGCGGCGTCAACGCACCGATTCGCGATCAAAACTGGGGCACGGTGCGTCCCAAAGTGTCGAACGTGCGCGTCGACGACGAGGGCAATCATTTTTCCATCGACTTCGACGCTGTTTGCCAGCAGGGCGACATCGACTTTCGCTGGCACGGTCGACTCGTCGGCACACAGTCCGGCGAAGTCACGTTCACGTTTGACGGCGAGGCCCACTCGACGTTCTCGCGGAGTCGCATCGGGATTTGCGTCCTCCACCCAGCGTCGGCCGCCGGAAAACCGTGGATCATCCGCCACGTGAACGGCGACGAGTCCAAGGGCAGCTTTCCCACGCACATTTCGCCGCACCAGCCCGCCAAGCAAATCCGCGGCATCTCGCACGAATTCGCCGATAAGGTGTGGGCGCACGTCGACATGGAGGGCGATGTGTTCGAGATGGAAGACCAGCGCAATTGGACCGATGCGTCGTTCAAGACGTACTGCACGCCTTTGGAACTGCCGTTTCCATTGGAAGTGAAGCAGAGTACGAAGATCGCGCACAAGATTCGTATTCGCGTATACGGCGAACTCGCCGAGGCGAAGCCGCCGAAGTCGCCGCCCGCCGACGAGCCAGTTGTGCTCACGCTGAGCAATCGGACCGCGAAACTGCCGCGAATCGGCCTGCAAGTGTCGAGCGAAGCGAACGATCTGTCTCAGCGCCAATTGGCGAGGCTAAACGAACTTCGACTCGATCACTTGCGCGTCGATTTGGCGCCGTCGGAGGATGGATTTGCCGCGAAGTTGCGCGCCGCCAGCGACCAATCTCGAGCGCTCGGGATTCCTCTGCACGTTGGCATTCGTCTTGGCGATCGGCCACGGGCAGAAATGCAACCTCTTGTCGATGAACTTAAGACGCTAGCGCCGAATGTTGCCGTGTTTCTTGTCCACGTGACCGATTGGCGGCAGTTTGAACCGGTTCGCGAGGCGCTACTGCCGGTTCGCGGCAAGGCTTTGATCGGCGCGGCACGGGGCGACAATTTTGTCGACCTCAATCGAGACCGGCCCAATGAAAACGGCCTCGAATTGGTCGCGATGGCAATGAATCCGCAGATTCACGCATTCGACGATATGTCGCTGATCGAAACGCTGCCGATTCAAGGCGATGCGGTTCGCAGCGCTCGCATGTTCCTCGGCAAACGGCGTTTGGCCGTAGGACCAATTACCTTGCGCCCGCCGCCGGCGAAACCGGCTGACAACAAGACCGCGCCCCGGGCCGATGTCGACGTGCGCCAACCGCAACCGTTCACCGCGGCCTGGACGTTGGGAAGCCTGAAGTATCTTGCCGAGGCGGAAGCGCCCAGCGTGACGTATTTTGAAACGGTCGGCCGCAAGGGTCTGATGGGACTCGATCCGGCCGTTGGTCAGGCAGCGCCGAAGGGTGGCGTCGCTAATTGGATCCCCGTGTTTCCCGCATACCACGTGCTTCGTGAGGTTGCAGACTTCGCGGGCGGCGACGTACGTTACGTCGATTCATCGGAACCACTGGCCGCAGTCGCATTGGCTTTGCAGAAACAAAGTGAGTCTCGCGTTATCGTCGCAAACCTCACGGGGCGACAGCGATCGGTCGCAATCCAAGGTTTGCGTTCGCCGCGAGAAGTTGCGCTATTGCATGACCGCAAGGAAAAGCCAAGGGCGACGATGTCGGACCTCGAACGAAACACGGACGATGGGGAACTTGTGCTGAAACTGCGGCCTCACGCAATCGTGCGAATCGACGTTTCTAGCGATTGACCTCGCCCCGCACAGCGAAATTCACGCGATTACGACCTTGCTGACGGCTCCATGAAACCCACCGCGATTCGCAAACTTCGAGCCAAGCTCGCCCGCGACGAGTGCGTCTGCGGCCTGTGGGTAACGCTCGATTCGGCGAGCATTACCGAGATGGCGGTCGCGGCCGGACTCGATTGGGTCGTCGTCGACGCCGAGCACGGGCACTTGGATTGGGGCGATCTCGTCGAGCACCTGCGGGCGACCGTGCGCAGCGACACCGTCGCGCTCGTGCGCGTCGCGGAACTCAACGCCGGGCTGATCAAACGGGCCCTCGACATAGGGGCAGACGGCGTCGTCGTGCCGTGGATCGAAACGGCCGATCAATTGCGCGAAGCCGTCGCCTTTGCCCACTATCCCCCGCGCGGTCGCCGCGGCATCGGCGCGGAGCGCGCGACCTGTTGGGGACAGCGCGTCGCCGAACATGTCGCCGAGGCCGAGGAGAACGTGCTGGTCGTGCCGATCATCGAGTCGGTCGCCGGCGGGCGTAGCGTCGGCGAACTGCTTGAAGTGCCCGGCGTCGACATCTTCCAATTCGGCCCGGCCGATTACTCATCAACCGCCGGATACGCAGGCCATTGGGAAGGGCCCGGCGTTGGCGAGGCGATTCGCGCGGCCAGCAAAAAGATTCGCGGTCGCGGCAAGCATTGCGGCGTCCTGGCAACAAGCAACGACAACCTGATCGAACGGCGCGAACAAGGCTTTCGTTTTCTCGGCCTTGGTACCGACAGCGGGCTGCTGATTCGTTCGCTCCGCTCGGCGCAAGGCGTAGCGCATGGCGACGAAGAATTGCCTCCGTTCGACGTGGAATTACCGCGGGTCAGACAAGCAACTCCGCTGCTCGACCGACCACCGGAGTCGGTGCGCCCCGATCGCCCGGAGGTCATGACGGTCGTTGGCGAAGGGGCACGCTACGAGCTTGCGCCAGATATTACGTTCGAGGCGTTGGTCGGTCGTCATATCGGCGCCCGGAACCTCACTGCGGGCGTCGTCACTTTCGCTCCTGGCGCGCGATTGCCGTATCACCGCCACACGTTTGGCGAGTCGATCACACTGCTCGCCGGCTCGGCGACCGTCGAAGTCGAAGGCCGTGTCCATCACCTCGACGCGCTCGACAACGTCACCGTCCCGCGCGGTCTGGCTCATGCGGTGGTCAACACTTCCACGAGCGAACCGGCCGTGCTGCACGTGGCGCTAGCCAGCGCCGAACCGAGCCGCGAGTTGGTCGAAGACAACTTCTCGCGACTGTCAAAAAGCTACGACGCGACAGGCCATCCCGGCGGGGAACGAGTCACCCGAGTTCGCACGGCCGATCGTTATCAAGCCGGCCCCGGCACGTCATTCGTCGATTACGTCAACGCCGACTTGATGCCGGGCATCGAATTCAGCGGCGGATACGGTGCGTTCCAGCCCGGCGGACGATTACCGGCCCACTTCCACGACTTCGACGAGTCGATCACGATCATCGAAGGCCGTGCGACGTGCATTGTCGAGGGCCGACGGTACGTTTTGGCCGACCGGGCAACGGCATTGCAACCACGCGGCCGAGTTCATTACTTCACCAACGAATCGACGTCGCCGATGGCCATGATCTGGTTCTACGCCGGCCCGATTCCCGAGCGCGTCGTCGTCGACGAGGCCTGCGTGACGGAGACCGGTGATCTGTGGCGTATCGCGTAAGGCGATCGCCAGTACATTCGCCGCCTTGTCGGCGTTAGTCGCTCGCAAAGTTCCTTTCGTGCCGCGTTTGAAGTTTACGACTGAGATTCCTCCTCGAAACGAGCCGCTTACAGAGTGTCCACCTTGCTCAGCGGAGATGAACAATCGTTTCGTGTTGCGTTCACTGCCGATCTGTTCGGCGATGACGGCACGCCGTGCTACCGCGACATCGGCATCGACCTGCTCGACGCGGAACCTACGATTGCGCACGGCCCGATGGCCGATTTTCAGGCGGAACTGGCGGCCGATCAGCTTCGTGGCGTCAACGGCGCGATTGTGCTCGCGCCGCGGGTCACCGCTGCCAGCCTTGTCGATGCAAATGACTTGCTGGCGATCGCCCGCTTCGGCGTCGGCTACGATTCCGTCGACGTCGCAGCCTGTACCGAAGCCGATGTGCTGCTGTTCATCGCCGCCGGCGCGGTCGACCGCTCGGTCGCCGAAGCCACGGTGAGTTGGATGCTTGCGCTAACCCATCACGTCCGCGCGAAAGATCAACTCGTCCGATCCGGCAAGTGGGACCGCCGCTCGGTGTATATGGGATGCGAATTGCGCGGTCGCACATTGGGCGTGATCGGCTTGGGCGGAATCGGCCGGACGCTCGTCAAGTTGTTGTCGAACTTTGGCATGAATCAACCGCTCGCGTTCGATCCCTACGTCGACGAACGAGCCGCGGCGGAGTGCGGCGTGAAGCTCGTCTCGCTCGACGAATTGCTCGCTTTGGCCGATTTCGTTTCGGTGCATTGCCCGCTGTGCCACGCCACGCGGAACTTGCTCGGCGCGGCCGAATTGGCGAAGATGAAGCCCGATGCGTATCTGCTCAACACTGCACGCGGAGGCATCGTCAATGAAGACGCCCTCTACCGTGCGTTGGCCGAAAACCGCATCGCCGGCGCGGCGATCGATTGTTTCGTCGCCGAACCGATCGTGCGGCCGCATCGCTTCGGCGAACTCGACAACGTACTGCTCGCGCCCCATTCGATCGCCTGGACGCACGAGCTGTTTCGCGACATCGGCCGCGCCGTGTGCCAGGGAATGATCGACATTTCCCACGGCCACCGCCCCCGCGGCATCGTCAATGCGGAGGTTTTCGATCGCCCGTCGTTTCTTGCGAAGTGGTCACGATTAGAGAATCCGAAGCGCGGCGCCAGTGTAGCCAAAATGTAGCCAAACCAGCGGACGATGGCGGACGTTGGCCGACAGTCGTGGATTTTGGCCGTCGCCCGAACTACGCAACCGTGTACGAGATACGACGATCTTGGACGGTGGTGGAATAGCGAGTGACGAGACTGGAAATGTGGTGCCGGCGCCTAAGCGTACTTGATCGTCAGTTTTGCAGCCGTTTCAGCACTCGAATTGCTTGTTCCGCCGCGTCGATTCCACCGAGTTGATCGACCATCTTCTTGGCGGCCACGAGCGAGTCGACGGCGACGGCTTCACCGTTTGATGGCGTTGCGGCAGGCCGACCGCGCTTCTTGCCGCGTTTACGTTTCGACTTCTTGTACTTCACGGCGCTGATCAGGCTGTCCGAGACCTTGATCCCGTTCTTGGCGAGCGCCTCCTTTATCTCGCTGGGACTGGCTTTCGGAGTTTTGGCGAGGTAGTCGCGGATGGCTTGGCTGAGGTTGACCTTGGCTTTGGGCGTGCGTGGCATGGTGCGAGTTCCTGGGTGCGAGTTCGGGTAGATAGCGTTATATTAGCCTCCGCATACTTCGGAAGCCAGACTCGCCATCTTTGCTAAGCCTATGAACAGCATCTTTTCAACATACTCGACTGGAGAGAATCGCGTTACTGCGTCCATCCTCGCAGTCCTGCGGTCTCTTTCGTTAGATCGCATTCAGCGACTACTCGGTGCCCTGCTCGAGCAGTCGGAATTCGAACTGGTTCGGTTCGAAAACCAACCATCCAAAGGCGGGAAGGGAATTCCAGATGCGATAATCCACTCTAGCGCACGGCTTCTGATCGAGACGAAGATCGTCCGAAATGGTGTTGGCGTCGACCAAATCTCCAGACACCTGAAGCGGCTCGATGACGCCACCGAAGCGCAGTGCGTGCTGTTGGTCGTCACGCCCGACGACTTCCGTCCTCAAGCTATCGACGGGCTGAACGATGACCGCGTCGCGTGGGCCTCGTTTTCAGCCCTGGACCAAGCCATCGACGAAGTCCTCAGCGATAAGAACGAAGTTGTTTCGGAACGCGAGGCGTTTTTGCTGCGTGAATTGCAGATCATGCTCGTCGCCGAGGGGCTCTTGGCCAACGCGAATGATGTCGTCGTTGTGGCAGCGCGCAATGCGTGGCCAGAATACAACCAGATTCATGCCTACGTCTGCCAACCCGACCGCGCATTTCAGCCGGTGACTCACCTCGCATTTTACTCCAAGGGGCAGATCTACCCGCTCGTTCCCAAGATAATCGACAGCTTCGAGAATGTGCAGATTGTTGGTGGGCAATACGAGGGTGTGCTCGGCCAGCTCGTGGATCGACTGATCAAGGAGCAGCGCCGCGACGAAGGCGGGCGGAACAAGATCTTGCTCCTTTCCGCGCCCAATTCGTCCGAGACCATACGTTTACCATCGCCGATCCAAAACGACATGACATCGAAATCGGGTAAGCCAACGGCATTTACGATGGGACAGCGCTATGTGGCGTCGACGAAACTCCGAGCCGCCAAGACAACATCGGACTTGGCGTAGGTCGACGTCATCGAACGTCCACAGCCACCTCGGTTCGTCTCTAAAGATGCGCCACGTTCTCATTATCGGTGGCGGGTTCGCCGGCCTGAACGCCGCGAAGGGCTTGGGCGGCGTCGCGGACATCAACGTGACGTTGGTGGACCGCACCAACCACCATCTTTTTCAGCCGCTGCTGTATCAGGTGGCAATGGCCGGCCTCAGCCCGGCGGACATCGCGGCTCCGATCCGCAACCTGCTGTCGCGATATCGAAACGTCCGTGTGTTGCAGGGAGAAGTCTCTTCGATCGACCTGGACCGGAAGGCGGCCGTCGTCGATTTCGGCGAGTTGACGTTTGATTACCTGATCCTCGCCTGCGGCGCCCGACACAGCTACTTCGGCCACGACGAATGGGAAGAGTTCGCGCCGGGTCTCAAGACCCTCGAACAGGCGACAGAGATTCGGCGGCGCGTGCTGCTGGCCTACGAAACGGCCGAACGCAACCCGTCCGAGTCGGACCGCAAGCGACTGTTGACGTTCGTCGTCGTTGGGGGCGGGCCAACCGGCGTCGAATTGGCCGGCGCCATTGGCGAAATGAGCCGGTTCACGCTGGCCAAGGATTTTCGCAACATTGACGCACGTCAGGCCCGCGTGATTCTGCTGGAGGCGGGTCCGCGCATCCTGCCGATGTTCGGAGAAAAACAGGCCGCCCGCGCGGCCCGCGACCTGGAACACCTGGGTGTACAAGTCTGGACGTCGAGCGCGGTCACGAAGATCGATGCGGACGGCGTGGAGATCGGCATTGAGCGGATTCGTTCCGCCACCGTGCTCTGGGCGGCCGGCGTGACGGCATCACCGCTGGGACGAAATGCGGGGCTGGAAGTGGATCGCCAAGGCCGGGTATGCGTTGAACCGGACTTGAGCGTCAACGGGCATGCGCACGTCTTCGTGGTCGGCGATCTGGCCTGCTCTACGCACCAGACTGGTAAGCCCTTGCCGGGCACGGCGCCGGTGGCAATGCAGCAAGGCCGGTATCTGGCGAAGACCATTCGCCGCGATTTAGCAGGCAAACCCCGTCAGCCGTTCCACTTCGTCGACAAGGGGCAAATGGCCACGATCGGCCGCAGCCGCGCGATCGTCGAGGTCGGACGACTTCGATTGGCTGGTTTCGCGGCCTGGGTCGTCTGGCTGGTGGTGCATATCTATTATCTGACCGGCTTCAAAAACCGTACGCTCGTAGTGCTTCAATGGGCATGGTCATATCTCTCGTTCCGCCGCGGCGCGAGGCTGATCGTCAATAAGGAGTGGCGGTTCCATAATCCGGCTAAGCAAGAGCCGGCCACCGGCGAGAAGCGACCATAGCCGCGAGTGGGCGACACAGCAGTCGCCACTTTGGGCGTACTCTTTTGCCGCGCCCGTCGCCTCCCGAAATACCGCGAATTCCCGAGAAACAACGCGATGCGGTGCGAAGGCTTGAAAAGCCCGCCGGTTGAGGTAAAGTGGCCGTTTTCCTCGGGAAAAACGCGGAATCTCGGCGAAAGTCAGACGCCCTTTGGGAGCAGGGGGTCGGAGGTTCGAATCCTCTCGCCCCGATTTCATCCTTGCCTAGAATACCTACCAGGCCGTTGAAGTATGCCCGTCTAACGTTTAGCGACATGAATTCTTGCCGGGCGTGGCATGGTGGTGTTCGTTGGCTGTGTTGATGACAGTTGGTGAATCGCGCTGTTGAGCATGGAGGTTTGATCGTGGCGATGGTCAGGCGGCGGGCGCGGCAGGAGTCTTTGTTCATCCTGGCGGGCGAGTTGCCCAGGTCGGCGGGCCATCCGTTTTATCGCAAGCTCAGTCAACTGCTCTATCGCAAGCTCAATCAACTGCTCGCCGAGGCCGAGTTCGACCGTTGGATCGAACGCCGCTGCCAACCGTATTACGTCACGGAGGAAAGACGCGGCCAGCCTTCGATCCCGCCGGGCGTTTACGTTCGCATGTTGCTCGGCGGTTACTTCGAGAACGTCGACAGCACGACGCTGGAAGCCGACGCGGCGATGAAGCGCATCGTGCGTCGCGACGGTAACGCTG
>JAJDEG010000382.1 GCA_029259895.1 Planctomycetota bacterium
GATTCGGGGCGACTTCAAGCCGATCGACACGAATGTGCCCGGCATCCAGATCTGCGAGCTGTTCCCGAAAATCGCCGCGATGATGGACAAGTTTGCCATTATTCGCACGCTGTCGGATTCCGACGGCGCGCACGACGGCTATCAGTGCATGACCGGCCGGAAGAAAGGGGACCAGGGCCCGAGCGGCGGCTGGCCGTCGGCCGGGGCTTGGGTTTCTCGGCTCGCCGACGGGACCAATCTCGCGGTGCCAGCGAACATGGCCTTGATGTACGGGACGGGCAATCGCACGTGGGGCGAGCCAGGCACGGCCGGTTTTTTGGGCCTCAAGCACAACCCGTTCAATGCCGTTGGCCGCAAGGCTCGCGACAAGTCGGACGATTTGGTACTCAAGGGGATCACGCTCGAACGCCTGCAGAATCGCGAGCAGTTGCGCGGAGCGCTCGACCGCTTCCGACGCGACATGGACGTCTCGTCTCGGATGGAGGGCTACGACGCGTCGATGGAGCGCGCGTTGGGTATCTTGACCGATTCCAAGCTGGGGGATGCGTTGGATCTGTCGAAGGAAGACCCGGATATCGTCGCGAGGTATGGAAAGAGCGAAGAGGCGTTTCAGCGAGATGGCGCGCCGCGGATGGTGGAGAATCTTTGCATTGCCCGGCGGCTGGTCGAGGCAGGTGCGCGCTACGTGGCTCTGAACTACAGCCGTTGGGATTGGCACGGCGGCGATGGGATGAATTTCGTGCAGGCTCGCGAGGATTTTCCGCTGTTGGACTCCGGGTTGTCCGCCTTGGTGACCGATCTCGCCGAACGCGGTTTGGACAAGGATGTTTCGGTCGTGGTTTGGGGAGAATTCGGCCGTACGCCGAAGCTGAACGACAGGAACAGCCGCGACCACTGGCCGCGAGTGAACGCGGCTCTCCTAGCCGGAGGCGGCATGCGGACCGGGCAAGTGATTGGCGAAACGAACAAGTTCGCCGAAGAGCCGGCTAGTCGGCCGGTCAAGTTTCAGGAAGTCTTCGCCACGCTGTATCACAACATGGGCCTCGACGCGCACCGCGACCGCCAGTTCGACGGTTCGGGCGTGCCGCGATACCCGACGGATTCCGACGTCGAGCCGATGCGGGAATTGATTTAGGTTCGCTTGGCGAACGATCGGAATCGGGCGACCAATGGCGCTCGTTCGCGCCGCCGACGCATCGCCTTGGCATGTGCCGCGGCCGCGAAAAACTCGCCGCCGACACGGCTGCGTGAGACTTCGCGACAGATCGTTCTTGGGCTGCGGCGAAGTTGCCGAGCGATCTCGATGTCGTCGTGCCCACGTGCCCACGTGCTCGCCTCGAGGGCGGTCTGCACCGGCGTTTGCAAGAGCTTATTACGAGCCGTTTTCTGCCACCACACCACGCGACGCAAGAAGCGATCCGCGGCGTGGCGGCGTCGACGTAAAGTCTTACGGCGACAATAGAAAAGACTCGCTGACAGAACCTACCAAAGAGGCCTGTCAACGAGTCTCGCGTGAAGCCAGCGGGGGGAGTCGAACCCCCAACCCCCGCATTACGAATGCGGTGCTCTGCCAATTGAAGCTACGCTGGCAAGTTGTTTAATACAAACGGTTTAAGGCGTTTTTTGTCCAGTCCATTTTGGCTTGTTGACAACCGTTCTGACAACCGATATCCTGGCAACTGTTGAAATTGACACCCGGGCGGCTGATTCCCGCCGGGTGTCGGACACCACCTAGACCGCTATGCCGAAGGTGACGTCATGTCCAAGTCTAGCAGCGCGTCTCGCTCCATCAAGCCCAGTAAGCCCCACAGGGACTTTCCACTGACGCCACACCCTTCGGGGCGGTGGTGCAAGAAGGTTCGCGGCAAGCTGCACTACTTCGGCCCGTGGGACGATCCCGACGCCGCGCTCGCGAAGTGGCTGGACCAAAAAGACGATCTCTTGGCTGGGCGCGCCCCTCGTGCTGGTGGCGACGGACTGACGGTCCGCGAGGCCGTCAACCGCTTCTTGTCCGCAAAGAAAAGTCTGGTCGACACAGGCGAATTGTCCTCGCGGACGTTCATCGACCACCACGACGTATGCGGGCGGCTCGTCAACGTACTGGGTCTGACGCGGGTAGTCACAGACCTGCGACCGGAGGACTTTGCCAGACTGCGGACAACATTTGCAAAGACACGCGGCCTCACTTGCTTGGGCAACGACATTACGCGGGTGAGAATGCTGTTCAAGTTCTGCTGGGATAATCGGCTAATCCCCGCCCCTGTCGACTTCGGCACGGAATTCAAGAAGCCGAGCCAGAAGGCACTCCGTCGCCAGCGGAATGAAAACGGCGAGAAGATGCTGGAGGCGGACCAGATTCGCGCCTTGATTGACGCTGCGGACCAGCCGCTAAAGGCGATGATTCTGCTCGGCATTAATTGCGGCTACGGCAACGCGGATGTGGGGCTGTTGCCGATCCGGGCCGTGGACCTGCAATCCGGTTGGATAAACTTTCCGCGGCCCAAGACGCAGGTTGCCAGACGTTCGCCGATATGGCGGGAAACGATCGATGCGTTGCGGGACGCGATTGAGCAGCGGCCCAAGCCCAAAGACGAGGCCGACGCCGGGCTGTGCTTTGTCACGTCCAAGGGGCTGCGGTGGCACAAGGCCACCCAAGATAATCCAGTCGCCAAAGAGTTCGTCAAGTTGGCGAAGCGCCTTGGATTCCACCGCCGCGGTATTGGCTTTTACGTGCTGAGGCACACGCATGAGACGATCGGCGGCGAAACTCGCGATCAAGTTGCCGTCGACGCCGTGATGGGCCACGCACCGGCGACGAGCGACATGTCTGCTCGGTACCGCGAACGGATCAGCGACGAACGGCTACGCGCCGTGAGCGACCACGTGCGGGCGTGGCTGTTTCCGCCGAAGTAGGCGGCGGCGAAGAATGGCCGCAGCGCGAAAGCCACGGGATAAGCTGAAAATGTGCCGGTGACTTCCGCCGGCGACTGTGAACAGCGCGGAATGAATCGCTATTGGCCACGACGTAAATCGGCCACACAATCACGTCGGCCGGCCGTCCACACCGCGGAGCCGTCGCCGAGGGACCGGGCGTCGTGCCCACGACGGGATCAGCCACACCGTGTCGCAGAGATACGCGCCCGGAATGCGCCCGTCTTTGAGCCAGCGCTGCACGACACGCGGATGCGCCGACACGCGCCGGGCAAACGTCGAGACAATCTCGAACGGTCGTGAATGCGAGTTAGTTGGCATGGCGACGAGATGCGATTGGCGAACGCGCGAGTGAGGCGAGGCGGGAGGCCCTTGATTCTTCTTTGTGCGGACGGGCCTGCAATGCCCCATTATAGGCTTCGTGCGGCCCGCTGACACGCTCACGCGCCGGCAAGCACTGCGTATACTGTCGGGCGGCTGAGTCGCACTGCGCGCGCGATAGCCGTCACCGGCGTGCCTTCGCGCTTTAGGCGTCGGATGACCACGATCTGCTCGCGCGTCACGCTCTTGCGTTTGCCTGGCTTGCTACCGCCCCAGCGCTTGCCGTTGGCGCGGGCGACGGCTTGGCCGGCGACGATCCGCTCCGATCGGACTTCGTTTTCATAGGCGGCGACGCTGGCGAGGACGTTGGCCATGAGGCGGCCGGACGGCGTTTCGAGGTCGAGACCGTCGCGAAGTGAGACTAGTCCGACTTTTCGACCGCGGAGGTCGTCGAACAGTGCCGTGAGGCCGCTCGCCGTGCGACCGAGGCGATCGAGTCGCCAACAGACGAGCTTGGCGACTTTGCCGGCGGCGATGTCGGCTTCAAGCTTGCGCCAGCCGGGGCGGTCCATGTTCTTGCCCGTGGCTTTGTCGCGATACCAGACAACGGGCTGGCCATCGGCGTAGGCTTCGGCCCAGCGCTTTAGGTCCGGCTCCTGGCTGCGCGTGTCCTGCCGCTTGCTCGATACGCGAACGTAGATGGCGATATGTCGCGGCATGGCGGTCCCTTTCGGGATGGGCTGTAAAGGATGATCTAGAAACCGTGGCTTACACTTTTGCCGCGGCGCAAGTCGTTGATTTGCAACGCGCCGATCGGCGGTTTTGGCGCGAGGATGAAACTTTACACTTTGGGCCGTCATCGTTTGGGTTTGCGACGCTTGGTCGGTGCTCGCTTGGCGTTGCGTTGGGCCGGCGCGATTGGCTTGGCGAGAACGTAGCCGAAGTGGTTGAGCAATTGGCTGGCAGTCTCGAACGTCAAGCTGTCGGTGTCGCCGCGGAGAAACCGGGCGAGCGTTGGCTGACTGAGATCGAGCGCTTTGGCGACGGCGTTGACGGACGTCACTGCGGCCAGTTCTTGCCGGAGCGTATCGGTAAGCGATAGGGGCTTGCGCTTGGGCATGGGGAATCCTTTGGGCATGGGGAAAGGGGTAATATGAATTCGCCCGGCCGGGGTCGGGACCGGCCGGGCGCGGTGGGACTCATTCGGCCAGCATTTCGCCGGCTTCGATGGCTTGCAGCATTGCACGGAGATTGTTGCGGTGTTTCTTCGCCAGTGCGACGTATCGCTCGATCGGCTGGCCGTCCAAGCCTTCAGCCCGGGCGATCTGCTGGGCACGCTGGGCGAACGGCGTCGCTAAGTCGCGGCGGGCGAGCGCTAGCATCGTGCAGCGGCTCACCAGCGGGTGAGAGTCTTCGCAGCCGTCGAACAACGCTTGTTCGCCTTCCACGGTGGTCGTGAACAACCAAACCACGTGGGCCGGGATTCTTTCGAGGGTGACGAGCAATTGGCGGACGGTCCCCTTGCGGAGGCCGTGGGCTTCGTTGACGAGGAATGCCCAGCCGCCCCTGCCGATGGCGCGGCTGTTGCTCATGCGTTCCAATTCAGCGACACGGCCGGGCGAGAGATTCTCGGCGTCGACTTCCTCGGTCGACCATTCGTCGGCCATCTCGCCGGCGATCAGGCGGCCGATCGTGCTCTTGCCCGTTCCGCTCTGGCCCGTAATCCAAAATGCGCGGCCGCCGATGCCGCGGCGGCGTAGCTTGGCGATGCGGGCGAGCGCTTTGTCCTGACCGACGACTTCGGACCACGTCGCTGGGCGGTATTGTTCGTGGAGTTGCATTATCGGCCCCCTTCCACGCTGGCGTTTTCGATGGCATCACAGG
>JAJDEG010000383.1 GCA_029259895.1 Planctomycetota bacterium
TAGCGTGGCCGTTGAAAACTTGCCCGAGGGCATCACGGCGGAAGTCAAACCGGTCGGCAAGGGCGAGGCCGAATACGACGTCACGCTCAAGGGACCGGAGAAACTGCCCGAGGCGATGCCGCCGCTGCGAATCGTCGGCACGGGCGAGCACAACAACCAGACCAAGCGGGCGGTGCTGGCCGAAGTGCCGCTCGCCGTGGTCAAACCGCTCGCCGTTTCCGTCGCCCCGGCCGGACCGATCGCGCCGGGCGGACAGCAGAAGATTAAGATCACCGCCACGCGGATGGGCGACGAGAAATCGTCGATCGCGCTCGTATGGCGCAAGCGTCCGGCGGGCATCGACGCGCCGGCGGAATTGGCGATCGCGGCCGAAGCGAGCGAAGTGGAAGTCATGCTTACCGCAGCGGCCGACGCGCCGGAGGGGAGCTTTGCCGATTTGATCGTCGCGGCGACGACGACGATCAAAGGACAGGAAGTTACGGTCGAAAGCCCGGCGGCAACATTGGAAGTCAAGAAATAACGACGAAAGGAACGGCACGATGCGAATCCGACATAGCCGAAACAGTTACAGTCCGTGGTTGTTCGCCAGCGGCCTGCTATTGGCGGCGGCCACTTTGGTGTGTGGCGCTGCCCGGGCGGCCGAGAGCGAAGCCGCCGACAAGCCCGTCGCCCTCGAACCGATCGCCGGCGGCGAACCGCAGCGGATCGATGTCTTTCCAACCGAGTTCAAGCTGCAAACGCCGCGGCGGCGGATGCACTTGCTCGTCACCGGCCACTACGCCGACGGACAGCAGCAAGACCTGACCCGCGCGGCCGAATTCGTCAGCAGCGACGACAAAGTAGTCGCCGTCGAGAACGGTGCCGCCGTGCCCAAGGGGGACGGTAAGGCCGAGATCATCATCCGCATCGGTTCGCACGAGCAGCGTGTCGCGGTCGAAGTCTCCGGCCAGGCGGCCGCCGATCCGGTTTCGTTTCACTTTGAGGCGCTCACCGCACTGACCAAGCAAGGCTGCAACAGCGGCGCGTGCCACGGCTCGCCCAGCGGCAAGGGCGGGTTTCGCCTGTCGCTGGCCGCTTACGACGCCGTGCTCGACCAGCGGACGTTGGTCCGCGAGGACTACAACCGACGAACGAACGTCGCCGATCCGGACGCCAGTTTGCTGCTCGCGAAGCCGATGATGCAGGTCGCTCACGGCGGCGGCAAGCGACTCGCCAAGGACGACGCCGCTTACGTCGCGCTGCGGCAGTGGATCGCCGAAGGCTGCCGCGTCGATCCGGACGACGCGCCGCAATGCGTCAAGATCGAGGTCTTTCCCAAGGCCGGCCGCGTGCTCAAACGTCCGGCGCATACGCAGCAGCTTCTCGTGCTGGGGCACTTTTCCGACGGCTCGGTCCGCGACGTGACCGATCTTTCCACGTTCACAACCTCAGACGCCGCCGTCGCCACGCCGCGACCCGACGGACTGGTTGTCGGACTCGACCGCGGCGAGGCGGCCATCGTGGTGCGTCATCTAGAAAAGGTCGAGACGTGCTACCTGACGTTCGTCAAAGACATCGAGGGCTTCGCCTGGACGAATCCGCCGCAATTCAACTATGTCGACAAGCTCGTCGACGCCAAGCTCGAACAACTCAAGTACGTGCCGTCGGAGCTTTGTACCGACGACGAATTCCTCCGCCGGGCGTATCTCGACGTGATCGGCATTCTGCCGACGATCGAAGAAACGCGGGCGTTTCTCGCCGACACGTCGGCAGACAAACGTAAGAAACTCGTCGACACGCTCTTGGAGCGGCCGGAATACGGCAAGTATTGGGCGCTGAAATGGGGCGATCTGCTGCGGCTGAACAACAAGAGCGTCACCAGCGACGGCGTGTTCAAGTATTACGAATGGATCGTCCGGGCGTTCGAGTCGAACATGCCGTACGACAAGTTTGCCAGCGAGTTGCTGTTGGCCCAAGGCAGCACGTTCGCCAATCCGCCGGCGAATTATTATCGCGCCACGGCCGATACGAACGACTGCACCGAAACGACCGCTCAGGTGTTTCTCGGCGTGCGGATGCAGTGCGCCAAGTGCCACAACCATCCGTTCGAGCGGTGGACGCAGGACAATTACTACGGTCTGGGCGCGTTCTTCAATCGCGTGCAGCGGAAGCCGACCGCGCGGAAGGATGAGCTCGTCGTGTGGATCGCCCGCGGCGGCGAAGTCACGCAGCCGCGGACGGGCAAGCAGATGAAGCCCTGGCTGCCGCTCGTTGGCGATGCCGAAGACGTCGGCGACGACGACCGCCGGACGCAACTGGTCGACTGGCTGATGCGGCCGGACAATCCGTTCTTCGCCAAGGTCGAGGCGAATCGCCTCTGGTCGCAACTGATGGGCCGCGGCATCGTCGAGCCGATCGACGACTTCCGCGACAGCAACCCGCCGGCCAATGCGTTGCTGCTCGACGCGCTGGCCGAGGATTTCATCAGCCACGGCTACGACCGCAAGCACGTGCTGCGGACGATCCTCAACAGCCGCACCTATCAGGCGAGCGCGGCCACCACGCCGCTCAACAAAGACGACGTGAAGTATGCTTCGCACGCCCGCGTTCGGTTGCTTGCCGCCGAGCCGCTCTTGGACGCGATTTGCCATGTCACGGCCGTGCCGGAAAACTTCCCGAACATGCCGCCGGGCACACGGGCGACGCAACTGCCCAGCCCGGACGTGAACAACGACTTCCTCAAGGTCTTCGGCCAGCCTGAGCGGCAGACGGCCTGTGCGTGCGAACGTTCGAACGAGTCGAATCTTTCGCAGGCGCTGCAACTTTTCAACGGGCCGCTGATCCATGCGAAATTGCAGAATAAGGAGAACCGCTTCCACAAGCTGGCCGCGGCGGGCAAGACGAACGAAGAGATCGTTCGCGAGCTGTACGTCGCCGCGCTGTGCCGCGAGCCGAACGAAAACGAACTATCGGCTTCGACCGCCCACATTGACGGCAAGGAAGACCGAGGCAAGGCGCTCGAAGACGTCTGTTGGGCGATTTTGAATACGAACGAGTTTTTGTTTCAGCATTGAGCAGGGGTCGGGGTACGGGGGTCAGGGTTTAGGGAATACGGTTCTAGAGGGATGGTGGCGATGGACTTGCATTTCATGCGGTTGGGAATTTCGTCGTTGATGTGTGTCGGCATCGCGTTGGCTGTGGCTCGCGCGGACGACGCTCCGCGCGCTACGGAGCCTGACGTACCGGCTGCTGAAGCGCCGATGCCCGTCGCCGGGACGGTCAGCTTTCGTCGCGACATTGCTCCGATGCTGGTCGAAAAATGTCAGGCTTGCCACGGCGCCGACAAGGCCGAGAGCAGCTATCGCGTCGACACGTTCGCCCGATTGAAAACGGCCGGCGACAACGAACTGGCGCCGTTCACCGCCGGCGACCATGACGACAGCGAACTGCTGCGGCTGATCGCCTCGGGCGACGAGGACGAGCGGATGCCCAAGGATGGCGAACCGCTTTCGGCCGAGCAGATCGCTCTCGTAAAGAAGTGGATCGAGGAAGGGGCGGCGTTCGATGGTGGCGACGAGGCGGCGACGCTGGCCTCGATCTTGCCGCGGCTGCCGCATCCGATGCCGCCGGAAGCTTACAAGCATCCAACGCCCGTGACGGCGCTGGCGTTTGCCCCGGGCGGCAACGAATTGTTCGCCGCCGGGTACAACGAGATCACCGTGTGGAATCCGGCGGACGGCTCGCTGGTCCGCCGCATCAAGGACATCGCCCAGCGAACGCACGCCATCGCGTTCAGCCCCGATGGTTCGCTGCTCGCCGTTGCCGCGGGCACGCCGGGCCGACTCGGCGAAGTCGTCCTGCTCAATCCGGCCGACGGATCGCTCGTCCGCGCGTTGGGCAAGGCCGCCGACGAAATCTTCGACGCCCAATTCAGCCCCGACGGCAAGCAACTCGCCACGGCCGGGGCCGACCGCACGATCCGCATTTACGACGTGGAGAGCGGTAACGAGCTTCGCGTCATCGAGAACCACGCCGATTGGGTGATGGCCGTGGCGTGGAGTCCGGACGGATCGAAGATCGCCTCGGCCAGCCGCGACAAGACGGCCAAAGCGTTCGAGGCCGCCACGGGCAATCTCATCAGCACGCACAGCGGCCACGGCGAACCGGTGTACGGCGTCGCGTTCAAGGCCGACGGCGAGCAAGTTTATAGCGCCGGCCGCGACAACAAGATTCGCGCCTGGAAAGTCGCCGACGGCGGCAATGCCGGCGAGATCGGCGGCTTTGGCGAAGAGGTCTACAAGCTGGTCAACCGCGACGGGCATCTGTTCGCCTGCTCGGCCGACAAATCGGTCCGCCAGTTCCGCGATAACGACCGCGGCGCGGTCCGTAAGTTCGACGGCCAAACTGATTGGGTCTATTCCGTCGCGGCTCACCCAGCCACCAAACGCGTGGCGTCGGGCGGCTACGACGGGCAGATTGTGGTTTGGAATCTTGAGGACGGCAAGCCGGTGGCGACGTTTCTTGCCGCGCCGAATTACACTGCCGCGGCGGTGAAGTAGTCGTTCGGCTGCCGGCTTTCTCACCGCGTCGCTGCGGGCGGACGACGGACTGCAACGGCCAGAATTCGTTCAGTCGCCACACCGGCAGTTCATTGACGCAGCGGATTGTCCTATCGGTTCGGCACGCGTGGACGATCTGAGGGACTATCGACGACTGCGTCAACCGATGCGGTATTCAAAACAGACATGCCCGCTCCCGCACTAGCCGGCATGTCGTGGTTGGTCGAAATCCCCCAAAGTTCGCCGGAAGTGAACGCAATTCCCGGTCGAGAACGGCGAGCTATCCTTCCATTGGATAACGCGACGCGATGGTTCTCGCGGTAGCAAGCGGTCGACAGGCGCTACGACGCGCTGAGCACCGAGGCGTTCGTCTTGTCCGATGCGCGGTTTTTCTTTTCGTCAATTCGCTACGGGGGCATTTTCTATGAACGCGAAAGCTTTGGTTTTATCGACTGCTAGGATTCTGGCGGTGACGGCGGCGTGCTTTGCGACTTGCAGTCGCTCGTCCGCGGACGAGACGAAGGCGGTCGAACGAGCGACGGCGCAGTTCTATGCGGGCCTCAATACGATGTTTACCGGCGACGCCGGCCCGATACAGGAGATCTGGTCGCACGCCGACGACGTGACCTACATGGGGCCCGGCGGCGGAATTACGTTGGGCTGGAACGACGTGCGTCAAGCGTGGGAATCGCAGGCCGCATTGAAACTCGGCGGTCAGGTCAAGCCCTATGAAATGCGCGTCACCGTGGGCAACGACCTGGCATTCACTCAGTGCATCGAGCGGGGTAGCAATCTAGACGCGGACGGCCGCACCGTACAAGTTTCGATCCGGGCCACCAACCTGTTCCGCAAGGAGAACGGCGAGTGGAAGATGATCGGTCACCACACTGATCTTCTTCCTTTCCTGGAACAGCAAACGGTGACAAAGTCAGCCGAATAGGCAACGCCGCAGCCGTCTCCACGTCAACTCGAAGCCGCCTGAGCTTCGTCCGCCGCCAAAATGCGTGGCCGGGCCCAATAAAAGCTCTGGCCGAATCGTGCTGACTTACTCAAGCCCCGCCCGGCCTCTGGTCTGGCGGGGCTTCGCTTGCGCTGCTTCTATCGAGACGCAAGCCGCATCGACCGAGACCCAAAAGCGCTCGGCACATCCATCATGCCCGGTGGGCAGCGGCGCCGCGACCGGATAGAAAGCATTTTCTCCCCGCGGGACCGCCCACCGTCGCGACGATCCACAGGGTGTGGAAATCTATCGAATACGGCTTCTTTCGCAGCGTACGAATTTCGCTTGCGGCGTCACAATTCCTGATTCCTCGTCTTTGCCCCCCGATCCCTGCTCCGATGTCGAGCATTGTTCATATCGCCGTCGATATGGGCGCTTCGAGTGGCCGGCACGTGGCTGGGTTGTTCGATGGCAGCCGGCTGGAGTTGGCTGAATTGCTTCGGTTTGAGAATGGTCCGGCGCATGCTGCGGGGTGGATGTAGATGTTTCAGTTGCTTGGCAAATTTCTGACAGCCGCAGTGCCTTAGTGGACCGGGTGATTTGGGCCTCGAATGTTGCTGGACGTGGCCGAGTCGCAGCTGATATTGCCCGACACGTTTCATGGGCTGCTGACGGGCGTGCGGGCGAGGATCAGAATCGGCGACCGTCGTCTTGCCAACGTCCGTCAATGTACCGCCCGCTTGGCTGCACTTTGGCCACGAGCATGCGTTTTCTGCGTCGCGGTCCTTTACGTGCCGGCGCCCAATCTGCCGCTTATAGATCATGTCCCACATTAAGGGGCATGTGGGTGGTCCTGCGTCGGTCTTGCGCCCGAGAATTACTTCGTTGACAGTTAGCAATTCGCGGATTAGGGTGGTGTCAAGTGTTTTCCTTCCGGGAACGAGATTGACGACTTTCACGACGACTGGTTTTCGGACGCGGCGCGGGCGGTTTCTAAGAAACCGGCGACGCGATGTGGCGAGCTGATCGTGGCGAGCCGATCAATTTTGATCGTGTCTCGTTGGTGTAGCGTACGAGTCGGCGGTAATTGCGGACTTTCCAGGCATCCATTGATTTCAACTCTGTTGCTTTTCGAGGTGTTCTAATGAAGTTGCGTTGTTGGATTGTTCTACGGCGGGCCGTGGCGGTTGCTGCTTGCCTGTCGCTCGCTGGCGCCGCAAGCGCCGCGGAAATTGCTCATTACAATATGAGTCAGGCCGGTTCTCCGATCATCGACTTGGTCGGTGGCCAACAAGCGGTTGCGGTTGGCGTGGGCCATAACTATGGTGTCGCGGGACCGGCGGGTTTCGGCAGCGCCGTTTCTCTGACTGGCAACGGTGCTTGGCAGCTCTCGGTAGCCGATTCCGCCGAGCTTCGCTCTCTGGCCAACAACATGTCCGTCGCCGCGTGGGTCTATATGGATTCCGCCACGCTTGGAACGAAAGCCGGAGTGAATTCGGTGCTCAATCGAATCATCGGCGACGACGCGGCATGGGACGGCGACGGTTGGTCCTTCGGCGTTTGGGGCGACGGTCGCATGCGGTTCACCAAGAATGGCGTCGTCGATCAAGATGTTCCAGCCGGCGTTCCGCTAGACCAATGGGTCCACGTTGCGGCCACCGTTTCCAGCAGCGTTGGAACGACGTTTTATGTCAATGGCGCAGTGGCCGGCACAAACGGCAACACCGCGAACATGAACACCGGCCTCGGCAACAACGGCGTTGACGATCCCTACGCGATCGGCCGCTCGTACGGCGCTGCCGAAGCTCAATGGTTCGCCGGTCGTATGGATGAAGTTCGCGTCTTCGACACCGTCCTGTCGCAGGGCGAAGTTCAAGCGATGATGGTTCCCGAGCCGAGTTCGGTTGCGCTGCTGGCCTGTGCGGGCATGATGGGCGGCGCCCTAATCGTGCGTCGTCGCCGCCGTTAGCCTCGACGAACAGCGATAAACCTCGCCACCGTGCAATTCGTACGGAAGCCGTTCACAAAGGCCGGCGCGCCCATCGTG
>JAJDEG010000384.1 GCA_029259895.1 Planctomycetota bacterium
CGGCCAGCCTAAAATGAATTTAGCGAAGATTCACGAAGTTCTTGGCCAATTGTGGTCTTAATTGGCGGCACGCCGAATTGCCGTGGCGACGGGTGGGGAGGCACGGTCTGGGTGTGTCCGCGCGAATTGGAACGAGCGGAACGAGCCATGACGCGTCGGTCGCCAGAACCGTCGGCGAGCGTGCCCGCGCGGGGTTGGTGGACGGTTCGCGCGCCGGGTTTGCGTCGCCGGGCGGGCTACCGCGTGCTGCGGATGGAATCGCTCGAAGGGCGGACGCTGCTGGCGGCTTATCCGGCGTACGACGGCGTGGCGAACGACTTGCTGGCGAACGACTTGCCGGTGAACGACTTGCCGGTGAACGAGGGGCCCGCAATCGTCCATCCGCCGCCGGCGAATACGCCGACTGGTGATTTGGGCGCGAACTGCGCGTCGAGTTTCTTTGCACTGCCGCCGGATTCGCCGATCGCGGACGCGCCGCACCCGGCGGCCGCTCCGCAACCGGCAGGTGGCCCCCCGTTGGAAATCTTCGTGACCGTGACGGTCGACGAGGACGACGGCGACCGCACTCCGGCGGATATCTCGCTGCGGGAAGCGATCCTGATGGCCAACACGGGCGGTGCCGATGCGACGATTCACGTGCCTATCGGAACGTATACGCTAAGCCGAGCCGGCCGGAGTGAGAACGCGGGGAGCATTGGCGATCTGGACGTTTCCAATCCCGGCCACACGACGCGGATCTTGGGGGCCGATCGAGCGACGACGATCGTACGCAACGGCGAGGACGACCGGATTTTCCACATTCACGGGGGATCGACCGTCGAGATTCGCGGATTGACGGTGGAGGGCGGCATCGAACCGAATGGCGGCGGCGTGCTGAACGCAGGTAATCTGACGCTGGTGGACATGTTGGTTTGGCAAAATTTCGCCAACTCAACTGGCGGCGGCATCGCCAACGCGGCCGGAGCCACGCTTTCAATCGACCAATCGACGATTAGCAACAACACGTCCGAGTATGGCGGCGGCGCGATCAACAACGTCAACGGATCGCTGACCATCACGAATTCGACGATTAGCAATAACTTCGCGCTGTCGGCGGGGGGCGTGCTCAATCAGGGCGGTACGTTGATCCTCAACGCGAGCGCGGTTTCCGGCAACTCGGCGAGCGAGTCGGGCGGGGGCATCGTGAATCTTTCGGTCGCGACCGCAGCGACGGCGACGCTCAACGGAACGACGGTGACGAACAATCGGGCGATCAACCTGATGCAGGATTCTTCACTTGCGCAGGGGGGCGGCATCTGCAACGCGGCCGACGGCCCGACGTCGATGGCCACATTTACGATGGTCGGCGGATCGGTGTCGAGCAATCGCGCGACGGCGGGAAACCTGGAGTTGGTGGTGGATGCGGCGGCGCAAGGAGGTGGGATTTACAATCGGGCGTCCAACGGCGACGCGCGGGCTACCGTCACCACCGAAGGGACCGTGCTCAATGCGAATCTGGCCACGGCATCGGCGACGGCGACCGCGTCGGCCACCGGCGGCGCGGTCCACAATCGCGCGGAAAGCGGCCAGGCGATCGCGACGTTTGCGGCCAGCGACGCAACGGCCAACGGCAACTCGGTTTCATCGCTCGTCGGCGGCGGCGGGGCAACGATCGATCCGAAGGCGGTCGCCCAGGGCGGCGCGTTCTACAACCGGGCGCGGATGGACAACGCGATCGCGACGATGTCGTCGGCGTCGATGACGCTCGAAAACAACGCGTCGGTCGCAAATGCGGTGGCGACGGCCGAAGTATCGGCGGACGGCGGCGCGATCCACAACGAGTCGGGCGTGGTGTCCGCGTCGGCGCCGACCGCCAGAGCGAACTTAACCGTCAACGGGGGCACGCTGCGGACGAACACGGCGGACGCCAACGACGGCGAGACCGCCAGGGCGCGGGGCGGCGCGTTAGCTAACATCGGCGACTTCGGGCATGTCGTGGTCGACATTTCCGACGTACTCGTGGCGGACAACCGCGCCAGCGCGGATAGCGAGGACGTGGCCAGCGCATTCGGCGGCGCGATCTTTAACCGGAGCGGCGTGTTGAGCACGCAATCGCGGTTGACCATCGCGCGGTCGACGCTTCGCGGCAATCGCCTGGATGCGGCGGGGGGCGTTGCGCCGGTGCCGCGAGGCGGAGGACTGTATACGGAGGGAGGCGGGGTTACGGTTCGAGATTCGACGCTGAGCGGCAACGATGCGGGGACGGGCGGAGAAGGGGGCGCGATCTTTTCGCGACGGTCGCTGAGCATCGTCAACAGCACGTTGAGCGGGAATGCGGCACGCGCCGGCGGCGGCCTCTATGCGCAAACCGGCACGGCATCGTTGGCGAGCGCGACGGTGGCCAAGAACACCGCGACGTTCGACGGCGGCGGAGTCGTCGCCGTGCTCGGCGCGGCGGTCTCGATGCGAAATACGATCGTGGCGAAGAACCTGTTTGTCGTGCCGGAAGGCTCGTCTTCGCCGGACGACTTGCTCGGAAACTTCGCGATAACGAGTGCCTACAATTGGATCGGCGCGGGGACCGGTTCGTCCGGCATCGGCGACGGCGTTAACGGGAATCGCGTGGGAACGATCGGGAATCCGCTAGAACCTTTCATCGGTCCGCTCGCGAATAACGGCGGTCTAACGCAAACCCACTTGCTGTTTCCGATTAGTCCGCTGATAGACGCCGGGGAACCGACGTTCGACCCCGGTGCGTTTTCGCCGTCGCTGTCGATGGACCAACGCCGCGAGTCGCGCGTGATCGACGGGAATCGAGACACCGTTTCGCGGATCGATATCGGCGCCGTGGAAGCGCGGTCGAGCTTGTTCGCCGATCTCGACGGAGACGGACGGGTTGGGCTGGCGGATTTGATGGTGATCCAGCGACACTATCTCGTCGGTGGAACGCTGACGTATTTGGACGGCGATCTGAATGGCGATACGGTCGTTGATCGCGTCGATATGGCGCTGCTCGTCGAACATTTCGGAAGCGTGCTCGCGCCGGCGAGTCCGGCAGCGCCGTTGGCCGTGGTGGCGCGGACGGGCGACGCGGTCGCTGCGCCGCGCGAACGACCGGCACGATCGCGGGTCATCGGTCGCGGCGACGCACTCGTGCGAGCAACGAGATCGACGACAGCGGCAACGCGAATCGATCCGCTGGCGGTGGACCGCGCTTTGGCGGCGGAGAGCGGCATTTTCGACACGCCGCGGGCGAGGCGGCAGAGGCGGTAACGTTGTCTCAGCGTTCGTGTTGCGACGACGAATTCGTTGTCGCGGCGAGGGGATGGACGGTTGCCGCGCGCGGGACGGGCAACGATAATCGGGTGCTGCGGTTATCGGTTTGCGCGGTTTTATTCCCTCACGCGAGAGTCTTTCGATGCGATCGTTCGTTACTGCCCGGCTGAGTGCTTGCGCGTTGTTCCTCGTTTCTTCGATCGCTTGCACGATCGTTTCGCTGGCGTGTTGGCTTACGCCGTCGGATGCGGCCCAGCGCGATGCGGCGAAGAAGAAGGAGCCGATCCCTCACGCCCAGGACAAACCGCCGGGACCGGCGTTATCTCCGCAGGAGGCGCTGGCGAAGATGAAGGTGCCGGAAGGCTTTTCGGTTGAACTCGTGGCCGCCGAGCCGGACGTGGTGAACCCGGTGGCGATGACGATCGACGAGCGAGGGCGGTTTTGGATTACGGAGAGCTTCGAGTATCCGCGGAAGAGTGCCGGGCCGGGGCGCGACCGCGTGAAGATCCTCGAAGACACCGATCAGGATGGCACGGTCGACAAGGTGACCGTGTTTGCCGACGACTTGAACATTCCGTCGGGCATCGCCGTGGGGCATGGCGGCGTGTGGGTGGCGAACGCGCCGGACATTCTGTTCATGCAGGACACCGACGGCGACGGCAAGGCCGACAAACGCGAAGTGGTCGTGACGGGATTCGGACGACACGATACGCACGAGCTGCCGAACTCGCTGACGTGGGGTCCGGACGGCTGGTTGTATGGGCTAAACGGCGTGTTCAATCCGGCGCACATCAAGCAGAACGGCAAGGATTTCAAGTTCACGTGTGCGTTGTTTCGCATCCACCCGCGGACGCGCGAGTTTCAGTTGTTTTGCGAAGGGACGAGCAACCCGTGGGGTGTTGCCTGGGACGACGAGGGGAGTGCGTTTATCAGCGCTTGTGTGATCGACCATCTTTGGCACTTGACCGAGTCGGGCTATTACCATCGCCAGGGTGGGCCGTATCCGCAGTTCACTTGGAAGCTGGAATCGATCGTCAAGCATCGGCATCAGAAGGCGGCGTACTGTGGCATTCACTACTTCGACAGCGACGCCTATCCCGCGGAGTATCGCCGCAAGCTGTACATGGGCAACATTCACGGCAACTGCATCAACGTCGATAAGCTGAAGCGCGATGGCGCGACTTACTTTGCGACCGGCGAGGACGATTTCCTCACCGCAGACGATGCGTGGTTCATGCCGGTCGTGCAGAAGACCGGGCCGGACGGGTGTTTGTACGTGCTGGATTGGTACGACCGGTATCACTGTTATCAGGACGCGAATCGCGATCCGGAGGGGATCGACCGAGGGATGGGGCGGCTGTATCGCGTGCGGTACAAGGACACGCCGCGGGCGGAGAATTTCGATCTCGCCGCAGAGACCGATGCTGAATTGCTCGAGCGACTGGGCAGTCCGAACGTTTTTTTTCGCGATCTCGCACAGCGACTGCTGGCCGAGCGGAACGACCCGAAGACGCGGGAATTGCTCGAATCGATTGTGCTGGGCGAAAGCGAATCGTCGAATGGGAAAGTTGCGGCGAAATCGCGGCCGATGCATGCGCTGTGGGCGTTGATCGGGGGCGGCCCGCTGGATGAGGCTTTCCATCGCCGGTTGCTTGCCGACACGAACGCCACGTACCGAGCATGGGCGGTGCGGGCGGCGGGAAATCAAGGCAAGGTGTCCAATGAAATTCGCGAGATCGTCGTGAAGGCTGCCGAGGACGAAGCTGCCGACGTGAAGCTGCAAGTGGCGATTGCGGCGAGGAAGATCGAGGGCGTCGACGCGATGCCGGTGTTGGTGAAAGTGCTGGCCACGTGCGGCGACGACAAGCTGATTCCGAACATCGTGTGGCAGAACCTTCACCCGATGCTGGAGAAGGACGGCGATCGGTTCATGAAGCTAGTGAAGGATTACGACCTGAAAAAGACGCCGAATCTGGCGAAGCTGATGCCGCGGGTGATCGGGCGGTTGGCGGCGGGGAAGAAATCTTAGCGGTTGTTTCGAATAGGAGTCTGTCGGGGGCAAGAAGCACGAGGAAAGAGCCATGTCGTTGCGATCAAAGCAGGGGTTCGCGGCGGCGCTACTGGCAGCCGCATTTCTGGTTTCGGCGATCGTCGGCGCGAACGCATTGACGCAAGTTGACGAAACGGTTGGCGAAACGTCGTCGCCGGCCGAAGTATTGAACGCTACGGAGCCAGTGACCGAAGGACGACTTGCCGAGGCGTTGGCCAAGCAGGTCGACGTAGCGTTTAAGGACGCCACGCTCGACGATGTCGCGGCTTGGGTGCGAGAGGGGGGCGAGGTCAATGTGGT
>JAJDEG010000385.1 GCA_029259895.1 Planctomycetota bacterium
CGAGATCGACCGCGTCTATCGAGCGTACCCGCATCTACACGACGATGCGTTTGTCGCCGAGCACGCCCAACAGTGGCTTCGCCCGTGACCGTCGCTGGAAAGCGAAACAGTTCCGTGTCCGAGGCGCGGCGATAGTACGAATCGAAATAGAAGCAAAACACGAGAAGACGACTCACGATGGCAACGCACGAACTGCTGGCCGACGCCCACGCCGCGATGGAGGCAATGCGTTGGGACGACGCCGAGGCTGCCTGCCGCCGCATCTTGCGAAGCGATCCCAAGAACGGCGACGCTTTGGCGCTCTGCGGCATTGTCGCCGCGCGGCAGGGCGACGATGCGGCGGCCGTCGATTTGCTGTCGAAGGCGATCAAGCTACTTCCGCGACGCTGGGACTTGTACTTCAACGTGGCGATCGTCCTGCGCCGCTTGAACCGGCTCGACGACGCCGAATTGCGGCTGCGAAAAGCCGTGATGCTCAATCCAGCGTCGGGCGAGGCTTACCATCAGCTCGGCCTCGTTCTCGTCGGCAAGGGCGCGTACGACGAGTCGATCCGCCAGTTCGAGCGAGCCGTCGAGTGCCTGCCGAACCGCGGCGACATCCACGCTGCCCTGGCCGAGTCGTTGCATGAGCAGCAACGGATCGACGAAGCGGCGTCGCGATACGAGCGAGCGCTGGCAATGGACGACACATTGGCCAGCGCGTGGTTCGGGCTGGGGCACATTCGGCACTCGGCAGGCGAAAACGAGCGAGCCGTGGAGTGCTTTTGCCGCTGCGTCGCTTTGGACGACGAGATGCTTCGAGGTTGGTTTGGTCTCGGCTGCGCGGAATTGGCACGAAACGACAACGTTGCGGCGGCGGCGGCGTTTCGACGCTGTTTGGCAATCGAGCCGGAGTACGCCGAAGCCCACCAGAATCTTGCGCAGTCGCTGTTCAAGCTGGGTGCAGTGGACGCGGCGCTGGCGCACTTCGGAATGGCGCTATCGCAAGCTGGCGAAGGACACGAGGGCCATCGACTCAAGGAATTGGCGTTGCGGTCGATCGCCGTCGCGATTCCCGGTTCGTCCAGCGCCGACCACGCGGCGGTTCGCGATGCCCGCGCGGCGTGGGGCTCGATGCAAGAGGCCAGTACCGTTGCGTTGCATGGCCGAACGCGCGGCGCGGGCCAACGCCTGCGGATCGGCTACGTCTCGGCGTTCTTTGGCCGCGACAATTGGATGAAGCCGGTATGGGGATTGGTCAATCGGCACGACCGGTCGCGGTTTCACGTGTACCTGTTTCACGATGGTGCGTTTTACCAACCGCCGCGCGAAGGCGACGCCGAGCCCGCTCTGCCGACGGCGTATCGCCCTGGCGGCGACGACGTGGTCTGCGACCTAACGGGCATGGACAACGACGCGGCTGCGGCCCTCATCAGCGAGCACGATATCGATATCCTCGTCGATCTCAACGGATACAGCCGAATGGACCGACTGGCCGTATTCGCGCGGCGTCCGGCGCCGGTCGTCGCCGCGTGGTTCAACATGTTTGCGACTACCGGCGTGCCGTGGTTCGACTATCTCATCGGCGACCGCCACGTAATTCGCGCCGACGAGGAGCCGAATTACACGGAACGCGTCGTCCGCGCGGCCGGTTCGTACCTGACCTTCTCCGTCGACTATCCCGTGCCCGACGTGCAGCCGCCGCCCTGCGTCGAGCGCGGATACGTCACGTTCGGATGCTTTGCTTCGCAGTACAAGGTCACGGACGAAGTGCTCGAGGCTTGGGCGGAAATCCTCCGGCGCTGCCCAACGGCGCGGCTGATGCTCAAGAATGCTGATCTGGGCGTGGCGTCGCATCGGCAGTTCTTTCGCGACAAGCTGTCGGCGCTTGGCGTGGCAGCGGAGCGGATCGTGCTGAGCGGTCCGGAGCGGCATTCCGATTTTCTCGAAGCCTATCGCGAGGTCGACGTGGCTCTCGACACGTTTCCGTACAACGGAGGGACGACCACCACCGAGGCGATTTGGCAGGGCGTGCCCGTCGTCGCGTTCGACGGCGACCGCTGGGCGTCGCGGACCAGCGCGACGATCTTGCGCGAGGCGGAATTGGCCGATTGGGTGGCGGACAATTTGGCGGGCTACATGGATCTCGCGATCTCGTGGGGCGACGCGGCACGATCTGCGGCGCGACTCGGCGACATGCGAGCGAGCATGCGCGATAGACTCCGCGGCGCGACGATCTGCGACACCGTCGGGTTTGCTCGTTCGATGGAGGGGCTGTACGAGCGCATGTGGGCCGATTTTCTGGCCGCCCCAAAGCGTCCGTAAAGCCGATGGCCTGCCGAAGGAGCGGGGACGCGCCTATAATCGGCTCGCGGCGACCGACGCCCCATCACCGCTTTCGATGATCTACACTTGCTGGGCAACGCACGCTTGCCGGACGAACGACAATGGCTCGTTGGCCGCGACGAACTTGGACCACGTCAGCGACGTACGCGCTGATCTTCATCGGTTTTCCGGTGTTGTGTTATTTGGCGTACGTTTGGGTGCGGCGCGGTACTTTTTTTTAGGCGTTCTGAGGCGCAAGAAAACATTCGACGCATGACCGCCAGCGACGCAATATACACACGTCTGCTTGAGCGGCTAACGCCGGCAAAGCAACAGCACCTGCTGCGCTATTGGAACGATCTGTCGGCGGTGCAACGCCAGCGATTGTCCGAGCAGATTGATAGCGTGGACCTCGAGTTGGTCGCGCGGCTGTTTGCCCAGCGCGACGCTTCGGAAGACTACCGCGCGCTCGCTGCCCGCGCGGACGCTCCGCCGGCGTTTCGCGTCGGTGTCGATAGCGGACCGATTTCGCGAACTGCCGCCGCCGAGCGCGGCACCGAAGCGATCGCCCAAGGCAAAGTCGGCGCCGTTCTCGTCGCCGGCGGACAGGGTTCGCGGCTCGGCTTCGAGCATCCCAAAGGCATGTTCCCCATCGGACCTGTCAGCGGCCACTCGCTGTTTCAGATTCTGCTGGAGAAACTCGCGGCTACGCGGCGTCGGTACGGCGCGGCGATTCCGCTGTACGTGATGACGAGTGACGCCACGCACCGAGAGACCGTGGCCTATTTGACCGAGCATCGATTCTTCGGCCTGCCCGCCGACGACGTGCGGTTCTTTCAGCAAGGCAATCTGCCGGCCGTCGACGCTGAGACCGGCGAGTTGCTACTGGCCGACCGCGGTTCGCTGGCGCTCAGTCCGGACGGACACGGCGGAATGCTTGCTGCGCTGGATAAGTCGGGATCGCTTGCCGACATCCATCGCCGGGGTCTCGAACAGTTGTTCTACTTTCAGGTCGACAACCCGCTCGTCGTCATGTGCGATCGCGAATTTATTGGCTACCACGTGCTGAGCGGCGCAGAGATGTCGACGCAGGTCGTTGCCAAAACGGCTCCAGAGGACCGCGTCGGCAATGTGGTGTCGGTCGACGATCAGGTGCGGATCATCGAGTACAGCGACTTGCCGATCGAGAACGCCGTCCAAACGAACGCCGACGGATCGTTGCGACTTTGGGCGGGAAGCGTCGCCGTTCACGTTTTCGATGTCGCGTTCCTCGCGCGAACGGCCAATTCGCCGGATGGAACGCCGTATCACGTGGCCCGCAAGGCCGTGCCAAGTCTCGACGCGGCGGGCGAGTTCGTTTCGCCCGCCGCGGACGACAAGAACGCAATCAAGTTCGAGCGTTTCATCTTCGACCTGTTGCCGGCCGCTCGGCGTTCGATCGTGATGGAAGTCGACGCCGCCGAGGCTTTTGGGCCCGTCAAGAACGCGACCGGCGCGGCAAAGGACACGCCGGAATCGGTCGAGCGGCAGATGGTCGCACTGCACCGCCGCTGGCTGGAAGCGGCTGGAGCCAAAGTCGACGACGCGGTGGCGGTGGAAATCCGCCCTGGGTTTGCCCTCGACGCGGCGGAGGTCGCCGCGCGGCTGGCGCTGCCGTGCCGTGTGCGAACCGCGACGCTGTTCGAATAGCCGGCTTCGCAATCTTGACCACTTGCGAAACGCGAAAATTGCGAAAGGCGCAAAAAAACCGACGGCCGCCTCGCGCTGTAGGTCACAAGCGCCAAGGCGGCCGTCGTCTGGGTGGTAACTTAGCGAGTCGCGCGAAGCACTACATCCGCACGCGATCCGTTGCTCCACTCTCGATTATGTAAACAACTCTTTGATGACCTTCCCGCCATTGGCGATTTTCATCGGTCGGCCGCTGCGGCTGGTGAACGTCGTTTCCAGCGAGATGCCGACCGATTGGCAAACCGAGGCCATCAGGTCTTCGGCCGAATAGGGTTCGCTATCGACGTCCGTGCCGTCGGAGTTCGTCTTGCCGACGACCGAGCCGCCGGTGAAGCCCGCTCCGCCGACGACGACGCTCCAGCTTCGCGCCCAATGGTCGCGTCCCGCACCGCCGTTGATTCGCGGCGTGCGGCCGAATTCGCCCATCCAAATCACGGCGGTGTCCTGATAAAGACCGCGTTCCACGAGATCGGTCACTAGGCCGCTCATCGCCTTGTCCAACTCCGGCAGCTTGTTCCGGAGCGAGTTGAAATTGCCGTTGTGCGTATCCCAACCGCCGAGGTCGACCTCGACGAACGGCACGCCCGTCTCGACCAATCGTCGCGCCATCAAGCACCCGCGGGCAAATCCGCTGTTGCCGTAGCGTTCGAGCACTTCCGGCGGCTCCTTGTTGACCTTGAAGGCCTCCATCTGCTTGCTGGTCATCAGGGCCTCGGTCTTGCCGAGAATCTTGGCGTGCTCGGTAGCAGCCAGCCCGCGGTTCTCGCGGATGAAGTTGCCTTCGATCAGCTTAAGCGTCGCCATGCGCTGTTCGAGCCGCTTACTGTCGATGCCCATCTGCAAGTTACGAACATCGCCATTGCTGCCGACGACGAACGGCGCCCACGCCATGCCGAGGAAACCCGGGCCGACGCTGCCGCCGCCCACCGACACGAACGGCGGAATCTCCAGCGAATTCTCCCGCTGCGCGATCAACTCGTGCGCCAGCACCGAGCCGTAGCTCGGATGTTCCATGTTCGGATTGGGCACGTAGCCCGTGTGCATGTAATACCGGCCGCGATTATGGTCCGCCTCGCGCGTGCTCATCGACCGCACGATCGACAGGTGCTTCATCACCTTAGCCGTTTCGGCCATGTGCTCGGAAATCTGGATGCCACTCACGTCGGTGTCGATCGGCTTGAATTCGCCGCCGGTCGCCGCGCCGGGCTTCAAGTCCCAAATGTCGATCGTCGCGGGACCGCCGCCCATCCACAGCAGAATGGCCGATTTGCCGCGACGCTTCAGGTCGGCCGCCGATTGGGCGAACGAATTCGTCAGCGCCATCGCCGGACCCACCAGCGCCGCCGAACCGGCCAAATGCCGCATAAAATGACGACGGGACATTCCCGACGGCGTTCGATAAAAACTCATATTCGTCTCCAGAAATCGGCGAGGGTATGGTGTTTCGTGGTTATCGGAAATAGCTGGTCAGGCACAAGCGTGCATGACCGATCTGAAAATGTCGCACCGTCAATGATTGAGGATGAACTCGTTGCTGTTGAGCACCGCCCACCAGATGTCTTGCAGCGCCGCGGCCGTGTCGTTGCCGCGGGCCGCGAACAGACGATTGGCGATCGATAGCTCGCTGCCCGTCGGCTTGCGCCCCAGGGCCGCCATAAACAGGTAGTTGATCTTCGCGCCTGCGGCGAGGTTGTTATTCATCGCCACGCTATGCAAAAAGCTTCCCTTTTCGCAATTCACGGCCTTCTGGATCAGATCGCCGTTCATCATCATCAACGCTTGTGGAATCGTGCCGTTGAACGTGGTCGTTTCCTCTCCTTCGTCGTTGCCGAAGGCGAAAACGAACTGCCGCATCCAATCGCGCATTTCCTTTTCTCGCTCCTCGTAGCTGCCGACGGCCTTGTCGGCGGCCGTGGCGACGAGCAGCGAAGCGTAAAGCTCCTCGGCCCGCATCTGGCGGAGGTAAAAGTGCGTGAACTGCGGTTTTTCGCCGAGCAGCGGGTCGTCGGCCTTGTTGCCCGACGTGCCGCGGCTCGACAGTCCATACGGTTCGCTCAACACGATCCAGCGAATCAACGTCTTGACGTCGAAGCTATTCCTGGCGAACTCCTTGCCCAAGTAATCGAGCAACTCCGGATGCGACGGCGCGTTGTGCGGCCCGAGGTCGTCGACCGGCTTGGTGAAGCCGTAGCCGAGGAAATGACCCCACATCCGATTGGCCATCACCTTGGGCATGTACTCGGACTGAATCACCAGGTCGGCCAACTCGTTGCGCCGCACGACGTCTTCGAGATAGCCGCTCTTGCTAATTTCCTTGCCGTCGACGAACACCGGATAAGCGACCTTCAGCAGCCCGTTGCGCAGCTCGTAGTAAATGTCGGCTTCTTCCGGATTCGGCGGATTGCCTTGCCCGCCGAAGTCTTCGTTAATCAGCCGCACGGCACGAACGTCGTCGGTGCCGCTGACGAACGAACGAAGCGCTCTCGTCTGGCGAAAGAAAGCGTTCAATTCCCAATAGCGATTCTGCTTCCAATCGTTGAACGGATGGTTGTGGCACTGCGTGCATTGGATTTGCAAACCGAGAAAAATCTGCGCGGTCTTGGCCGTCGCTTGCGAACCTTCCTCTTCGAGCTTGCCGGCAATGAAGTTGGTCGCGCCGTTGAAGTTCGCCGCGCCGGGCGCCGTGTCGCCGGTGGCGCCAATCAACTCGTGGACCATCTTGTCGTACGTCTTGTTGCGGGCGATCGAATCCCGCAAGTATTTCTGCATGCCGTCGCGATTGGTCAGCGAATTCTCCTCCATCCCGCCGTTGCGGCCGATGAGAATGTTCGTCCAAATCGCCGTCCAATTGCGCGTGTATTCCTCTTGATGCTCGTCGGAGAGCAATCGATTGACGAGTTGCAACTTCTTATCGGCGGAACGGTCCTTGAGAAAGGCGTCGAGTTCGACGACGCTGGGGATGCGGCCAAGGATGTCGAGATAGACCCGGCGGCACCATTCGCCGTCGGTGGCTTCCTTCGACGGGCTCACGTTGAATGCCGCCCAACCGGCGCGAATCTGTTCGTTGATGAACTTGACTTGAGGGATGCCGAAATCGGCATCCGATCCGCGCGCCGCAGCGGGAGACGCGGCGGGTGAATCGTCCGGTGCCGCCAGTATGGCCGATGTGGTCCCCAAGGAAAACGAGACCACCGCGACGACGGCCAACGTCGAATGCAGGGCGCGACGGAACGCGCGTTCGATCAACATGCCCATATTCCTCTTTCCTTCGAGGTTCTCGCAACTGTGTTGCGTTCGCGGCGAAAACCCCAATTCGCCGAGAACTTCTGAATTTCTGGAAAGACTACCTAGTCCGATTCTCGTCGCACCAGAAATCTGCTGCAACCAGCCAATGAGGGAATCGCGGCCCGCCGCACGACATGGCACGAACCGAAAAAGCTTCGCCGCAAGCCCGCTCTATGTACTCTGTTAAGCGTAGCGGCGGGGGCGGTGTACTCAGAACGGCGCGGCGGCGAAATAGAATCTGCGAATTCCGCTAGATTCGAGAGATATTGCCGGGCGTCCACGCGGCGGACGTTGGAAAAACGCCCCAATGTAGTGTATCGTAATTGTACGCGCGTTCAATTATGATGCGCATCAAAAAAAAGCAGGCGAGCTGAGAACCGCTCTCTGGCTTCGGTTCCCAACCCGCCTTGCCTGGGTGTTCGGCCGAAACCGTCCACCCCCGTGTACCTACTTCTCTGTTCTTGCCGTCCTTGTTTTCCTCTTACCTGTTGCCTATGTCGGCCTAGACCGACTTTCCGGCGACGCCGTTCGCCAGAGCCTCGATTCCGCCGCCCCATGGGCAGCATCGCGATTCGCATGCATTGAATGTCGCTATTCGACGCCATGCGGACGCGCCGGCTGCCGGCCTCTTCAAACTACCGGCCCCGGTCCAAATTTGCCTCTTCTCTGTCGCGGCCCCGAATCCGTCTGGGCCTCGCCTCTCTCGTTCCCGACGCAATTCAAACCAACGGCCAGCGAAGTGTTCCGGCTTGCTGGCCGCATGGGCGGTTTTCCTTGCGTCGGTGACGACAGTTAGAAGCAAACAGCGTGCCAAAACCGGTGGAGTATGTCGCCAGAAAGCCGCCCGGCAGGATTTCGCTCCATTGATTGCGCTTTCAAGCGACGCCTTCATTCCGCGCATCGCCCTGCTCGCCGATTCCGGACGCACCTATAATCGCACCGCCAAAGTGAAAAAGCACCGTTCCCAGCAGAGAAGCCATGTCGCATCAGCCGTCCTACTCGCGCGTCTTTGTCGCGTTCGCCCGCAACAGCCTCGTGCGGGACATGACGTTTCAGAGCAACTTCATCATCGAGGCGATCTCGTCCGCTTCGTGGATGCTGATGAATCTCGGCTTCTACCTGCTCATCTTCCGCTACACGAACGAAATCGGTCACGCCACCGGTTGGGGGCAGTACCAATTCTTCGTGTTTCTGGCGACGACGCTGTTCATCAACAGCATCGTGCAGACGTTCTTCATGCCCAATTGCGAGGAAATCAGCGAGCAAATCCGCACCGGCCGGCTCGACTTCGCGCTCGTCAAGCCAATCGATACACAATTCCTCGTCTCGCTGCAAAAGGTCGACTGGTCGTCGCTGGTGAATTTCGCGTTCGGGTTGGCGCTCCTTTCGTTTTCGTTGTGGAAGCTCACGCAGGACGCGATCGACCCGCTGGTCATCTCGCCTCTGCAAGTCGTGCTCTATCCACTGTACGTCGCATGCGGTGTGGCGATTCTCTACAGCCTGATGATCGCCCTGTCGGCCACGAGCATCTGGTTGGGCCGCAACCAGTCGCTGTACGACTTCTGGTTCTACATCACGAATTTCTCGCGCTATCCAATGGAAATCTACGACGGCAACGTGGCCGGCAAGGCGCTGAGGGCGGCGTTTACGTTCGTCGTCCCAATATTGGTCGTGGTGAACGTTCCCGCACGGATGATGGCGTGGCCGATGAGCGATCAGGGCTGGCTACTCGTCGTCGTGGGGCTCGTGGCCACGGTCGTTTCGCTCGCCGGATCGCGCTGGGTGTTCGTCAAAGCACTGGAAAGCTATCGCAGCGCCAGTAGCTAACGCAACGGCGTGCCGTGCGCATTCAAGCGATCGCGGCGATTAGCGACGTTGCATGACCTCAAGAATCGCCCGGCAGAAGTCTGGCAGGTCGTCCGGCTTGCGGCTGGAAACGAAGTGGCGGTCGACGACCACTGGCGCGTCTTCCCAAATCGCGCCGGCGTTGACCAAATCGTCCTTGATGCCCGGCGACCCGGTAACGCGGACGCCGCGGTAGACGCCGGCGGATATCGGAATCCAGCCGCCGTGGCAGATCGCGGCCACCAGCTTTTCCGCCGCGGCGAAGTCGCGGACCAGTTGCAGCAGATGCGCGTCGCGGCGGAGTTTGTCGGGCATGAAGCCGCCCGGCACGACGAGGCCATCGAAATCCGCGGCCCGCATGTCGGCGAGTGCGGCGTCCGCCACGCACGGGTAGCCGTGCTTGCCCGCATAGACGCCGCCGGCCCGCTCGCCAGCCACGACGACGGTCGCTCCGGCCTCGATCAGCCGTAGCTTGGGATACCACAACTCGAGGTCTTCGTACACGTCGCCGGTGAACACGAGCACCCGGCGGTTGGCAAGTGGAAAGTCCATACGTCATTCACCTCGCGATCCATACGAAAAAAGCCGCCGCGGGAGAAGGCTTCTCGCCGCGACGGCATTGCAATGCAAAGTATCAACGTCAGATTGCCACGTCTTGCAAGGATCAGTCGAGGAACCCGACGAGTTCCTGGCTGCGAGCCGGTTGCTGCAGCTTTCGGACGGCCTTGGCCTCGATCTGTCGGATACGCTCGCGGGTGACCTTGAAAATGTGGCCGACTTCCTCGAGGGTGTAGCTGTAGCCGTCGCCGAGACCATAGCGCAGCTTGATAATCTCGCGTTCGCGATAACTCAGCGACTTGAGCACCTTGTGAATGCGGCTGCGAAGCATTTCTTGCGAAGCGCCCGTGGCCGGGTTCTTGGCGAACGAGTCCGGCAACAAATCGCCGAATTGGCTGTCCTCGCTATTGCCGACCGGTCGATCGAGGCTGATCGGATAGCGGCTCATGGCCAACACGCGGCGAGCTTCGTCGACAGTCGTTTCCGCACGCCGGGCCGTTTCCTCCAGCGTCGGCTCACGGCCTAGCTCCTGGAGTAATTGCCGCGACACATTCCGCACGCGGGACATGGTCTCGACCATGTGAACCGGGATACGGATCGTGCGGCTCTGATCGGCCACCGCACGCGTAATCGCTTGGCGAATCCACCACGTGGCGTACGTGCAGAACTTGAAGCCGCGACGGTATTCGAACTTGTCGACCGCCCGCATCAGGCCGGCGTTCCCCTCCTGGATCAAGTCCAGAAAGCTCAAGCCGCGATTGCGATACTTCTTGGCGATCGACACGACCAACCGAAGGTTGCCTTCCGACAGTCCGCGCTTGGCTTGTTGATACTCTCGGTAAATCACCTTGAGCAGCTTCACGCGGTTGCGCAAACTCGTAGGCGTCTCTTGCGTTGCGCGAAGGATTCGCCGGTATTCCTGCACGTGCTGCGCCCGCTCGATGGGCGGAGCTTTCGCCTTGCGGCTGGCTTCGATAATGGCCCGCAGCTCGTCGATTCGCTTGCTGAATTCTTCGAGCGTGTCGATCATCGTCTCGACCCGCTGGGTGCGGAGGCCGAGTTCCTCGACCAGCTTGACCGCGCGATTGCGTCGTCGGCCGAGCCGTTTCCACGCCGCGCGCCGCTCGGCAATTTTTCGCGACTTACACAGCGCGATGGAGTAGTCGCGTCGATTCGAATTGAGCAGCAGCTCGACGGTGGCCAGGTTCTTTGGCAACCGGCCGAGAATCTGATCTTTCTCCAAGCAGTCCGTCACGGATACTTGAACCGTGCGGTCGAACGGCAATTCGCCGTTGTGAACTCGCCGCAACACTTTGACCGCGTTGCGAATCACGTAATCGCACTGCAACAGTTTCGCACGAAACTTAACTCGCGTGACTTCGATGCGCCGCGCCAGGGAGATTTCCTGCTGCCGGGTAAGCAGCGGAATCTCGCCCATTTGCGTCAAATACATACGCACCGGGTCGTCGGACCACGACTCGAGTTCGTTGTCCGGCCCGTCGGCGGCGACGTCGGCGTCGTTGGAGTCGGCCTCGTCGCTGGCCTCGTCGCGGCGACGCACGACTTCGTCGCCGTCATCGTCGCTCGAGTCGACCAGTTCTTTCTCGTTGATGTCGTCGGCGTCGAGCGACGCACGCGAGGCTTCGTCGTTCATGTCGTCGAGCATGAGCGAATCGTACAAGCGAACACCCCCGAATCTTGAGAGGAAAAAGCGCACACCGAGACCATCGCGAATTCGCGCATCTCGAATATGGCGGAAGATCACCCGTGTCTAATTAGTCGCAAACTCACCGCAAAAAGCGACGCCATGCCGGCCGATCGAAAATTCCTGGCCGTCTGTGTGCGCCGCTTCGTTGACTCACCCCGATACTTAGGCGGGACATGGGCCGTCGCCAAACCAAACAATTCTATCACGCAACCGACGTAAGTCCGGTCGCCATAAATATTTGGAAAGGGATAGCGCATGGGGAAAACTTGCCGGCCGAACAGCCGTGTCGACTGCCGAACCATTTTTCCCCTCTTTCCCACACCGGCTTTGCAGAAGCCCGTCGGCGGTCCGAGAGTCAAGGCCATCGTCCTAATCGCGACGCCTAGCAAGGTCGTCCGTGGGCGTCTCTACACGAGAGTACGAACGGATCGAGCCGAGGGGTCGCGCGAATAACGGCCTGCTCTAGCGGAGTTGCGGAGTGACCAAAGCTTTTAGGCAGGAAGGTGAGGCTCTAGTATTCTAGTCGCGGCGAATTGCCGGTCTAGTGCCAAAATAATCCGCCGCTGACGTTTTCCTCGCCGCGCAGCGACCGGCCGCGATGCTTGCGTGTCGTTAGTGCGTTCGCTAGCATTCACGGCCGAAATCGCTCGTCGCGCCTCGGTCGAGCCAGCTTACCAACATGCCGCCAACGCGGGGTTTGCACCGATGTCGCTATCCGGCCAGGTCGCCATCGTCACCGGAGCCAGCCGCGGAATTGGCCGCGCCGCCGCAATCGCCCTCGCCCGCGCTGGTGCTCATGTCGGCGTCAACTACCGCTCGCATGGCTCGGAAGCCGAGGAAGTCGCGGCCGCAATTCGCGCCCACGGCGTGGAAGCAGTCCTCTTGCCGGCCGACGTCGCCGATCTGGCTTCGGTCGAAAACATGGTGGCGACCGTCGTCGAGAAGTTCGGTCGTCTGGACATCGCGGTGAGCAATGCCGCTTACAGCGACCGCGAGCCGTTTTGGGACGCAAATCTCGACGGATTTCGCCGCGGCGTCGATGTCACGATGTGGGGGGCATTCAATCTGCTTCGTACCGCCACGCGGCAGATGCTCGCCCAAGAGCCGCGCGACCTCGGCGACAGCCCCGACGGCGGCTATCCCCGCGAAGCGAAGGGATCGATCGTCATCGTTAGCTCGCCGCACGCCTACGTCGCCGTGCCCAAGGCGATGTCCTACAACATGTCGAAGGCGGCCATCGATCAAATGGCTCGCACCGCCGCTATCGAGTTGGCCGAGCACCGCATTCGCGTCAACCTCGTGCATCCCGGCTGGATCGACACGCCAGGCGAACGCAAATTCGCGACCGAAGATACGCTTCGCCGCGGCGGCCAAAAGCTCCCCTGGGGCCGCATGGGCCGTAGCGAAGAAATCGCTCGCGGAATCGTGTTTCTGTGCGACCCGGACAGCGAGTACATCACCGGTTCGTCGCTGCAAATCGACGGTGGTGTCACACTACCGTGGTGGGCCAGCCGCGGGTCGGGCGTGCCGGACTGAACCTTCGCGGAGCTACGGGCAATGGGCGATAAAACGACGGAATTTTGCTCCCGTCATCTTCATTACCGGTGGGGCCGTCATGACCGCCATTGAAATCCTCGCACGGCTTAAGTCCCTCGGCAACGACGCTCGGCGCGCGCACAACACGAAGGCGGGCGCGCCCGACAACCAGTTCGGCGTGAAACTTGGCGACATCCGCACGATGGCCAAGAAGCTCAAGGCCGATCATCAGCTCGCCCTCGATCTTTGGAACACCGGCAACGTCGAAGCGCAACTCCTTGCCACGCTCATGATCGAGCCCGAGTCGCTCTCTGCTGGCGAACTCGACAAGTTGACTCGCTCCACCACCTGCGCTCAGGTGGCAGATTGGCTGAACGCTTATGTCGTCACAAAACATCCCGAGAAGGAATCGCTGCGCGAGAAATGGATGAAGGCGAAAGATCGCTGGGCCGCCCGCGCGGGCTGGAACCTCACCGCCAGCCGCGTGAACAAGAGCGCGTCTGAAGGCCTCGATCTCATAGCGTTGCTCGATCGGATCGCGAAAGAGATGCCGACGGCGAAGCCGGAGGTGCAGTGGACGATGAACAACACGCTCGGCGCAATTGGCATCCACCACGCTAAACTCCGCAAGCGCGCAATCGCGATCGGCGAGAAGATCGGCCTGTACCGCGACTGGCCGGTGTCCAAGGGCTGTACGCCTCCCTACGTGCCGGTGTGGGTGGAGGCCATGGTGAAGCGGCAGGGCTGAAGAGAGCGGCGCAACACAGGTCGGCCGTGCCGAAGTCAGAGTCTATAAGGACGACGGAGAAGTCGCGTACCGCCTCGGAAAGACAAGCGTTTGCTTACGGATCGGCTCAAAATCAGCTTGGAGCTACGAGCAATGGGCATCAAGTCGACCGCTATTTTGATCCCCGTCATCCTCATCACCGTCGGCATCGGGTGGTTAGCGAGAATCGGCCCGGACATTTGCTTGCTCGACTCCGCTGTGTCCGCGGTTTAGACTGGATCGCGCTTCGGATCGCCCACAGCTAGCAGTCGTATGTACGGACGTACGACGCTGTACTCGCACGTTTCGGCGGTAATGATCGACCTCGATTTGCTTCTTGACGCCCACCGCCGTGTGCGCCGCGACCTTGCGGCGAGTCGCGATGCGTCCGGCCATTGGACCGGCGAACTTTCTAGTTCCGCCCTGTCGACCGCCACCGCCGTCAGCGCCCTGGCCGTCGTCGAGCGGCACGGCCCGACGGACGAAACTGGCCGGTTCGTCAACCTGACCCGCGAAACGCAACTCGGCATACTGATCGTCGACGGGCTGCGGTGGCTTTCCGGTCAGCAGAACGCCGACGGTGGCTGGGGCGATACGGATCGCTCGCAATCCAACATCGCCACGACGATGCTGGTCCGCGCCGCGTTTCATCTGACCGGCGTTCCAGCGGAACATGCCGATATGCTCGACCGCGCGGAGCAATACATCGAGGCCGCCGGCGGAGTGGCCGGTCTGCGACGCCGATACGGTCGCGACAAGACGTTTGCCGTGCCGATTCTAACCAACGCCGCGCTGGCCGAACTCGTGCCGTGGCGGCAGGTTTCGGCGTTGCCGTTCGAAATGGCCGTGCTGCCGCAGAGTTGGTATCGGTTTCTGCGCTTGCCGGTCGTCAGTTACGCAATTCCGGCGCTCGTTGCCATCGGGCAAGCCCGTTTTCAACACCGCCCGCCATGGAATCCGCTCATACGGTGGATGCGCCGGCTGGCGGTCGAGCCGAGCTTGCGCGTGCTCGAACGCATGCAGCCAGCGAGCGGCGGATTTCTGGAGGCCGCGCCGCTGACGAGTTTCGTGGTGATGAGCCTGGCGTCGACCGGCAAAGTCGGGCATCCGGTCGTCGAACGCGGCGTACGGTTTCTCGTCGAATCGGTTCGCCCGGACGGAAGTTGGCCGATCGACTCGAATCTGGCGACGTGGAATACGACGCTAGCCGTCAATGCGTTGTGTAGGGAAGG
>JAJDEG010000386.1 GCA_029259895.1 Planctomycetota bacterium
GCGATCATCGCCGCTTCGTGGTCGCGGATGCGCGAATGATCGGCGACGTCGTGCGTATCGGCATACCGCTCACGATTTCGCCGCACCGTTGCCTCGTCCTCGCAGTGCGCCGTGATCGGCAGCGTCGTTTCGGCGAATATCCGTTCCAGCGCCGACTGATCGTCGACGAGCAAGTCGCCCGTGCTCGACCCGATAAAAATCTTGATGCCCGGCGTGCGCGTCGCCGCGGCCAGATCGGCGACGTTGGTCGGCGTCGCGCCGATGTAGAAGCCGTAATTGACCAGACACTTCTCGGCCGCCAACGCAAGTTTGGCCTCGATCAGGGCTTGCGTCGTTGCCGGCGGCACCGTGTTCGGCATTTCCAGAAACGTCGTCACGCCACCTTTGGCGCAGGCCATCGACGCGGCACGCAAATCTTCTTTGTGCGTTAGGCCCGGCTCGCGAAAGTGCACCTGGTCGTCGATGACGCCCGGCAGCAAGTGCAACCCCACGGCATCGACGACTTCGTCGACCGTCGTCTGCACGGCCGGATCGATCGCGGCGATCTTTCCGTCCTCGAAGACCACGCTCGTTTGCGCGATTCCTTCGGGCAACACGACGGTCGCGCCGCGAATGAGTGTTTTCATAGCATACCGACGGCTTCCTTACGATTTCGCGCGTACTTCGACCATTAGGTTTCCCCAATTGTCGCCAAGCTCGCCGGCCGAATCGTTGATCTTGAAGAATATCGTCCCCGACTGCCCCGGCGAGACTTCGGTCCCCAGGCCGACGGTGGTCGGCTGCAACAGGGCGCTCGGTTGTCCGCCGTCGAGTTCGCCGACGCCATCGCCATCTGGTCGCACTGCCGCGAGCAGCACGCCGAGCGGCCGCCCCTGGTAGTATCGAATCGAGACGCCTCCCGGCTCGCTCCACCACACGCGCGGTTGATCGGCGACTTGATACTTGCCGGTCGCGGCGACGTTGTAAGTCGTACCGGCCGTCAGTCGGATGCCAGAGTTCTGCCAGCCGCGATCCGCCGCCACCGTGATCGTCGCTGCGCCGGACGCCAAATCCTCGCCGGGCGTGAAATCGACCGCGGTCTTCTCGAAGTCGTAGCCGTGTTCCAGCGAAGCCACGAATACTTGCCACTCTTCTTGCATCGCCGCCAAATCGGCTTCGTACAAGCCGCGCAGCGCCACGTTGAACGACGCATCGTCCTGCTCCACGTGGGCGAGCAATTTGCCAAACCGCTCGCGATACCGCGGATGCGAATCGAGGAATGTCACCGCCGCCCAACTCCAGGCGTAAGGTTCGTTCTGCCGATGGGCGAGCGAATCGTAGGCCAGCACCAACGCCAAGGGAGTCGCATTTCCCGCGGCGAATTCTTCGCGCGCGATCTTGATTCGTCCCAATCCCGGCGTCTCCTCGCGATCCCGCGGAAAGTGTCGCAGCGTCAGCTTTCCGTCGGCCCAACGATGCGTGGCGAGATACTCGGCCATTCCTTCGCTGTACCACGGTGGCCCAGCCCGGCCTAGCGCCGTGTACATCGCGGCGTGCGTTCCCTCGTGCAGCAGCAGATGTCGGCGATAGTAATCCGTCGGCTGATCGTGTAGCCAGACCATCCCCGCGCGCGCGAAGCCGTGAAGAAACTCTGGCAGCCCGCTGGGCAATAGTCCGGCCGCCTTGAATTGTTCCTTATCCTTCATCAACACGGCGCGGAGATTCCAGTCGTCAATCTTCGTGCGGTCGAGCTTCAAATAGTCGATCCACTGCGGCACCGCTAGATCGAACACCTGCGGCAACTCGTCCACCGCAGGCGACGACGGGAGATCGGTAATGAGCGTTAGATGCTTGCTCGTCAGCTTTCGCAAACCGGCCGCCGCAATCGCCGCGTCGTCGAGCGGTTTTTCGGCCGCCTCGTCCGCCGCGCCTTCCCCTTCGGCCGGTTCCTCCAATAGGTCGGCAAAGGTTCGCGACTCGCGCGGCGACGGAATGTGATTTGGCGGCACCAGATCGGGCTCCTTGAGCCGCCTGCGCATCTCACGCTTGCGGGCCTCTAATTCCGCCTCGGCATCGCGACGTTCGTTCACCCGCCGTTTCTTGTCTGCGATCGCCTTCGCCGACGAATTACGTGGCTTCGGTTCATCTCCGCCACAACCGACCGCGCAGAAACTCACGACCGCAATCGCCAGCATCGCAGCCATCCGTAGGCGTCGGAGGTTTCCCTGGCGATTATGCGACATTGATTTCGCCTTTCACTGTGCCATTCGCCGGAATTCGACGGAAGCCGTCGCGCAAAGTCACGCGACGCACCTCAGGCCCTCTAGTCTATCCTGTCACTGCCGAACCGTTAAGAACGAAGGCAAATCACGAAGGCATTGTTGCGACCGCCGTTTCACGCAAAGACGTATCGTGCGGATGGTTGCGCTGACCGTTTCGTTCCCGTCAAGGGATTGACCGTCGGCGGACGCGAAAGGTCTAATGGAAAGTCTCGCCAATTCATCTTAAATTGCATGCCCGCTCGGCCTCTCTGGTCGATGCACGCGAATGTTGGGGTCATACCCGGTTCGCGGTGGTGGGCATTCACCGTCCTTTACGCCATTCGTTCCGCATACGCCATTCGTTCCGGAGTCTCCATGAAAGCGGTCGCCGTTACGCCTCGCCAGCCGAACTCCGTTCATATCGCCGATTTGCCGCCGCCGACGTTGGACGATGTGACGAAATTGCGCGGCGGGCGCGAAGGACACGGCGTTCTGATGAAAGTCCTCAAGGTTGGCGTCGATGCCACCGACCGCGAAATCAACGATGGGCTGTACGGCAATCCGCCGCCGGGCTTTGACTTTCTCGTGCTGGGGCACGAATTCTTCGGCCGCGTCGAATCCGTCGGGCCGAAGGTCACGCACGTCGTGCCCGGCGATTTCGTTACTTGCACCGTCCGCCGCCCCGGCGCGTCGATCTACGATCAGATCGGCACCAACGACATGACGAGCGAGGAGACGTACTACGAACGAGGCATCAATCTGCTGCACGGATTCCTTACGGAACGCGTGGTCGACGACGCTGAGTTCGTCGTCAAGATGCCGCCGAGGCTCAGGCACTTGCACGTGCTGGCCGAGCCGATGAGCTGCGCGGCCAAGGCCGTGCAGCAAGCCTTCGAGGCCCAACGGCGGCTTAAGGTCTGGCATCCGCAGCGGGCGTTCGTCCAGGGCGCCGGGCAGATTGGCCTGTTGACCACGCTGATCCTCCGGCTCCGTGGCATCGAAGTGTTTACGCTGGCCTGGAGCAAGGCCAGCAACCCGCCGTCGCTCAAGCAGCAGATCGTCGAAGGCTTCGGCGCGCATTACGTCAGCTTGCAGGAAACGAAGATCGATGAATTCGCCCACAAGGTCGGCAAGCCGGACCTGATCGTCGATGCGACCGGCAACAGCGAAGCGGCGTTTCGCGCCATGAAGGCGCTGGCCCACAACGGCGTCCTCGTCTGGACCAGCATCACCGGCGGCGACAAGGAGACGACGATCCCGTCGGACAAAATCAACATCGAATGGGTGCTGGGCAACAAACTGCTGGTCGGCTCGGTCAATGGCAATCGCCACCACTTCTCGGCCGGCATCGCCGATCTGGCCCTTGGCGAAGAAATGTTCCCCGGCGTGATCGAGCGGATTCTCACGCATCCCGTCGACGGACTCGAGAACTACAACGAACTGATGCGGCTACTCGTCGAAGATAAAACGGCGCTGAAGGTTTTCGTGAACGTGGCGGACGAATAACCGTTCGTTGATGTTGCAGGAAACGTCGGATCGCCGGGGGCTTTGCCGCCGTTCGGGCGCGGAAGTAGAATGCGTGTGGCAGCCGCATTGCGGCTTCGGCTCCGCCCCATTCTCTATTCGGCAACGACGTCATGCGACGGATACTACTCGTAGCGCTGGCGACGGCCTTTCTCGCGCAATCGCGAATGGCCCTGGCCGTCGAGTTTATTTGGAATGACGCGGTAGGGATTTGGGGGCTGGTCGACGACCGCGACGCGCCGGTGTTTCTGCACGAAACGTTTCAAACGCGCGGCATCGCGGTCGACGCAGCCGAAGATCGGCTGGCGTGGTCCGATGTGTTGCCGCTCGGCGCGCCGTTTCCCGGCGGTGTGGTACGTGAGAGCGGCACGAATGGCGGTGCCGTCGAGACGCTCGCGAGTCGCCTGACCAATCCGGCCGGCGTCGGCATCGACCCGCTTAGCGGCAGCATTTATTGGACCGATCTCGGCGACAACCTCACGCCGAGCGCGATCTACATGGCTCGCCGCGACGGCAGCGATCCACGGCCGATCGTGCGGGAGGAGTGGATATCGGAGATCGAAGGGATTGCAATCGACTCGCCGCACGAAAAGTTGTACTTCACGTTCGTCAATCCGCTCATCGATTCGCTCTACAACGGCGGCATTGCGCGGGCGGAACTCGACGGCTCGAACGTTGTGCAAGTCGTCAGCGGACTCGGCAAGCCCAATGGCGTGGCGGTCGATTCGCTCGGCAATGGGCTTTACTGGGCTGACGCGCGCAAGTTCAGTCCTGGCGGCGGCGCAGGAGAGATCGCCGCGGCGAGCTTGAGCGGCGAAGATCGACGGTTGCTGCTGAGCGGTTTGGAGTTGCCGTATGGCGTCGCGCTCGATCTAGAGCGACGAGAGATCTACTGGACGGACTCCGAGACGGGAAAAATCCAGCGCACGGTCATGTCCGGCGTCCTGCCGTTTTTCGAGGACGTCGTGAACGGGCTCGATAATCCCACGGCGATCGCCATTGCCGGCAAGACATCGCTGCCACTGACGGGCGACGCGAACGGCGACGGGCGCGTGGACCGGGCAGACGCGGCGGTTGTCGCGGCAAATCTTGGGCGGAGCGGACCGGAGGTGAATTGGTCGCTGGGCGACTTCAACGCGGATCGCCGTGTGTCGCTGGCCGACATGGCGAAATTGCAGCAGCATCTTGGAGAAGGCGGTTCCGCGCCGCCCATCGCCACGAGCGTGCCCGAGCCGTCGTCGTGGTCTTTGATGTGCGTCGGCGCTATTATCGCAGCCGCATGGCGACGCACTCGTGTCCGCCGAAAGTCTTAGTCGGGCAGCGCGTTTTTTTTGACGATGCGTTGCTGGCAATCAACTTCGATTGGCATAAAACGACGCAACGCGCTGCGGCGGACTGGCGCGGTCACCGTGCGAATCGTAACGACTTACGGAACAACCTCTCGTGCGGCGGCGCGAAACGCCGTCGAGAGCGACTCGGCGTGCCGCATGGCCTCAGTATCGGGCTGGGCCGCTTCGTTGCCGGCGAGTTGCCGCCACAAAAATCCCGTTCCACCGGCGGCGACGGCAACGATGGTCGCCCGCGTCAAGAGCGGTTGTCTACGTGCTAATGCTGTCATGGCAATTTCCTCCCTACGCAGCGACGCGGGAAATGGTTCTGCGCAGGAAAGTCGACTGGATCGTCTTGGGAATGCGCGGTTAGCTCGCGCTGGGGCGCGCACGCCTGAATCGCAGTTCTAAAACACGGTTCGTCCAAGCGCCATGCCGAGGACCAGCGCAATGAGCCCGAAGGCGACGTGGATGGTGACGTTTAGTGTTGCGGCGAGCAGGCCGCGGTCGAGCATCAACAGATGCGTGTCGAAGGCGAACGCGCTGAACGTCGTATACGCACCGAGGAAGCCGGTGAGGACCGCCACGGCCGTCGTGGACTTCGGCTGCACGAGCACGAACACGACGCCGAACAGAAAGCAGCCAACGACGTTCACCGCCACCGTTCCCCAGTTCCACGGCGCGTGGCGGCCGAAGAACGCATGCACGGCTTCGTTGGTGCCCCAACGAGCCAGCGCCCCGCACGCTCCGGCGGCGGCGACGACGACGATTCGCAGCCAGAGAGAGTCGTTGGGCATGGCGGAAGTGGAAAACGTGGAACGCCGATTGGCCGAAGCCGTGAAAGTAGGATGACGGATTCTAGCGACAAAGCTCAGTCGCGTGTCAAACCCAAATCGTTGCTCTCAGCGGTTTGACACCGGATGCGCCCATTTGCGGGCGTTGCCTGGACGATGGATTCGCCGCGCGCCATCGACTACACTTGATGCGTCGCCGATCACCCCCGATGTGCGGTGGCATTCAGGACTAACCTATTTCACGCGACGGCTTCACGCGACGGCGGCGCGATTCTCAGCATGTCTGCAACACTTGGCGAAACGTCCGAATTCGAGACCTCCGCCGCACTGCGGGCCGAGGTTCGCTTGGCTCTGACGCCCGGCGTTGGGCCGCGAACGCGGCAACTGTTGGTCGAACGATTCGGTGACGCGGAGTCAATCTTCGCGGCGGCGCCGAGCGACTTGCGACTCGTGTCAGGCGTGGGGCCGAAAATCGCCAACGCGATCGTGGCGGCGCGCGAGATCGACGTTGAGGCAGAAATCGACGTTTGCCGCGGAAATGACATTGCGATTCTCACCCAGGCGAACCCACGGTATCCTCGGTCGCTGCGGGAGATACCTGACCCGCCGGGCGTGTTGTTCGTGCGTGGCGAAATCTTGCCGGCCGATGTGCTCTCGGTCGCGATCGTTGGTTCGCGTCATGCCACGACGTACGGTTTGGCGCAAGCCGAGCGGCTGTCGGCCGGATTGGCTCGAGCGGGTTTAACGATCGTCAGCGGATTGGCCCGCGGTATCGATGGGGCGGCCCATCGCGCGGCGCTGTCGGCCGGCGGACGAACGATCGCCGTGTTGGGCGGCGGTTTACTGCGGCTTTATCCACCGGAGCACGCGCCGCTGGCCGAGGAGGTCGCCAAGGCCGGGGCCGTGATCAGCGAGGCCCCGCCGCAAGTGGCTCCGATGGGCGGAGCGTTTCCGCAGCGCAATCGCATCATCACCGGCATGTCGCTGGGAACGATTGTCGTCGAAGCGTCGGACCGCAGCGGGGCGTTGATTTCGGCTCGGCATGCGATGGAGCAGGGCCGCGAAGTGTTTGCCGTGCCGGGGCGGGTCGACAATCGCATGGCGCGAGGCTGCCATCGGCTGATCCGCGACGGGGCGCGGCTGGTGGAGACCGTCGACGATGTGCTGGAAGAGCTTGGCCCGCTGGTCGCTCCGGCGGCAAGGGCGACGGGCGAGGAGATTCGCCATCCGGCGGAGTTGCAACTCAACGAAATCGAGCGGCAGGTGCTGCAAAACATCGACGGCGACGCCACGTCAATCGACGCAATTATCAGCCGTAGTGGGTTGCCGGCGCATCAGGTGCTGTCCACAATCAGCGTGTTGGAAATGCGTCGCGTGATTCGGCGGATCAGCGGCAATAGCGTAGCGCGGATATGAGGCTTGGTAACAGTGGTTAGTGGACCGTGGTTAGTAGAAAGTGGATAGCAAACGTATATTCGCAGATTTTCGATTCCGAACCCTCGATAGCGACACCATGACATTTCTATTCAGGTTTTTCGCGTTGCTCGGCGTTATCTCATTAGCGTATTCGGCGTCCGTGGCTCGGGCGGCCGAGTCGCTCTCCGGCACGCGGCCGAATATCGTGCTGGTAATGACGGACGATCAGGGCTATCCGCCGATCGGCCGGCTGGGTCATCCGTGGATCCAAACGCCGCATCTCGACAAGCTGCACGACAAGAGTCTGCGGTTTACGCGGTTTCTCGTCAGTCCGACGTGTTCGCCGACGCGCTCCGCGATGATGACGGGCCGGCATCCGATGCGCAACGGCGTAACGCACACGATTCTCGAACGCGAGCGGATGACGCTCGACGCCACGACGCTGCCGCAAGTGCTCAAGACCGCCGGGTACACGTCCGGCATTTTCGGCAAGTGGCATCTCGGCGACGAGGAGCCATATCAGCCGCATCGACGCGGCTTCGACGAAGCGTTCATTCACGGCGCGGGCGGCATCGGCCAGGCTTACGATTGCAGTTGCGCCGACGCCCCGGGCAACAAGTATTTCGATCCGGTGGTTCGGCACAACGGCACGTTCGTAAAGACCGAAGGGTTTTGTACCGACGTGTTTTTCACGGCCGCGCTGGGCTGGATTAAACAGACCAAGGACGGCGACGCCCCGTTTTTCGCCTACATTTCGACGAACGCGCCGCACAGCCCATTCATCGCACCGCCGAAGAACACCAAGCGGTTCACGGATATCGGTTTCGACAAGGCACCGGCCGGATTCTACGGCATGGTCGAGAATATCGACGAGAACGTCGGCCGACTGATGGGCAAGCTGGAGGAATGGAAGTTGCTCGATAATACGCTCGTCATCTTCATGTCGGACAACGGCATGACCGGCGGCATCGGCAGAGGCGTCCTCGGTCGTGCCGCGGATGGAACGAAGCTCGAAGCATTCAACGCGGACATGAAGGGATTCAAGGGAAGCCCCGAGGAAGGAGGCGTTCGCGTGCCGTTCTTCGTCCGCTGGGACGGCAAGATCGAAGCCGGTCGCGACGTCGATCGCATCGCCGCGCATATCGACCTGTTGCCGACGCTCGCTGCGCTGGCCGGGGCGAAGTTGCCCGAAAAACAAGTCGAAGGCCGCAGCTTATTGCCGCTCGTCGAGAACGCCGACGCCGCGGCCGATTGGCCGGACCGCTACCTGTACACGCACGTCGCCCGCTGGCCGACCGGCGACGATCCGGACAAATGGCAATGGAAGAAGTTCGCGATTCGTAGTCAACGCTTTCGGCTGGTCAACAACACGGCCCTTTTCGACATGCAGAACGATCCAGGGCAGGCAAAGAACGTGATCGACGAACATCCCGACGTGGTGCGTGCGATGCGTGCGGAGTACGAAGCATGGTGGAAAGAGACGCGGCCGCTGATGGTCAACGAGGACGCACCGATGTCGAAGACGCGGCCGTTTTGGGAGCTCTACGAGGCGCAGATGAAGGACGGTGGCATTGGGACGTGGCGACCGCCGGCGTTATAGGGCCGCGCGGGGCATAGTTCTATGCCGTTTGCAGCCTCACCACTTTTCCCTTCGCGTCGAATTGCGGCGGATTTTCGACCGCCGCCGGCCCCTTGCCTTCGTCGAGGGCGGTCGTGTTGCGGCCAAGTTTTTTTGCCAGCCGAACCGCCTTATCGAGGCGGGCGACTAGTACCCGGCTGTCGTCCGTGGCCAGCACTTCGACGACGCCGCCGGTGACGAACACCTCTACGGGTTCGCCGTCGACCTCAAACGTCGACGCGGCGATCATTTGACGGATTCGCTCCGCGGCGCTGGTCGCGTTTCGCGGTCCCGTATCGCCGAGTACGACGACGAATCGCTGTCCGGAATAGCGGGCGACGAAATCGCAGCCGCGCTTCTTGCGCAACGTGCCGTCGATGATCTTGCCGACCGCTTCGAGCAGCCCGTCTCCCGTGGCGACGCCTTGCCCTTCGTTGAAGCGGCCGAGCCGAACGACATCGAACATCACGAGGCTCAACTGGCGAATGCGATTCGGATCGTCGCGCCACCACTCGAAGAGCGCCGCTTCCAGGCCGGTTCGATTAACGAATCCGGTGAGCGAATCGACGTGCAGTCGACGATCGAGCTTGGCCATTCGCTTCTCGCCGATCATGATCGCCAGCATCGACTCGTGAAGCTGATCGCGTAGCACGTGGGCCATGTCGACGAGCCGGCATACCTCGGTGAAGAGGCGTCGCCGCGACCCTTCGCGATCGCCGGCGAAATCTAGTTGCTTGATGTTCGAGCAAGAGCTCTCGATCTGTGCGGTTTGGTCGAGCAGCACGTCTTCGAGACGCTGACCGGCCGATTGCAGCTCGCCGAGGTCGTCGCGCCGCGAGGCGAGGTGGCCGACGGCCTCGCCTTGCCGTTCGAGCCATTCGGCGTTGACGCGCTCGAGGTCGGCGATTGCCGTGGCCAGGGCGTCGACGTCGTAGTTCTTGTAGATCGAACGAATGCGGCCGTCCAACTGAACGAGCTCACCGCGATAGCGTCCGACTTCGAGGCGCATCACCTGCGTCGACGCCTCGACGAACGACTGGCATTTGCCGTAGCCTTCCTTCTCGATGTCCTTGAGGACGTCGAACCACTCCGTCGGCAATTCGGCATTGGACTTCGACGACGCGACTTCCACAGCCACGGATCGCGGCTCGTCTGTTGCGTCGTCGTTTGTCGCGGCACTGCTTGTCGCTTCATCGCCCTGGCCGTCGTCTTCCTGGATGTTTTCGTCCGCTTCGTCGGCAATCGGTTCGGAATCATCGTCGGTGGCGTTCTCGGCGGCCGCAGCGTCGTCGGCCGCTTGTTCGTCGGTCGAGACTTCGTGCGACGCCGGTTCGGCGGGCGATTCGTCGGAATTCTCGTCGCCGGAGGAGGCTTCGGGTTCGTCGACGGCGCTGGTGTCATTTGGCGGTTCGTCTTCCTCGGCCGGGTCCGCGGCATTCTCCGCGGAGTCCATGTCGTCATTCGTTGCGACGTCGGTCGCCTCCTCTGGCGTCGGCTCAATGTTTTCGGCGGGAGGCTCGATTGCCGGCTGTTCCAGCAGAGGCGGTTCTGACGGTGGGTCGGCTTGGGGGGATGCCGCGTCGATTTTGGCGGCCCGGCTGGGGAGGCGCAGCGTGAAGCGCAACTCGCGGCCAGCGGCCACGACGAATCCCAGGGCGAGATTTACCACGATAATCAGTAACGTCGGCAACAGCACGGCGAACCTCCGTAGCCAACCATACGTCGCGGCGCGGAAGCTGGGCGTGGGGGGAAGGATGGCTCGGCGATGTTGCGACAAACCGCAGCGTGCGTTTGACCCTCACGACAAACGTCCATGCGGCTATTTCATCGGCTCGAATCCAGGGCGAATTCGTCCTTGCGCGTCGATCAACGGTCGGGCGTTGCCGACTTTGCCCAACTCGCGACAGCCTGGGCCGCGACCGTCGACGCCGAGATCAGCGTCCATGGCGTCGGCGAGCCGCCGCAGCTTCTCGACAACCTCTGGATGCTCCGATGCCACGTCGCTCCCTTCGCCGATGTCGGTCTTGAGGTTGTAGAGCTTTGCGGTGAATGCCTTTTCATTGGCCGCATTCCCGCGACCTGCCGCCACGATCTGCAATTTCCAATCGTTGTGACGAACGGCTTCCAAACGCAAGCCGCGGAAGTAATAGAACGTCTCATGCGCCGCCTCGGCGTTCTCGACGCCCGCCAAATGCGGCCAAATGTCGGCCCCGTCGATTCGCCGGTCGTCGGGCACTTTTCCTCCGCCAAGCTTTGCGAGCGCCGGGAGTATGTCGAACATTCCAGAAATCGCGTCGGTCTCGGTGCCGGCGGGAATCTTGCCCGGCCACCAGGCGACGGCTGGCACGCGCATGCCGCCTTCGAGCGTGCTGCCTTTGAAACCGCGCAGCGGCGTGTTCTTACCCCGCGGCGTGCCGCCGTTGTCGCTTACGAACAGCACGAGCGTCCGCTCCGCAAGGCCATGCTCGCGCACGGCACCGAGCACTTCGCCGACGCTCCAATCGACTTCCTCGACCCAGTCGCTGTAGATGCCGTGCGGCGAGCGGCCAGCCCACTTCTTGCCTGGATAGATCGGAAAGTGAATGGCGCTGTGCGGCAAATACAGGAAGAATGGACGGTCCTTGTTGGCCGCGATGAACTCCACCGATTCCTTGGTGTACATCTCGACGAGCGCCTGTTGATCTTCGGCCAGCACTCGCTTAATGACCGTGTCGCCGCGCAGCAGCGGTAGCGGCGGTTGCCCGCCGCGCCCTTTCGGCAACGGTTTTCCTAAGTCGCTCTTAACGCCATCTTCGGCCGGGCCCATGTCGTTTGAATACGGCAGGCCGAAATACTGGTCGAAGCCTTGCCGCCTCGGCAAGAAATCCGGCTGATCGCCCAGATGCCACTTGCCGACGATGGCCGTTGCATAACCGGCGTCTTTCAGAACCTCGGCGATGGTGACCTCGTTCTGATGCAGGCCGACGTCGTTACCGGGAAACAGCACGTGCGGAATGGACAGCGCCCGCTTCGGATAGCACCCGGTGAGCAGCGCTGCCCGCGACGGCGAACAGACGGGCGCGGCGTAGAACGACGTCAGTTTGCGACCCTCTTTGGCCATCGTGTCCAAATTCGGCGTGCGATTAATCGCCGACCCGAACGGGCCGATGTCGGCGTAGCCGAGATCGTCGATGTTGATGACGATGAAGTTAGGTTTCTTTGGGGCGTCGGCAGCGTGTAGCGACGCGGCCGTTAAAACGGCAATAGCGAGGATCGCGAATCGCATGTCGATAGCTCCTGAAATATGCGTCGTGCCCTAATTGAGCCAAGTAGATCGCGCAGGGGTCTGCCGAACCTACTTTACTGACTGAGAAATGAGGCGCAAAGCCGCAAAGATCGATTCGCTGCACATTGCCGCCCAATCGAAAATGTTCCGCTGCCTTGCGTCGCTGCATTTTAATTGAATTCCTCGGTGGCGGCATTTAAGCGGCTTCATGCTAGAATGTCCCGCTTTCCGCCCAGACGTACTGATTTCTCCACAACCGCTCGGCGAGTTTGCCGCATGAATCCGCATGTCGTTCTGCTTTCCATTCCCGGCCTGAGGGCCAAAGATGTTGCCGCGATGCCGAGCCTGGCGCGGCTGACCGCTGGCGGTGATCGAGCGACGCTCGTGCCAAGTTTTCCGTGCGTCACGTGTCCCGTGCAGGCGAACATGACGACCGGGCAGTTGCCGATCCGCCACGGCGTCGTTGCCAATGGTTTTTTCTATCGCGACAAAAGCGAATTCGAGATGTGGACGGCGTGGAACGACTGCATCGACAAAGAGCAGATTTGGGACGTGCTGGGGCAGCATCCGGACGAGTTGACCTCGGCGGTTTGGTTTCCGCTGCACAGCAAAGGAGCCGAGGCGGATTACGTTTGCACGCCGGCGCCAATTCACAATCCCGACGGCAGCGAGTCGCTGTGGTGCTACACGCGGCCGACCGAAATGTACGGCGACTTGCGCGACACACTCGGCCATTTTCCGCTAAAGCACTTTTGGGGGCCGATGGCGAACATCAAGTCGACGGCGTGGATCGCCGATTCGGCCGTGCTGGCGGCGCGGCAGCACCAGCCGAACTTCTTCTACATCTACTTGCCGCACCTCGACTATGCCGCGCAAAAGACCGGGCCGGACAGCGAGGCAGCCGTGCGGGCGCTCGCGGAATTGGACGACGTGTTGGGTCGGCTGGTTGAAGGTGTGAATGCGGCGCTGCCGCAGCCGCCGCTGTGGCTCGTGGCGAGCGAATATGGGATCGTGCCGGTCGATCATGTGACGTATCCCAACCGCGTGTTGCGCGAGGCCGGATTGCTGGTCGTGCGTGAAGGCGACGGCGGAAAGGAAGGGGGCGGCGAGATTCTCGACGTGAAGAATAGCGCCGCCTGGGCACTCTGCGATCATCAGTTCTCGCACGTGTTTGTGCGCGACGAAGACCCGGCGGTACTCTCTCGCGTGGCCGAGTTGTTCCGCGGCCGCGAGGGATTCGACGAAGTGTTGGCCGGCAGCCAGCGAGCACGGTACGACATGGACCACGAGCGAAGCGGCGAAGTGATACTTATTTCAACGCGCAATAGCTGGCAAGCGTACTACTACTGGCTCGACGACGCACGCGCGCCATCGTTCGCCCGCACGGTCGACATTCACCGTAAGCCGGGCTACGACCCGGTGGAATTGCACGTCGACATGGCGACGAAGTCGATCCCGCTCGACGCAACGCTGGTGAAAGGCTCGCACGGCGCGCCGGCTGTGACGGAAGAACAACGCGGCGTGCTGCTCTCGTCGCAGCCGGGCCGATTTGGGGGCGCGACGCTGTCGGATACGCACGTGGCGGAGATTGTGCTGCGGGAGTTTGGAATTTGACGCGCCGCGCACGCCCCGAATCTCTCAGAGGCACGCGGCGTTGGCGCTATCGCACGTTGCACGTTTGCATGCGGGCGTTGAGATAGTCGACGAGCACTTCGCCCATGTTGCGATCGGTGTCGACTAGGACGTATTCGATGCGGTTGCGGTGGGCGATTTCTTCCAGCCGATCGTTGAAGCGATCGACCGCGGCGAGGTAGGCCGTGCGGAGGTCGTCGGGGCGGGCGAGAAGTTCGTCGGGGATTTCCAGGCCGATGAACTTAACCATGCCGTCGAACTCGAACGCGAGCTCGTCGTGGTGCATGACCTGCAGGAGGACGACTTCGTGGCGGTTGTAGCGGAGCCGCTGAAGGGCCGGTTCGAGCTCATCCAGGTCGGTGAAGAAATCGCTGATGATGACGACGATCTCGCGGCGCTTCATGCGGCCGGCAAGCTCGGTGAGGCAATCGCTCATCCGCGTTTTCTCGCGCGGTTCGATCTCGTCGAGATGCTCGGTCATGCGGACGATCTGGCCCATCGCGTTGCTCGGGGCGACGAATCCGCGAATGCGATCGTCGAACGTGGCCAGCGAGACCTTGTCGCTTTGGCGAACGATCGAATGGCCGAGTGTGGCGGCGAGGCGGGCGCCATAGAGGAGCTTTTGCTTGTCTTCATCGCCGTAGCGCATCGACGCCGAGATGTCTAGCACGAGATGGCAGACGAAGTTGGTCTCCATCTCGTATTGCTTAATGAAGTACTTGTCGCGCGTGAAGTAGACGCGCCAGTCGATGTGCTTTGGGTCGTCGCCGGGCGCGTACTCGCGATGGCCGGCGAATTCGACGGCGAAACCGGACAGCGGCGAGCGGTGATGGCCGGCGAGGTTGCCGACGACCAGCCCGCGCGGCTCCAAGGAGCGATCGGCGACGCGGTTGAGCACGTCGGGGTCGAGGTATCGGGAAAGGACGCTTTTGGGCACGGGAGTCGGGGAACAGGGTTTGTGTTTCGGGATTCAGGATTCGAGGAAGTCGATGGCGGCTGGGGTATCTGATTTCCTAGCCCCTAGCCCTTTAACGCCGATCCCCGCGCCCCGAGTGCGCTCACGCCGCTGGTTTCGAGTATGCCTTATTGGCCGGGACTTCTTGCATGAGTTGTTCGATGAGCTGCTCGCTTCCGACGCCGGCGGCTTGGGCGGCGTAGTTGCCGGCGATGCGATGACGCAGCGCCGGCTTGGCGACGGCTTGGACGTCTTCGACCGTCGCGTGATGCCGGCCGTAGAGGATTGCGCGGGCCTTGGCGGCGGTGATCAACGCGAGCACGCCGCGAGGACCGGCACCCCAACTGATCCACTTGTTGACGAACTCCGGAGCTTCGGCCGCGCCCGGCCGCGAAGCGCGAACGAGCGCCCAGGCGTAGCCGAGCACCTGATCGCTGACGGGCACGCGATTGACGAGTTGCTGAACCGCGAGAATGTCGTCGGCGCTGAGTACCGGGTCGATCTTGCCTTGTTGGCCGGTCGTCACACGACGGGCGATCTCCCATTCCTCCGCGCCGGTTGGATAGTCGACCTTAACGTACAGCAAGAAGCGGTCGAGCTGCGCCTCCGGCAGCGGGTAGGTGCCTTCTTGTTCGAGCGGGTTTTGCGTCGCCAGCACGAAGAACGGCGCGGGCAACTTGTGCATCGTTCCGCCGGCCGACACTTGCCGCTCCTGCATGGCTTCGAGCATGGCCGCCTGCGTTTTCGGTGGCGTGCGATTGACTTCGTCGGCGAGAACCATGTTTGCGAACAGCGGCCCAGAGAGGAACTTGTATTCGCGCTGGCCGGTTTGCAAGTTTTCCTGGATGATCTCCGTGCCAGTGATGTCGCTGGGCATCAGGTCGGGCGTGAACTGGATGCGCTTGAACGAGAGGTGCAGCGACTCGGCGAGCGAACTGATCATCAGCGTCTTGGCCAAGCCCGGCACGCCTTCGAGTAGCGCGTGGCCGCGACTGAACATTGCGACGAGGATTTGTTCGATCACCTCGTTCTGGCCGACGATCACTTTGGACAGCTCGTCGCAGATGCGATTGTATGCATCTTCGCACCGCGCCACGGCGGCGACATCATCGGAATTATTCTCAAGAGACATCACGCACAATCTCCACAAAGCTGGTAACTCGATTGGATAAACATCGTCGCTGCATTCCCGGATCCCCGCCCCCTGCACTCTGCTCCTAATCCACGCTCTGGAAATATCGTTTCAATCGCTCCTCGTATCCGCGCGGGGCGCGGCGGAGGGCGTCGGCGCGAATCGCGTCTTGTTGCCGCTTGGGCAGCTTGGCGAACCAGGGCGGGGCCTGAAATTCGCCGTCGGCGTATGCGGCCGCATCGGCGTTGGCGTCGGCCGTTCGGCTGTCTGCGCCTTGCGGCCCGGCGAGTTGCTCGAGCGGATTGTCGCCGGCCGCTTGGTTTTGCGTGGGAGGGCCGCCGACGGACGATCCGTCGCCCTTGCCCAGAGCGGATGCTGCGCCGGCGGTGTTGGCCTGCCCCTCGCCTTGGCCCTGTCCTTGTCCCTGGCCCATACCTTGTCCGGCTCCTTGGCCTTGCCCCTGGCCGAGCGCCGCTGCGGCTTGAGCGTTCGCAGCCGCGCCGGCGATCATTTCCGCAGTGACTTCGGGAGCGTTGGGGACGAAGCCCGTGCCGAGTTGTCCGGCGGCGCCTTGTCCTTGTCCTTGTCCTTGTCCTTGTCCTTGTCCTTGTCCTTGTCCTTGTCCCTGCCCCTGACCTTGACCTTGGCCCATACCTTGACCTTCGCCCATGCCCTGGCCTTCTCCCATTCCGGCTTCCGCGCCCGCGGGGTTACCTTCTCCCATCTCGCCTTCTCCCATTGCACTCTGGCCCGCCGCGTTCTCGCCGGCGTTGGCTTGCCCGCTCGATGCCAACTCGCCGCCGGGCGTCGGTTGGGCAAGTTGCGACGCCGTGTCGAGCGCTTCGCGGATCGGCGGATTGACGACCTGCTCCTGTCCGGAGACGTCGACCGCCCCTTGTCCTAACGTGCGTTGGGCCTCAGCAAATTGCTGGCGGGCTTGCGCCAGCCCCTGCGCCGCGTTGACCTGAGCGGCGGTTGGTGCTGCCGGCGACATCGGCGCGGACGTTGGGGAATCTGCGCCAGACGCTGTCGGGTTTTCTTCGCTTGCGGTTCCTTCACTCGGCTCGCTCGGCGCCGACGGTGTGGCGGGCGATGTCGCGGCGGCGGCTTTGCTGGCCTTGACGAGCGCTTCGCCAAGTTCGGCGATGGCATCGCGGGCGGCTTGCTGTCGCAACGCCGCGTCGGCGATGGCCTGGGCGATTTGCTGGTCGCGGCGAACCTGTTGTTGCCGCGCGGCGATGTCGGCGGCCGCGCGTTGTAAGTCGGATTGGACTCGGGCTGCCGACTCGACGGCCTGCTTCGGCGTGGCGGCGGCTTGCGAGCCTTGCTTCGCCGTTTGTTGAGCGTCGCGCAGCGCGGCGGTCGCGCCGGGGTCGACCGACGCCGCCTTCTCGGCAAGCTGACCGGCCGCCTCGGCTTGTGCGGCCAATTGTCCCGCCTCCTTTTGACCGAGACCCTGCTTGGCGTTCTCGATTTCGCTGGCGGCGCTGGCGAGTTGGCCAGCCGCGGCCTGCTGCGCGTCGTTGGCGTTATCGGATTGTCCCTTGCCGAGCGCTTCGCCGGCGGCATCGGAAGACTTTTGGGCCAACGCCAACGATTCGGTTGCCTTGGGAGCGACGTCCGCGGCGTGGTCCTTTGCTTCGCCGGCAAGCTTGCCGACATTTTCTTGCGCGGCGGCATTAGGCTTGCCGCCGGGTTTTGTCGTGGCTGCCTCAGACGCTTGCGCATCGGCTTGCTTCTGGGCATCGGCTAGAGCTTCCTGCGCCTTGGCTCGTTCGCCGTCGGCTGTCTTTGGGTTGCCTTCGGCGACCTGTCTGGCGGCCTCGCTGGCTGCCTGCTCCGCCTTGGCCAACGAATCGGCGACGACGCCCTTCGCTCCCTTCATCGCCTCGCCGATCGCGTCGGCGACCATTTGTTGTTCCGCCGCGGCCTCTTGCACGGCTTGCGGCGTATCGCTCGGCGGCGCGGCATCCTCGGCAGCGGCGTCGGCCGCGCGTTGTTGGACGGCGGCTTCAGCGACCTTGCCAGCGCGCTCGAACGCCTCGGCGGCGTGTTCGCGTCCGGCGGCGCGCTGCTGTTCGGCTTGCGCCGCGCGGACCTTGTTCGCTGCTTCGTCCAGCTTGGCCAGCCGGTCCGACGCGGCGCTGGCATCGGGATCGATGGCCTCTTCGACGGGCTGGCGAGCCGCGTCGAGATCGGCCAGTTGGCCTTCCGCTTCGACGCCCAACTCTCGCGCGGCGTCGCCAATCTCCTTTCGTAATCCGGCGGCCGCTAGGGCGAGTTGCTCAGCCGCCTTGGCCGCCTGTTGCGACGATTCCTTCGCGCTGTCCTTGGAAGTCTCGCCGGGTTGTTTTTCGGCCGCTTCCAACTGTTTGCCGGCCGCTTGAATTGGTTTCTTCGCGTCGGCAAGTTTCTTCGAGACTTCCGGCGCGGTGTTCTTTACGCCCTCGGCGACGCGGTCGGCGATTTTTTCGATTTGTCGCTGTTCTTCGGCGAGTTGCTTGGCCGATTCGGCGTCGAGGCCTTCCGCGCCGGCGGCTTGCTCGGCCACGTCGCGCTCGGCGGCGGCCGCGCGTTCGAGCGCCTCGGCGGCACGGGCAAGCTCGCCGATCTCGACGCCGAGCGCTCGCCGCTTGGTAGTGTCGAGGGCGGCCTCGACTTCGGCCTTGGCAAGCTCCAAGGCCCGCGACGCCTTTTCGGCAGCGGCCTTGGCGGCGTCGGACTTCGCGGCATCGTCCGGCTTGTCGCCGGCCTGCTTCAGTGCGTCGGCGGCCTGTTCGGCGGCGTCCGCAGCCTGATCGATACGAGCCTTCGCGGCCGCGGGTAGATCGCGGTCGTTGTCGACTTTGTCAAGCGCATCGGAGACGTGGTTCTCTTCCTGCGCAGCTTTCGCCGGTTCGGTTGCCGCGGCGTTCTCGGCCGATGCTTGCCGCGGCTCGATCTTCGCCAGGTCGTCGCGAGCCTTTTCCAGATCGCCGACCTGCGCGCGCAGTTCGTCGGCCGTCTTGTCGGAGTTGGAAAAGTCCGACAGGTCTTTCAGTCGCTCTTCGATGGCCGCCAAATTGGCCAGCACTTTGTCCTGCTGGCCGACCGCCGCGTCGCGACGGCTCTCGAACACGTTTTCCTCGGCCTTCGCGGAAGCAGCTTCGGCCCCGTCGACGAACGGCGTCGTGTCGGGCGTTTCCTTCACGAGGTCGGCCAATTCGGAAAGCGCTTCGCGAATTTTTGCCTGCCGCTCGGTCAGTTCCGACGTCGCCTTGGCGTCGAGCGGCGACGTTTTCGTTTGATCGCGGATGTCGTTTTGTTGCTGAGTCAACTCGCGGACGAGATCGAGCGCCGCCTGCCGGTCTCCTTCGATCTGATCGCGAGATCGAGCCAGCCGCGGCAACAACCGCTCTAGCGCGTCGATCACCTTCTGCTGGCTGTGTCCCGCCGCAGCATACCGCACGGCCTCGACGACCTGGCGGTGCTTGCCTTCGGCGTCGAGGGCGAGAATGGCGTTTTCGATCTCGCCGCGCGTGCGAGCGCGCTCGAGGTCTTCCAGGCCGCCAATCGCTTCCGCGCCGACTTCGCCGCCCCAGCCGGCCACGTCTTGCAGCGCGAACTCGAGCGCCGCATAGAGCGCACGCACGTCGCGCTGGTCCTGCCGCGCTGCAAGTACGAGTCGTTCGCGTTCGCCTTCGGTCTGCTTGAGCAGCGACGCCGCCGCGTCGCGAATGTCCGATTGCCGCGCGATCAACTGCTTCACTTGCGCTTCGAGCCGCGACATGCGCAGCCGCCGCAATAACTTTTGCCGCTCGGCCGCCAGCGTAACGACGATGTCGCGCGTCTTGCCGCGGATTTCGACGACGATGGCCGCCTGTTCGTCCGGCGACGCGGCTTGGGCCTCAATCAGCAGCGCGATGACGTCCTGCATTTCCTGCTTGACGAGCATATCGATCTCGTCGCGCATCAGCCGCACGTCGCGGCCGAGTTGCGAGTTGTCCAGCCCGTTCTCGCGCAGCTGCCGCAATTGAAGGTCAAGCATATTTGCCACGAGGCTGCGGGCGACTTCGGTGGCGCGCTTTTGCGCCAGCTCGTGGCCGCGCAAGGTCTCGGCCTCCGCGGCCGCCGCCGAACTCGCAAGGCAAAGCCCAATTAGCCACGCCGCGCACACAAGCTTGCCGTTCATTTCGACGCTCCTATGCCGAGATGTTCCTGGATCAGCGATTGAATCTGCTGTTCGAGCACCGGATCGATCTCGGTCACTGCCGTTTCGATGCCGGCGACGTCCGTCACGTTGAAGATCAATGGATCGGCGGCCGCCGTTTTGCCGGCCAACGGTTTTTGCGAAGCCGTGCCGCGATAGTCGGTGGCCTCGAAGACCAGTTCGAGCCGGTCGCCTTTCTTCAATCCGAGCGACGCGAGCGGGGCGACGTATTCGCGCCGCTGGCCGTCGGCATCGGCGAGCGTCGGCGCGCCGGCGGCGACGAGCAACGGGTCGAGAGCGATGCGCTCCGTTCCCTCCGGCCCATCGCGCACGACGGTCGCCTTGGCCACGACGCTGGCGACGGCATAGTCGTCGGCCGCGCGGTATTCGATCATTGGGCGGCCGGTCGGCAGCACGTGCCGCGTTTTCGCTTGCGCGGAAATTCGCGGTGGTCGATCGAGCTTGATCCGCAGTATGCCTTCCGTCGGGCGCTCGGGTGAAAGGCCGTCGGCGTCGACCGCAGTGACGTTGTACATCAGTTCCGCAGTGACGGATTCGAGCGGCGTGCCCGTCGGATCGAGCCGCCAGCGGCGGCCTTCTTCGTCGAGGCTGGCCAATGGGTAGCTTTTCTCATCGATCGCAACCGCGGCCGATGCGAGCGGTTTGTTGTGACAGGTGACTTCGACGACGACGCGCGAACCTTCGAGCACTTCTAGGTTTCGCGAACCGGCCGACGGGATATTTCGTTGGCCGCGCTGTGCCGCCCGCGCATATTCCGGCGGCGTGACCACGAGTTGGCTGTCGATCACAGGCATCGGCACCAGTTCGATTCTTGCCGGGTCGGTCCAGGCGTCGCCGAGATAAAGTTGATATGTCGCTGCGTCGTTGAATCGTTCGACTCGTCCGGTGTATGCCGTCCAATCGCGCGTCGCGAGTTCTTCGGCACTAACGACGGGCGGAAGGTTGACCGTCAAATTGCGTTCGTCCGTAATGCGCATCTCCATGCGGCCGGCGGTGGGCAAGTCGCCGCGAGCGTAGACTTCGATCTCCAGAGGCTGGCCTTGCGGAAACGCGACGCTCACCGGCTCGCGTCCGATCGCCGGCGGAATCTCCTTGCCGTTGATGACGATCTTTTCGATCTGCGTCGCCGTGGGGTAGTGCATTCGTCCGAGAAGCATGCGATTGGCGAACGCCAAGGCGTGGGCTGGATACAATGCAATCGCCGCGGCGGCGAGAAGCGCCGAAACGAGCAGCACGCCGGAGCGGCGGGCCAAGACTTCCGTCCGTAGGCCGGACGTGACGTCGATCTGAGCGCTTTGCTCCGCCACACCTTCGACGACGACTTGCTCGAGCGCCGTCGATCCCCATTGGGCAGCCTGCGGCGATTCGAATTGCAGTCCGGCGACGAGATCTCGCCCCAGCGGTTGTTGGGCGATGCGGAATTGGTCTTCGACAAGCAGCGCCACGTCGAGATCGGATTCGCGCTCGATCAGCCAGGGCCGTGCCCAACGTTGCCACGCCCAGGCCACGGCAGCCACGATCGCCACGAGCAGCACGGTGCGAAATGTGGCGCTGCCTTCGACGAGAAAGTCGATAAAAAACGCCACGGCGAGTGTCCAAAGCACGGCGGTCGCGACGGCGGAATAGGCCGTCGTGGAGCGAACCCATTGCCGCTTTCGCCGCAGGGCTTCGATATCGTGCCGTAGGTGGGCCAGCCGCGTCATGGGAGATTCACCATCTTTCGCCCCAGCCATTCGCCGAGCATCAGGGCCACGATCAACGCAAAGCACGGCCAAGTGCTCCACAGCTTATGCACTTCCACGACGCGCTCGGCCTTCGACAAGCCCTCGACGTCGTCGACCAGATTCGCGACGGTGGTTAAATCATAACTTCGCCCCGCGGTCTGCGTCGCCAGCAATTCCTGCACGGCGACGTTTCGCACGGCGCTGCGTCGCTCTGGCGAGCGGCTCGACACGCTGAACGAGAGGGGCGGCTTCCATTGCCCGGTGATCGGGTCTTTGACCTGCACGCGATACGTTCCCTCGGCAAACACCGGGAATCGCGTCTCGTAACGGCCGGCGTGCAGCGACGGCAGCGAGAGTTCTTCGGTCGTTTCGCCGGCGGCCGCCGAGCGGTTCGGCCGAGTGATGCGATAGTCGAGCTTGGCGACGCGATCGGCATCGAGCGGCTTGAAGTCGTCGTCGTAGGCCTCGACGGTGAGGGTGACCTTGTCGCCGGCTTGGTATCGAAGCTGATCGTTGTCGGTGCGGACGACGAATCGCTTGTCGCTGCCCAACTCGTGGCTGAAACCGAGTTGGTGAATCAATTGCCCCCAGAATTGTTGGTAGTATTTCTCGCCGTGCTTGCGTCGCATCCTCCAGGTTTCGTTGAAGCCGAGGTACACGACCTGCCCTCCGCGGCTGCCGTATTTGCGCGTGGCGATGAGTGGCTGAAGCTGCTTGTCTCCTTCTGGGCAGGTGTCGGTTGGATGCGTCGCTAGGACCGATACGTCACTTCCGCGCACGGCGCGGACGGGTTGATACCAAGGCAAGTAGCCGAGGTTGTCCCAGCCGCCGGTGTCGCTCGCGGAACTCGATCCATTGCCGGTGAGCCGCATGAATTCCGTCCGCAGACCTAGCGGCGTGACGTCGAGGCGAAACCGCCCTTCTTTGATGCGGGCGTTGGGATCGACCTCGACCGGGAGCATGGCGCGGATTTTTCCGAGGGCTTCGTCGAAATCTGGATTGGGCGTCGTGCGAGCGAACTGCCCAACGCCGAATCGCGGCCCGGCCATCACGACCAGCCCACCGCCAAACTCACCGACGAATTCTTCCAGCCGCTCGCAGAATCCCTTGGTCAACACGTCGGCGGGAATGTCGCCGAGGAAGATCACGTCGTTGGCGAAGAATTCGCTGCGCGTGGGCGGCGTGAGCGACGATGCGAACAATTCTTGGCTCTGTTTGACGCTGGGATGCGCGGAGTGCAGATAGGTGCGGAAGCCCTTCACGCCGACGAGCGGATCGCGGTGAAAGACTTCCTTGATGAATCGCCACTCCCACGTCGGCTCGTACTCGACGAACAGCAACCGCACGTACTCGTCGAGCACTTTCAACTTGCGTGTCGCGCGGTTGTTGTCCGTGGCGGTTTCTTCCTCCAACGGAACGATCTCGCCCGTGATGTCGTACATGCCGGGTTCCTCGGGCACGAAATCGAACGTCTCGACGAGCGGGCCGCCCTCGCCGAGCGCGACTTCGCGCGATCCGACCTCGATCGGTTTGGAGTCGCCACGGCCTTCGTCGCCGGTCGCCAGCCGCCGTGCGGTTAGACGGACGGTCGCCGTACGACCGGCGAGGCCTTGCTGCTCGACCGAAACGGTAATCGTCCGCTTGTCGCCCTGTCGCATGACGGTCGCCAGCGAAACGTCTACCTTTGCGTCGCGGGCACGTTCGGGGCCGATGCCGACGGTGTAAATGGGCACGCCCAATCGTTCGGCGGGCGTGGTTGCGCTGCCGGCTTCCGGTCCGCCAGAGTTGCGGTCGAAATCGCTGAAGATTACCACGCCCGACAGTCGGCTCGAGGCGTGCTTTCCGGCCAGCGAGGCGAGCGCCGACGAAATGTTCGTCACCTGTCCGTCGGACGTCAGCGCGTCGGCGAGACGATTCGCGTCGACCGCTTCCACGTCGATGCCGTCACCTTCGACTTGGATCGCGTCGACTTCGTCGCGGCGGCTGAACTGAAAGCATTTGACGCGAAACTTTTCTTGCAGCTTCGCCAGCATGGGGTCGTTCTCGTTGCGCAGGAGCGACTGAACGTACTCCAACCTTGTCGGCCCGGGCCGATCGGCCGCCGTTGCAGAGAGCGATCGATTGTTCGCGTTACCGACGGCTTCGTCGAGTTGTCGGCGCTCTTCGTCGGACCAGCGGTCGACGATGCCCATGCTGTCGGTGCCGTCGAAGACGAGATACAAAAGCGGCTTGGGCCGGTGCGTATAGGCGATGCGAAAGACGGGATCGCCCAGGATTACAATCAGCAGCGCCAGCAAGCCGCCGCGGCAACAGGCCAGCAGCAACCGTCCGCCGGGGCGGCCCCGCCGTTGGCCGCGGAGGTAGAACGCCAGCGATAGCGCTACGGCGATCACCGCCAGCGCGGCGACGAAGCCCGCGTTAAGGCGCGCCCACGGCTCGGCAAACGAGAGGGCGTGCGAATCGATCGATTCGACGTTCTCGCGGAGGCGAAACAGTTTGGCGAACCACTCGTTCATGTTTCAATTGCGACAATTAACGGCGCGAGCATTTATTTACGATCGGGAGGCACTTAGCCCCGGCCACGCCAGCGCCGTCATTTCCACGATCAGACACGCGGCGACGGTCGCCACGAGCCACCACCATAAGTTCTGGCCACGGACGGCTGCGCCTTCGATGCTGACCGCCTCGCCCGGCGCGATCCAGCGAAACTTGCTGGTCGACGATGCACTGTCAATGAGTTTTTGTCGGTCGATCGGCGCGAGTTGCGATTCTTCCGCTGACCCGTTAACGGCGAGCAGCGTCGGCGGCGTTGCGCGTAGGGCAACGTCATCTAACGACTGCGTCGAATCGCCGGCACTATCTTGAGCATTCGATGGATCGTCGTTCGCACGCTCCTCCGAATGGCGATCGAGACGGTAGAACCCGCGTTCGTACAGGCCGGCGATCGTGACGCCATAGTGCTCGGCGTCGAGCGCTTCGACGTCCTGCACAACGACCGTACCATCCGGACGCGTCACCGCGAACGATTGCTCGACGTCGTTGGCGTCGACGGGAATCGCCACGTCGCGGCCGGTCGAAACGTCGCGAAGCGGTAGCGTCCGTTGCAGCCGACGCCGCATGATCCGGTCGGCGAGGAACATCGTGTACGACCCGGGCCAGGTGTTCCAACCGCTGCGAATGCTGGTGGCCACGAACAGCACGTCGCCTTGGCCAATCCGGCGCTCGACGAGAAAGGGCAGGCCGTTCGTGAAGCGGGCCAGCACGCGCGGCGCGGCGGCGCGGGCTTCGGCCGTCACGTCGCTCGTCGGCGATTCAATCGCCGTCGGCCGCGGCGACGGCCACGCCACCCATCGCGACTGTAACGCCTGCCGGCGTAGCAGTTCCCCATCGCGCGCCGCGACGTCAGCTGCGGTCAGACCGCCGTCGGCCTCCATACGCCGCCACTCGGCTAGTCGCTTGTCCGATTCCGCGAGAAAGGCCCGTTGTTCGGCGAGGCGTTTGCCTTCGGCCGCGATGAGCTCGTCAATCCGCTGCGGGCCGGCATCGACGCGAACGGCCTTAAAGAACAAAGGATCGCGATAGAAGGCCGATTGCGATTCGGCCGATTCGCCGGCGATGTGAAATTCATCCTGCCCCGCGAGGCTGTCGAAGGCGACGTGAAAGGTTGCCAGCTCTTGCGGGTCGTCTTCGAGCGACTGGCCGACGGTGCCGTCGAGCGGCAGGGGAAGGATGCCCGCGCCTTGTTGCCACGCTTGCTCGTTCCATTTGGCGGCGTCGAAGTTTGCGCCGGCGGCGACGATGAGTTGGCCGCCTTGCGAGACATAGTCGCGAAGCAATTCAACGGCGGCGTCGCCGGGCTGTTCGACGCCCGCCACGACGACCAACTTGGCGTCGGTGAGCAACTTGCGATCGAGTCGATCGATGGTCGTATGCCGCACGTCGACCAGTGGCGGGGGCGACTCGGCGGTCGCGGGGCTCGGCGCGATGATACGGCGTAGCGGACGCGTCTCGCCAAACACTTGCCGCGAAGGCTGTTCGCCTTCCGCCCCCAACTCGTCGACGAACACGACGGGGAGCGCGGCCACGACCGTGGCGGCCAGGCAGCGGGCGTCGTCCATCGCCAGACGATCCGGCGACAGCACGACGCGCACCGGTACGTGCCGCGTTTCGCCGGCCGAGAGCGACAGATCGAATTGGTGGTGAAAGACGATCTCACGCGTTGCTTCGTCTTCGAGTCGATCGATCGTTTGCGAGGCGACCTCGGCGTCGTCGACCCACAGCGAGACTTGCACGTTGTCGCGCGGCTCGCGGCCGGAATATCGCACGCGGGAGATGATCTTGGTCGGCGTTTGCGTGTCGGCGACGCCGTCTTCCAACTCGATCGATTCGACCCAAGCGTTCGACGGGTCGGTGGCCGAGACGTCGACGACTTGCAGTTCGGGCAAGTCGGCCAGGCGGTCGGCGAGTTCGCCGGAGGGCCAATTCACTTCTTGCCGATCGCTAAACAGCACGACCCGTTTCGCCGCCGCGGGGAACTCTGGGGCTTGTTGGCAGGCTTCGTGGGCCAAGGCGATGGCGGCAGCAGACGTTGACCGGCGATCGACGGCGACGATTCGCTCGACCGCGGCGCGGGCGTCGTCCTTGGCCGGATGCGGATCGAGACTGAACTGGTCGTGCGGCCCGCAAACAGGGAGCACGGCGACGTGGCTGCCTTCGGGAAGCCGATCGATCAAGCGCAGCGCGCGGGCCTTGGCGTCGTCGAGCAGCGATCGCTCGAACGCGTACGACATGCTCAAGCTATTGTCGACCAGCAGCACGGCGTGGACCGGTTGCGAGGGATCGGTGCTGGCGACGGCGGCGTCGGCGCCGGACGACCAGTACCGCTCGCCGCCGAAGTAAACGGCCACGGCGGCCAGCGCGACCGCAGCGGCGATCAACGACCTGCGGGCGGTCGGCGCGGACGAGAGCGTCGCGGCGGCCAATCCGCAGGCCAACGCCAACGCACCGGCCGGCAGCGCGACGCGCCAGCCGATGCTGGCGTCGGCTGGGACGAACGGTCGCGCGAGCGCCAAGCCGAACAGCAAGACGGCCAGCGTTCGCAGCACGAGCAGCAGCAGGTCTCGCAATTCGAGGATGCGGCGATTGCGGCGGATGGCCTCGCGGAGAAAATCCATCGCGCCCCAGCGAACGACGCGGAACCGCCGGCGATTGAGTAGATGAATGATGACCGGTCCGGTGGCGGCCGCCGCGCCGGCGATGGCAAACCAAGCATAGCCGGGAAGGAACTGGAGCATGGCGGGAATGACGCGAGCGGGAATTCGAGGCGGGAGGCGTGACAGAGTGTAGCGGGAACTAGCGTTCGGATGCCTTGAAACGTTCGATCTTGCCTTCCTGCAAGATCGGCAGGTAGCGGTTCGGAATCGCGAGGATGAAACAAGCCACGGACGTGCCGAACAGCTCGCCCGGCTTGCCGCCGACGCGGGCACCGTCGTGCCAGCGGCCGTCCTGCTCGGGTTTGCCTTGATCCTCGATCTGCGTGGCGACCAGATAATCTCGCAAGATCGGGTAACACTCGCGCCACGGTTCGCCGCCGACCTGGTATAGCGCCTGGCCGACGTAATACAGCGTATAGGCGTCGAAGGGAACCTGGCCGTTGTGGCGTCCCGCCTTCAACTGCTTCACCGCCGCGGTGATGACGTCCATGTTCTTGGCGATCCGCCAGTCGTCGTATTGGCCGAACTCCTGCAAGCAAACGACGCCGGCGGCGGCCATCGCTACCGTTCCGCCGCCGCCACCTTTTTGGTAGGTGAACTGACCGCGATGCTCGCGCTGTTCGTCCTCCGGCGCGTTACGGCTGGCTCCGTGCGGCGTGTAATGCTCGCGGACGCTGCGGATCGCCAGGTCGATGACTTCTTGCGGCACTTCAAGACCGCTGTCGACGGCGCTCCGCAGGGCCTTGGCCTGCATCACCACCAAGCTCAAGTCGTGACCCATGTGTTGCGAGCGGGCTTGATAGTCCCAGCCGCCGTCGCGGCATTGGGTGGCGGCGATCAATTTGAGCGCCCGATCCAAGACACCGCCGATCTCGTCGTTCTTCGTCATGCCGTGTGCCTGGCCGACGACGAACGTGGCGAGACCGTGGTTGTACATATCGCGTTTGGGGTCGGCGATGTTCAACAAGCCGGTTTCGCGCCGGGCCTTGCGAAGCATGTAGTCGAGCGAAAGTTGGCAGGCGCGGCCGTATTCGCCACGGCCCGGCAGATGGCCGTCGGCCAAGAAGGCGAGCGTTCCCATGCCGACGAGGCCCAAGTCGTTGGACGTCCAGTTGCCTTCGCGGCCTTGATTCTTGGGATGGGCCAGCCACGCGAGTCCGCGCTCGAGAGCGGCCTCGCTTGCGGGCGTCGTTTCCCAGTCGCCTTCGCCGCGGGCCGGGACGGAAAGTAGCGCCGCGAGAAGCGCGAATACGAGCGTTTTCCGTGCAGGTTGATCCATGCTATTCGCTATTCACGCGGATGTTGGGCCGACGAACTACGTTGACGCGCCGGTCTGCGCAGCGACTCGTGCGTTGCCGATTCTCGCTCGGAGGCCGGCCGCCGTCGCTTGTGAACTCAAACGCGGGCAGACCGTACCCTTGCCAAAATGTCGCATCCCCCGGAACGGTTACGGCAGCAAGTGGGCCAAAGTGGTCGATACACGCTACGTGGCGAGGCGAAATCGAGTACCGGACGATAGCTCCATGCTAGCCAGCAGCCGATGTAACCGCAGCCCCTCCGCCGACGAGGGAATTTGCTGGGATGCCATTGGTAGAGCCGCAAGTGCCGAAGAAACCCAACCCCTGACTCGAATGGCACTCGTTTAGTCGTTATGGCTTGTCAGCAAACGTTTGTCAGCAAACGTTTTCGGGCGACGTGGCGTGGCTGCATGAGGAGCGGGTAGTCTTTGGGCCGGCGTTTTCGTGCTCGTGGTTCGATGCGATTTGGGCGATCGCCGACACGGTGCGTGGCGGTGCGTGGCGATGGCGGCGAGCAGGACGGCGTGCAGTCGATGATAGTCGTCGCTTCGGCATTGGGCCAACTGCGGCTGAAACGCCAGCAGCGTTTGAATCGTTCCCTTGAAACTGATCGTGCGCGGAGC
>JAJDEG010000387.1 GCA_029259895.1 Planctomycetota bacterium
AAGTTACCGGCCGACGAATGCGAACGCCTACCAACCCGGCAAACAGCGGCCAGAATGACAATTGGCCAACGGCGATTGCTATCCAAATGTCTTCATCGCGGCGAATCGCCGGCAACCACCACGGCCAAACGTGCGTCAGCAAAAGCAGAATCAGCGCCGCCGTCGGCAACCCGATTCGCGGCCGCTGTCGCCATGTCGGCTCGGCGTGCGCCATGTTGGCCCCATTCGTCGCCATCCCAAGGTTCCCCATCGCCCCGAAGTCAGAATTCCAACCCCCGAATCCTATCCCGATCCCCGCTCCTTGTGCCACTCCCGGCACCGCTCGAAGAACGCATGATACTCCGCCCGCCGATAGTCCGGAAACGTCCACTCCCGCGCCTGCCACGCGCGATGCTTATAGAACAGCGTCACTTCGGCGAAGATGCCGTCGGCCAAATAAACTCGATGGACGTGGTCCTTCGTCGACGCCAGCACCAGCTTGGCCAGCGTCAGATAACCGGGATCGAGATTCAGCGGCCGCGGCTCGTCGCAACCGCCCTCCGCTGCGAACTCATCCTCCCAGGCGTTCGTCCGCAGCTTGATCGCTGGCAACTCGCCTGGATCGATCGACCGCTCGAAGGCAAAGAACTGCTTCGAGATGCCCGCCCCCATCGTCGGCTCGTAATAATCCGTATCGACGAACGCGAACCGCTCGCTCGCCAGCGCCACCGGCCCCCATTGCTCCTCGGCGCGAGCGCGGGCCCAATCGAGCGCGGCCTCATGCCGGCTGAACGCCGCCAGCACGAGCAACACCGGTCGCGGCAAAGAAATCTGGCCCATGCCGGCTTCGCAAGTTAATAGGACGCAGATGAACTGACTACCGACAGCGTATAGTCGCCGTCGGTCGCAACTGAGAACAAGTCAACCATCTTCAACGCAGCGGACGTGCAAAGCTCCAAATATCCGGCATCCTCACATCATCCCTCCATAATGTTAACGCATTGAATCTTCGGATTTTGAGAAGATTCTCGCAGCAGCCAAAGGCTACTCCGCGGCCTCTGCGAGACCTCCGCGACCTCCGCGTTAAAAAAGTTCCGGCTCGTTTTTGGTTGCGGCCAACGGTCCTATTCCCGACCGCCCTAACCCGTCGCCTTCGCCTCGATCTTCTCCACCCGATCCTCCAACTCATCGATCCGCTTGCCCAACTCCTCCGACTCGTCCGGCGAACCGTTGAACGCCCGTACGACACCGGCCACGGCATACCCGGCCGCCGCGACAAACCCCGTGCCGAAGATCAGGAGAATCGTCAGCTTCGAGGTGCCCAGCGCGTCGATCGCATCCACCCACGTCCGCGGCGATTCCTCGAACGCCGGCGATCGTTCGGCTTGGGCAAACACCGTCCCCGCCGACATCACCCACAACGCACACGCAACGTTCGCTCTCAATAACATCGACTGCATGACCGCAACCCCACATTCAGAGTGCCAATGCGCGAAGAGCCACGATCGCTCGCCCTCGGCGATCGGCCAACTCCACAACGCCAAAATAACCCGCCAAGCGAAAACCTGCCAGTTATTCGCCGGCCGCACCCCGTTCTTGGCCTTGCCGAGATAAGCCGGCAAGAAACTCGACTCCCCCTCCGTCCAACTCAGCCAATTCAGCGCCCAATACGCCCCTGGCGAACGACCCGTCCCGCGCGCAGCACCGACGACGGCCCTCCGACCGAAGCCAAAACCTCCTCACCCAAAACCTCGTCGACCGCCGTCGTATGCAACCGCAGTCGCCCACCGTCGCGCCGCGGTCGGGCCGACACATGGCGCAACCCATCGCCTCCCAACAGCGCCGGCTCGGCATCGCCGCGTCGCACCATCGCCGCGGAAGAATACGACTCTCCAAACGCCCCCATCGCGTTCCGCACCGCCACAGCATCGGCCGCCGACACGCGCCCGTCGCCATTGACGTCGACCGCGCCAAGAAGCGACGCCGACCCACTCGACCTGCCGTATGCGGCAACGACCGCCGCCAAATCCGCGCGGTCCACGCGGCCGTCCCCGTTTACGTCCCCCGCAATCGGCAGCGTACCGGTCGACGTCGGCACACCAAGCGGCGTCCCCGGCGGCGCGATCGCCGGCATCGGCGCGGCGACAGTAAGCGTCACCGTGGCCGCCGCGGAGAACGTGTTGCCGTCGAAAGCGACGTACGAAAAGCGATCCTCGCCCACGAACCCCGCACGCGGCGTGTAAACGAAACTACCATCCGACGCAAAACTCAACGCGCCGTGCCACGGCGACTGCGATACCACGGCGTACAACGGCCGCAGTTCGGCGTCGTGGTCGTTCGAAAGCACCCCCGGCGCCGCAACGCTAACGCCCACCGTCGAATCGACGGCGTAAACATCGTCGCCGGCCAGCGGAATCGCGTCGATCGGATCGCGGGCAGCAAGCACATGAATCGTCGCCGTCGCAAAGCCAAACGTCCCCGCGTCGTCGGCCGCGCGATACGTAAACGAATCGACGCCGATAAAGTTGATCTGCGGCGTGTAAACGAAACTCCCATCCGCCGAAAGCGAAAGCGTCCCCCGCTGCGGCGCGGCAAACACGGTCGTCGTCAGCGCATCGCCGTTGCCGTCGAAATCGTTAACCAACAACCCCGCCGCGGCCGGCACCGAAAGCGACCCGCCACGAGCCAAAAAACGATCGTCCGCGGCCAGCGGCGCCACGTTCGCATCGCCCACGTTGATCGTCACCAACGCCAACGGCGAATCGGCCACGCCGTCCGATGCGCGGTACGTAAACTGATCGACGCCCTCGAAGCCGACGTCGGGCGTATAAGTAAACGTGCCATCGCTCCGGAAATCCAGCGTCCCACGATATGGCCCAGCCACCAGCGCCGCCGTCATCGCGTCCCCCTCCGCGTCGCCGTCGTTGCCCAACACACCGGCAGCCGCCGGGTCCGGCAAGTAAGAGGCGGTGATCGCTAGATCAAAGCCGAGGTCGGAACTGCTCGGCAACACCTGATGAACTTCAACGGCGATCGTGTTGATTCCGTCTACCAAGAGCCCGGCGAATCCCGCCAAGTCAACCCCTGGAACCGAGTAGCCTGATTCGTCGCCCGTTGCGGACGCAAGCGTATTCGTTTGCAAACCGCCGTCGCCGACAGTGCCCGGCAAGTTGTGCCGCAGGACTTCGACGCCGTTGATGTAAATCCCGGCGCTGTCGTCGGCAAGTAGGTCGAACACGAGAGACTCGACGTTGGCGGCTCGATCGACCGTAAACGTTCGGCGAAACAGCGCCGTGTGGTGCTTGTTGCTCGAATTCCCGCCAAAGCCGATGGTGGTCGCCGTCGTTCCGGCGTCGATCCCGCCGTAACCGAGAATCGCCGGACCGGACGGCCAGCCGCTATCGTCGTAGTCCCCATCCGTCCAGAAATCGCCCTCTCCATCGATGGGATACGGCGCGCCGTTAGTGATGTCGTCGCGATACTTCCACCTCGATCCGCGTGGCAGTAACTCCTCAGTCGTCGCGAAGCCCTCGCGGATGGTAACGACGAATTGCGTCGTGTCCGATACTTCGTTGCCGTTTGGCGAAACGACGAAGTCGACCGTCGATCCGACCGCCACGACGACCTGGGCCGAGAAACGAACGTCCGCGCCGCTGCCGGCCGGAATCGTACGCGTAAAAATGGCTTCGCCGTCGACGATGACGAAAGCTATTACGCCCGTCTGCTCGCTGGGGTTGACCAACCGCAGATTCCCGGCAATCGACACGGGTCCGCTCGTCTCGCTAATCCAACGGCGAATCGCCCAATGTTCCGCGCCGTTGTTCGCCCCGTTGGGGTGCATGTTGTCGTCGCTAATGGCCGTCCACGGCGGGTCGCCGTTGAACCAATGCCAGCGACTGACCCTCGCGTCGTAGAAGTTGTTTGAACCCCACGCGCCAGGGGCGTTCGGAAAAGGCATGAAGTTCGTCGGTTGATACACGCCATCGCCGTCGGTCGTGCGATTGTAGTAACCGTAGTGCCAGCCATCCTGCCCTTGAACGCCCGAATACTCGGCGAACGAATCGGCGACGATAGCACTGCCCGACGCCATCGTCGCATCGAGCGTCTCACCGACGCCCACAGAATAAGAATCGCGACTGGCCCTCGGCGCATCATTCACCGCCGCCACCGTGATCGTCACCGTCGCCGGCTCCGACGCGATGATGCCGTCGGTCGTGCGGTAGGTGAACGTGTCCGTGCCGAAGAAGTCGGGTGCGGGCCGATAGTGAAACGCGCCGTTGGCCGCCAGCGTAACCGCGCCGCGCGCCGGACCAGACACCAACTCCGCCGAGACCCTCGCATCGAGAAACTCCGCATCGTTCGCCAGCACGCCCTGCGACCGCGACACGGCCAACAATTCATCCTCGGCAATCGCATAAGTGTCCGCCGCGGCAACCAAACGCCGCGTAACCGTAATCCGCGCCGTCGCCGCATTCGAATACGCCGCGCCGTCGAACGCCCGATAAGTGAACGAATCGTTCCCAAAGAAGCCCGCCGCCGGCGTGTAAAGGAACGTTCCGTCGGCGTTGAATACCAACGAACCATGTTGCGGACCAGCAAGCAGTTCCGCCGTCAGCGGGTCATCCTCCACATCCGTATCGTTCCCCAACACACCGGCGTCCACCGGGTCTGGCAAAACCGTCGCCGTCATCGAAAGGTCGAATCCCAAGTCCGAGCTATTCGCGTTCACCTGATGCACCTCGACGGCAATCGTGTTCGTCCCCTCGACGAGCAAGCCAGGAAACGCCGCCAGATCGACAACGAATGTTTGGTAGTTGTCTTCGTCGCCAGGAATCGGCGCCAGCGTGTCGGTCCGCAGCGTGCCGTCGCCCAACATCCCCGGCAAGTTGTGCCGCAACACTTCCCGCCCATTAATGAAAACCGCCGCGCCATCGTCGATCAGGGCGTCGAACGTAAGCGTAGTAACGCGGTCCGCATCGACCACATCGAACGTCCGGCGAAACAACGCCGTGCGATACTTGTCGCTCACGTTGCCGCCGAAGCCGATCGTCGTCCGCACCGGCGCAGCGCCGATGGCGTCGTAGCCCAAGATCGCCGGCCCGGCCTGCCAAGCCGAATCGGCGTAGTCCGAGACATTCCACACATCGCCTTCGGCATCAGTCGGATACACCGAGCCGTTCGTGATGTTGTCGCGATAGCGCCAGACAGCGTTGCGCGCGAGGAGTTCCGTCGTCGTTGAGCTGATCGAGCCCGAGCGAATCTGTGCCGTGAAGTACGTGCCATCGGCAAAATCGCCGCCGTTTGGCGTGAGGACGAAGTCGACGGTCGACCCGACCAAAAGCGAGGCGTTGACTTGGAAGTCGACGCCAATGCTGTCCGTTGCCCCAATGACACGATCGTAGACTCCTACGCCGTCGACATAGATGATGCCCCGTACGCCATCACCACCGCCCGTATTACGTTTGGCTATGTGCCCTTCAAGGATCGTCGGTCCGGCGACGGCACTTACCCATCGGCGAACGGCCCAATGCTCCTGACCGCTATTCGTCCCATTCGGATGAACTTGCTCTCGCAGGACCTCGGTCCACGGCGGGCTTCCATTGAACCACTTCCAACGATCATTCGCGGCATCCCAGAAGTTCGTCGAACTCCAGCCCCCCGCGCCGTCCGGGAACTGCATGAAGTCTGTACTCTGGTAGATTCCGTCGCCGTCGGTCGAGCGATTGTAGTAGCCGTAGTACCAGCCGTCTTGGCCCTGGACGCCCGAGAAGTCGGCGACCGAGTCGGCGTAGACACTTACGTCTTTGGGCGCGGACGCATCGAGCGTATCGCCCTGTGCCACCGCATA
>JAJDEG010000388.1 GCA_029259895.1 Planctomycetota bacterium
CCCAAACTGGGTCGATCACCGCGCCGTCGTGCGTGTCGATGAGGTGCGTGCCGCAGTTGGTGTGGCCGGCGAGGTGGAACTGAACGACGCGACGATGGGGCACGCCGCGGACGTACTCTTGCGGATCCCAATCGTGGTTGATCGACGAGACGTAGACGTTGTTGACGTCGAGCAACAGCCCGCAGTCGGCTTCTTCGGACATGCGGGTGAGGAACTCCCAGTCGGACATGTCGGAATCGGCGAACGTGATGTAGGTGCTGGGGTTTTCGAGAACGAGCGGACGCTCGAGGATTTCCTGCACGGTACGGATGCGGGCGACGACGTGGCGTAGCGAGGCCTCGTTGAGCGGGATGGGTAAGAGATCGTGCGTATTGCGGCCGGCGACGCCAGTCCAGCAGAGATGGTCGGAGATCCAATGCGCACCGGTCTCGTCGGCGAGTGTCTTTAGCTTGCGGAGATAGGGGACGTTGAGCGGATCGTGGCTGCCGATGGACATTGATACGCCGTGCATGACGATGGAATAGCGTTCGGCGATCTGGTCGAGGACGTAGCGGGGCCGGCCGTGCGAGTCGATGAAGTTTTCGGAGATCACCTCGAACCAGTCGACGGCCGGCCAGTGTTCGAGGATGTACGGAAAGTGCGTGCAACGCAGGCCGACGCCGAGGCCGAGGTTGGGATATCCGAGGCGGGGCACGCTGGGGGACGATGGGATGTTCATCGTTTAACCACCGAGGTCACTGAGGAGGAGCAGGGACGCGCACCGAGGAATACGTGGCGATCCTTCGCACAGCGGCGTGCCTCGGTCGAACGGTGAGGGCGGCGTTGGCTCGATACGGCGTTGGTTCGATACGTTACGAACCGCCCGCCCCTAATTACGAACCGCGGGCACCGCGCACTTGGCTAGCGCGGATTGTCAGACGCTCCGGCTCTCGATTGCGACGGCTATTTGGGCGCTGGCTTTGGCGCTGGCTTTGGCGCTGGAGCGTTGTCGCCCGTGAGTTCGCCGAGGATGTCGGCGGTATCTTTGTCCTTGGGGGCGGCCGGCCTCGTTGGGGCTGGGCGTCCGGGGGCGGGTCGGGGCCTTTCGTTTGCGGTGTCCGTTCCGCGTGGCGGCGTTCTGCCTGGCGTATTGGCCGGCGGTGTCCTTCCGCCGTTGGCGGCCGCTTCGGCCTTGGCGGCTTCGATTTCGGCGAGGGCCTTGGCGTCTTGCTCTTGGTGGCGGCGTAGCGCCTCGACTTCGTCCGCGGATGGCGGTGCATTGCCGAAGGAGCGCTTGAGTCGTCTCATGCGCGCCTCGAACTCGGCACGGAGCCGGGGCCATTCTTCGTCGAGGATCGGAACGGAGCCGTCGCCGTAGCCGTTGCACTGGTTCTTGCCGGCGGTGGGGCCGCAGCCGCCTTGCCCTTTGCAAAGGTTGCCGGTGGCGCATTCGTGGGGCGCGCCCGGCGTGGTGGCGCATTGGCCCTGACCGGCGCACTTGTTGTCGCCGCCGAGGCCCTTTTCTTTGCAGGTGTTCAAGCCGCGACAGATGTGAATCTCTTTGGGCTTCTCGTCTTTCTTCTTCTTGGCTTCGGCCGCTTTGTCTTTTGCGGCTTTCTCTTTCGCTTCGGCGGCTTTGGCGTCGGCCTTGGGGTCGGCAGCCTCGGGCGCGGTGGTCGGGGGGCGAGTCGCCGGCGGTTTTGGCGTCGTGGGGGGCGGGACGACGGGTTTTGGCGGGGCGATGGGGCGCGGCCGGGTTTGGGCCAGCGCGGTGGTGCCGGTCAGCGCGCCGCCGAAGACAGCCAAAGACAATCGCGAAAAGTCACGTCGATCGAGATTTGCAGCGCTCATCCGTTCCTCCCTTGGTACTCGGCTCTGTTCGCCTTGCTCTGATCCGATTACTTTCTGTTCCGAAGTCGTCTACGCATCGTTCGGTTGCGCATTGTTCCGTCGCGTTGCGGTTCCGCCGCCACACGGCCGGCCTCGGCACTTTTGGTGACCGAGGGCGCGCATCACCAGCACGTAGATTGCCCTCCGACGTTTCTTATATTAGCAAGATCGGCGCGAAGGTCAAAATACGCCAGCGGAAAACGCCCCCTCCTTGGGGAGGTGTTGGCGGACTTGCGACGTTCGGGGCGTCAGAATACGTGGTCTGAGGCCGATGGGGCGGCATTGGCGGGAATCTGTCGTAAAGCGAATTCGTAGGGCGGTAATCGTGGCGCAAAGTTCCTATCACGTTTCGATCGCGTCGTCGGCCGGTTTTGATATGTCGTTCGAGCAGGCGGCGGCGATGCTGGAACGGCTCGAACGGATGTACTTCGAGCCGGACGGGTCGTTCGTATGGACCGGAGAATTCGATGCGGCCGAGGCAAATGACGTCGCGGCGGGCACGACGTGGCAAGTCGATGGCGTGTTGTACGATCGAGGCGGGCGGCTGGCTTATGTGGAGATCAAAGGCGGAGCGCCGCTGGATGTGCTCAAGCGGCTGCTGGCGGCTTTCGGCTGGCCGGACACTCGGTTGACGTTTCAACTCGTGCGCGAGGGAATCGTGCTGGAGGAAGAGGCGTTTTGGGCGTGGCTGGCCGGCGCGTCACCGCGCACGTAGACACGCTTGCTCAGAGCCGGGCGCTCGTTGGACTGT
>JAJDEG010000389.1 GCA_029259895.1 Planctomycetota bacterium
CCAATCGGGTTGCGAAGCGAGGTGAGCGAGAATTTGCAGCGTTTGGGCGTAAGCGAAAAGCACGAACAGCGTGGCCATCGCCAATCCACCGGCGACGTACAGTCGGCCCAGTCCGCGGAGCAGCGACGCGAGCGTGCCCGACTGCGACTCTTCCTCGATGGCGTGGCGGAGCGCGGATTCGGCGTCGGCTTCGGCCTGTCGCTCGTATGCTTCCAGTTCGTCGTCGGTGAGAGTGCGACTTTCATCCGGCGCGATGGCAGGAATGCCAAGTTCATCGGAGATGTCCCGACCGCGATGCGGCGGCTGCGTGCGAGAATCCGTCGCTTTCGTCGTCGACGCGGAATCCGCCGATGGGCCGAAGGCGTCGGGCATGCCCACTTTGGGATAGCCGCGATTCTGCTGCTGTGACGACATGATGGCCAGTTTCCTTCGGGGCAGGCGTGGCAAAACCGAATCGGGCACGCGACCTTCTAATATTATACGCGCCGGCGGGCTTCGCGCCGGCGTCCAGCCGCCGTACGGTACTCGATACTGGCAATGGTTGCTCCCCGTGGCGGCGAGAGATTGCAAGAATTGAGAAGGAGTGATCGGCGTGGCTCTCAAGACGTGGACGACCTGCGATGTCGCCACCGGCGTTTATCTGGAATCCCTCGATATCGGCCCTGGCGATTGCGCGCTTGCCCACGGCGAAGACGTCCGCATCGTCAAGCGGTCGCACCGCGGCGGACTCGCCGACGGCGTCGATGCGATCGATATCGATAACGGTGCGATTCGCTTTGGCGTGCTTCCGACGCGCGGCATGGGCTTGAGTAGCTTGGCGCTGGCCGACGGACGTTCCGTCGCCTGGCGGTCGCCCATTCGCGGCCCGGTGCATCCGAGTTTCGTCAACCTATGGGATCCGAGCGGGCTGGGCTGGCTCGACGGTTTCAGCGAGTTTCTCTGCCGCTGCGGCCTGCAGAGCAACGGCGCACCAGAATTCGACGAGGCCGGAAAGCTCGTTTACCCGCTGCACGGCAAGATCGCCAATCGGCCGGCCCATCGCGTGGCAATTTCGTTCGACGACGAGACACGCGAAATCTCCGTGGTTGGAGAGGTCGACGAATCGAGGTTTCTGTTCTCGAAATTGCGACTGACGACGACCGTTTGCACGCGGCTTGGCGAAAGTGGGCTGCGGATTCGCGACGAGATCACCAACATGGCGGCGTCGCCGACCGAGATGCAATTGCTGTATCACATCAACTTTGGTGATGCGCTGTTGGGCGAAGGGGCACGCGTGGTCGCTCCGATCGAGCGACTCGCCCCGCGAAACGCTCACGCGGCGGGCGACCTCGACCGATGGGACGTCTATTCCGCACCGCGGGCCGGATTCGTCGAGCAGGTGTACTTCATGGCGCTAGCCGCCGACGAACGAGGCCAGTCGCAAGTGTTGCTGCGCCGCGGCGACGGCTCGCTCGGCGCGAGTGTCCGCTGCGATGTCCGCCAGTTGCCCTGCTTCACGCTGTGGAAGCATACCGCCGCCGCCGAGGACGGATACGTGACCGGTCTCGAATCTGGCACGAACTTTCCGAACCCGCGATCGTTCGAGCAAGCTCAACAACGAACCGTTCACTTGGAGCCCGGACAAACGAAGACCTTCGATGTCGCGATCGAGTTGCACGCATCGAATTCCGCGGTGCAAGACGCCGAAGCGAGAATCGCCCGACTGCAAGCGGCACACACGCCGACGATTCACAAAACACCGCCGGCCGAATGGTGTGCGTCCTGAACCGCCGCTGTCGGTGCGCCCTCGACTCGATCAGTTGTCGTATCGTCCGGCCGAAGTTGGTTCAAATCGCGTCGTCGCGAGCTCCGACGATTTCGACCGTATGCGGCTTGCGGCGATCGAGTTCGCCGGTCGCGTCAAGGAATCGTGTTACCGCCGATCGCCCTTAGCTAATTCTCACGAGTCAATTCCATGCCCCTTCTCGGCGCTCACATGTCCATTGCCGGCGGCTACTACAAAGCTGTCGACGCCGCCGCGGCGTTGAACATGGAAGTCGTTCAGCTATTCACGAAGAACAACAATCAGTGGGCCGCGAAGCCGATCTCCGACGACGATGCCGAGCGTTTTCGTGCTGCAATCGCGGCGTCGGACGTTGGGCATCCCATTTCGCACGTCTCGTATCTGATCAATCTGGCCAGCCCGGATGACGTGTTGTGGAAGAAGTCGATCGATGCGTTCGTCGTCGAACTAAAGCGGGCCGAACAGCTTGGCATTGCCTATGTCGTCGCTCATCCGGGCGCGCACACGACGTCAACCGAACAAGAGGGCATCGAACGGATCGTGGCCGCCCTGGACGAAGTTCATCGCCTCACGCCGAAGCTCAAGGCGAAGTGCCTATTGGAAACGACCGCCGGCCAGGGGACGTGCCTCGGCCATCGCTTCGAGCATCTGGGAGCGATCGTCGACGGCGTCAAGCAGTCGCAGCGGCTGGGCATATGCGTCGATACGTGCCACGTATTCGCGGCCGGCTATCCGCTGGCGCCGAAGAAGGATTACATGGCGACGTTTCGTTCGCTCGATAAGGCCGTCGGTCTGGAACGGGTACACGCTTTCCACGTCAACGATAGCAAGCGTGAACTTGGCTCGCGCGTCGATCGCCACGAACACATTGGACGGGGAAAGCTCGGGCTTGAACCGTTCCAATATTTGGTCAACGACCGCCGTTTCCGCGACACACCGATGTATCTCGAGACGGCAAAGGGAACTGAAGACGGCGAAGAACTCGATGCGATCAATCTGCGAGTGCTACGGTCGCTCGTAAGCAAGAAGTAAAGAACGAGGCGTGAGCGGCGCTGGTGATTCTTTGGCGGTCGGCCGATCGTGGTTGGTCGCCGGCTGGATTGCGACTGCCGAACTCTCCCCGCCTCGGGAAAATGGGTCGATTCGGTAATTTCGGCAACCGGCCCGGCCTTTTCCGAGGCGTTCGCCGAGGTTGCCTGAATATCCAGATTGCCCTACCATCCCGAATGGAACCGTTGCCCCGTCGTTCGCGCTGTATTGCGGGACTTGGCGTAAGCGGAATCTTCGGCACATGCCGAACTTGCCGCACTGGAACTGCGTATAGTAGTCGAGGAGCCTAACCCTTGGCGGTCACGCGGCGCAAGCGCCGCAACATTCAACGTCGGCGCGACCGGCGAAGTGGTGTTTGAAGTGAGCGTCGATACAGTGCTAACGGCAAGGAAAGCGATTCGCCCGACGATTCGCCAGAACCGGAACGCGATGCGCGCGAGTTTGTTTGTCGCGCCGCCGGTGACGTATCGCGACGAAGCAATCGAAACGAATAAGTGCGAGGCATTAAAGCAACACGCTCCGCCCGTCCGCGATGTCCATGTGGCGAAGCAGCCGCGAACGAAGCAAAGTGTCGCGGATCGTCAACGAGCGCGTTGGATGATGTCGACAAACGACGGCGTTACACGCCGCACAAGCATTCAACCACCGAGTGTTCGCTACAGGAAGTTCGCTGAAAGTTTGGTGAAGGATCGGTGCTCGCACGGGACGATGACACAGGTGCAACGCCTGGTTATTCTGCCCGCGAGGTCGACTCCCAGCCACGGAAAGCGGGTCCGGCGAACGTAACCGAACGTACATTTTTACCGGACGCAAGATTCCGAACTGTCGACCACGCCGTTTCAATTAGGACGCGTTAGCCGCCGCAATTTCACTTCCTCGCCCCTTTTCGGGCAGCGGTACTAACGACAAGAAACTGGCTGGACATTTCGCATCGAGCGTCACCCATTTCCTTCGATTTCGTGGTACGGGAGACGACAGGATGCAAATCTACGGCCCCAGTCAAGTTCACGGTCCGCAAGCCCTTGCCGGTCCGCACACAGTTCGCGCTCCACAGCGCCCCGTCGCACCGACGACGCCAGCCACAGGTGACCAATTGGATATATCGGAAGCCGCACAATTGATTTCGCAGGCACACGACGTTCCGGACGTCCGTGAAGAATTGGTGACCCGCGTGCGGGCTCAGATCGCCAACGGTTCGTACGAAACGCCGGAGCGATTGGACGTGGCGATCGATCGGTTGTTCGACGAAATCGGGTAAAAGCGTTCTTTCCGCAGCGCCGATTGCAGCGTCCGCCGTTCGGCGCGGCTTTGTCGACACTATCGCCCGGAATCGATTTCATCGATCGTGCGAGCCGCAACGACGAACGGCGCGAATTCCTGGTCGCCGGTTGATACGCTCTGGCGTCAAGCGTAAAATCTAATTAGTCGGCCGATTCGAGATTTCTCGCGGCCGGGGGCGACGGTCGCCGTGGGCAATGGACTTGCCCCGCCGTCGCATCGTCGACGATTGCGGCCAACGACTGCTCGGCACACACGATTGGTGTACGGCGATGCGGTCGTGGCGGACTCCACGTTTGGGCAGCGGCGTACATGGCTACTGAATCCACCGATTTTTCGCTCGGCACCGTCACGGTCGCGTCGACGCCGATCGAGCGGCTGGAAGAATACCTGCAAAGCCGCGGCAAGCGGATGACGCAGCAACGGCGGTTGATCGTCGCCGAAGTTTTCAGCCACCACGAGCATTTCGACGCCGACGGGCTGCTGCTCCAGCTTCAACAGCAGCTCGGCCGCGACAAGGTGAGCCGGCCCACCGTCTACCGCACGCTAAGCGAATTGGTCGAAGCCGGACTGCTCGTGAAGATGGACCTGGGCGGCCGGGCCGTCTACGAACACGATTACGGCTACCCCAACCACGATCACCTGCATTGCACCACGTGTAATCGGTTGATCGAGTTTAAGAGCGACGAGGTTTTGACCGTTTGCGACGCGGTGGCCCGGCAGAACGGCTTTCGCGTCAGCGGGCATCGGCTGATCGTCAGCGGCACCTGTCGCGACTGCCAGCGAGCCAGGCAGCGACCGAAACGGATGCTCGACCGTATCTAAGCGTCTGGCGACGGGCCACTACGTATGGCGAGCCGACGCTGCATACAGCCGTCCGCGTTGGTATAATCGGTCTTTGCCGAACGCCTGCCCCCCCATCCGTTCGTTCCCGCGCTGCGCCTTGGCCTTGCTTGCCCCCGGCGGAGCGCTCGCTGTCGGTGAACAGTGATATTGCCAATCCGCGGAGGTATTTGTGCCGCTCTTGCCCATTCGTAAGCATTGGTCCGCTGCGGGAGTGACGTTGCTCGCCGCGCTGGCGGCGATTTCGCCGGTTGCCCTCGCGCCGTGGATCGCCGCGACCAGTCGCGCCGCCGACGTCGATACGGATGGCGAGAAAAAGGACGGCGGGAACAAGGACGGCGAAAAGCCGACGCGAGCGGAAGCGGAAACGCCGTCTTTCACGGCGGAGCAAACTGCCGAGGCGACGGAATTGTTCCAAAAGCACGTCCGGCTTGTGCTGGCCCACAAGTGCGTCTCCTGCCATGGCGTCGACAGCACCGAAGGCGAGTTCGACATCACCACGCGCGACGGATTGCTTCGCGGCAGCTATAACGGCGCGGCGATCACGCTGGGCAGCGGCAAGGAAAGCCGCATGTACAAGCTCGCCGCGCGGCTGGAAGAACCCTACATGCCGGACGAAGGCGAGAACCTTACGCCCGAGGAACTTGCCCGTCTCGCCCGCTGGATCGATCTGGGTGCGCCGTACGACAAGTCGCTCGTCGATTCGGATGCCGACAAAGTGCCGTGGACGGAGCGTACGATCGCCGCCGGCGCGAACCAGTTCTGGTCGTTTCAATCACTCAAATCGGTCGAGCCGCCAAAAGTCAAGAACGAAGCGTGGCCACGGACGCCGCTCGACCGATTCGTGCTGGCAAAGCTCGAAGAGAAAGGTTTGACGCCGAACGATGCGGCCTCGCGACGGACGTTGATTCGCCGCGCGTACTTCGATCTGATCGGCCTGCCGCCGACGCCGGAGGAGATCGAGGCTTTCGTCGACGATGAATCGCCCGAGGCGTATCGCAAGCTAATCGACCGCTTGCTCGACAGTCCGCACCACGGCGAGCGTTGGGGCCGGCATTGGCTGGATGTGGCGCGGTTTGCGGAGAGCCACGGCTTCGAGCAGGATTACGACCGGCCGCATGCGTATCACTTCCGCGATTTCGTCATCGAAGCGCTCAACCGCGATATGCCCTACGACCAGTTCGTCCGCTGGCAACTCGCCGGCGACGAAATCGCCCCGGAAGATCCGCTCGCCCTCAAGGCGACCGGTTTTCTTGGGGCTGGCGTGTTCCCCACGCAGATTACCGCCAACGAAGTCGAGCGGACGCGGTACGACGCGCTGGACGACATGGCCGGCACGACCGGCGTGGCGTTTCTTGGTCTCACGATCGGTTGTGCTCGCTGTCACGATCACAAATTCGATCCGATCCCGCAGGCCGACTATTACCGCTTCATCTCGACGTTTACGACGACCGTTCGCGCCGACATCGATGTGAACGTCGATCCGCAGGGGTATCGCCAGGCGAAGGAAGCCTTCGACCGCGAGCACGCCCCGTTGGTCGCGGCACGGACGAAGTACGAAAGCGAAGAACTGCCGTCGCGGTTGGCCGCGTGGGAGAAGAATCGGCCAGAGCAAGAGGCATTCGGTTGGGTGGTGGTCGATCCGCTTGAGTACAAGTCTCAAGGCGGTGCCACGCTAACGAAACAAGACGACGGAGCTCTGCTGGCGACCGGCACGAACGCGTCGCAAGACACGTACACGATTGTGGCTGGCGTAGGCCAAGCACCGATAACGGGCGTCCGCATCGAAACGCTGGCCGATGCCTCGCTGGTGAAGAAAGGCCCCGGTCGGGCGAGCAACGGCAACTTCGCGCTGTCCGACGTAAAGGTACACGTCGCGCCCAAGTCAGACGCGTCCGCCGCCAAGCCACTGACGCTGACCAACGCCCGCGCGACCTTCGAGCAGAAAGGTTTGCCCGTCGCGGCGACCATCGACGGCGACGCGAAATCGGCCTGGGCCGTCGATCCGCAGTTCGGCAAGGATCATGCCGCGATTTACGACGCGGCCGAACCGCTGCAAACGACGAGCGTCGACGCGGCGGCCAAAAAGGGCGTCGGCGAGGGGGATGGCGACGAGCGGCTCGTTACGTTTGTGCTCAAGTTCGAGAACAACGCCGGGCACAACATCGGCCGTCTGCGACTGTCGATTACGTCGGCTCCGCAACCGCTGTCGTTCGACGGCGGGGCAACGCGCGAGATCGTGGCATTGCTCGACACGCCCGCCGACAAGCGCAATTCCGAGCAACGGGCGAAGTTATTGGAATGGTTCGGCCCACGAGACGCGCAGTGGCGAACGCTCGACGCCGCCGTGCAGTCGCATTTGGCCAAGGTGCCAAAGCCGAAGATCGAGAAGATTATGGTGTGCAGCGAAGGCGTCAAGCCGATTCGCCATCACACGCAAGGGGCGGACTTCTTCAACGAATCGTATTTCCTCCGCCGCGGCAATAGCGACCAAAAGGAAGGCGTGGCGACGCCGAGCTTCTTGCAGGTGCTCATGGATTCGCCCGACGGGGCAAAGCATTGGCAGCGATCTCCGCCCGAGGGTTCGCGGACGAGCTATCGCCGCACGGCTTTGGCCGATTGGATCACCGACACGGAGCACGGCGCGGGCCAACTGGTTGCCCGCGTGATCGTGAATCGCCTTTGGCAGCACCACTTCGGGCGTGGCATCGTCGCTACGGCCAGCGACTTCGGCAAGCAAGGCACGGCCCCGTCGCATCCGGAGTTGCTCGATTATCTCGCCAGCGAACTGATCCGCGGCGGCTGGCGGCTCAAGCCGATCCATCGGTTGATGATGACCAGCAGCACGTATATGCAGGGCGGCGAATACGACGACGCCCGCGCGAAGATCGACCCGGAGAACAATTGGCTGTGGCGACGCTCGCCGCAGCGGCTGGAAGCCGAGATCATCCGCGATGCGATGCTCGCGGCGAGCGGTTCGCTCGACAAGACGCAGTTTGGCCCCGGCACGCTCGACGAAGGCCATCGACGTCGCAGCATCTATTTTATGGTCAAACGCAGCCGCTTGATCTCGCTGATGCAGCTTTTCGACCAGCCGGAACCGCTGGTTAGCGTCGGCGGTCGGCCGACGACGACCGTTGCGCCGCAGGCGCTGGCGATCATGAACAACCCGCACGTTCGCAGTTATGCCGTGAGTCTTGCGGAGCGAATGCGTACAAAAGTCGGTGAATCCTCGGATGCGGCCGTTCGCCGCGGTTACGAAGTCATCGTCGGGAGACCACCGACCGACGAGGAAGCGGCCGACGCCGTCGCGTTTATCGCCGCACAAGGCGAATCGTACGCAAAGGCGAATGAGAAGAATGCCGAGGCGCTGGCGTTGGCGGACTTCTGTCAGGTATTGTTTGGCTTGAACGAGTTCGTGTACATCGAGTGAAACGCCGACTAAGCGACGTTCTCGATTCGCATGCTGACCGCAATGAGATATTCAGATGAACCTTCAGAGTGAACCGCACGTATCGATGATGACTCGCCGCGAAGCCTTGCGCCGCGCCGGTTGCGGTTTCGGCATGTTGGGCCTTGCCGGCTTGCTTGGCGACGAGGGACTACTTGCCGCCGGTGCGTCGTCCGATCCGTCGATCAATCCGCTCGCGCCGCGTGTCGCTCATTTTCCGACCAAAGCCAAGTCGGTGATTTGGCTGTTCATGAACGGCGGGCCAAGCCACGTCGACACCTGGGACTACAAGCCAGAGCTAGAAAAGCGCGACGGCAAGGAGCTTGCCGGCTTCGACAAGAACACGGGCTTTTTCCCCGGTCAAGTCGGGCCGGTGATGAAGTCGCCGTTCAAGTTCGCCCAGTACGGCCAGTCGGGCAAATGGGTGAGCGATCTGTTCCCGAAGATGGCCCAGCACGTCGACAAGATGGCGTTCATCCATTCGTGCCACACCGACTCGAACAATCACAGCCCGGCGCTGTTCATGATCAACACGGGCATGACGCGGATGGGCTTTCCCTGCGCCGGCTCGTGGGTTACTTACGGGTTGGGCAGCGAAAGCCAGAATTTGCCGGCGTTCGTGGTAATGTCCGATCCGCTCGGCCGGGGCTTGCCGAAGGGTTATACGCAGAACTGGAGCGCCGGTTTCCTGCCCAGCGTCTATCAAGGCACTTGGCTGCGGCCGACGGGCGACCCGATCGACAACCTCAATCGGCCCGCCGAGATGAACGACTCCCAACAGCGGTCGCAGCTCGACCTATTGGCGAAACTCAACCGCCACCACCTCGACCGCCATCCCGGCGAAGCGGAATTGGCCGCGCGTATCGAGAGTTTCGAGCTGGCTTATCGCATGCAAATTGCTTCGCCCGAGGCGATCGACATCGACCGTGAAACCACTGAAACTCACGCCCTTTACGGCATCGACGACAAACGCTGCACGCATTTCGCCAAACAATGTTTGATCGCCCGACGAATGGTCGAACGGGGCGTGCGGTTCGTGCAGATTTATTCCGGCGGGATGGAAAACGCGTTGTCTTGGGACGGGCACTCGAACATTTCCAAGAATCACGGCGGATTCGCCGCTGAGACCGACCGCCCGATCGCGGCGCTGCTCGAAGACCTCGCCCAGCGCGGGCTGCTCGATTCGACGCTCGTTATCTGGGGCGGCGAATTCGGCCGGCTGCCGATTTCCCAAAAGGGAAGCACGGGCCGCGACCACAACCCGCACGCCTTCACCGTTTGGATGGCCGGCGGCGGAGTGAAGGCCGGCGTTTCGTATGGCGAGACCGACGAAATCGGCCACAAGGCGGCCGTCGATAAGGTCAGCGTCAACGACCTGCACGCTACGATCCTGCACCTGTTGGGCCTCGACCACAAACGGCTGACGTTTCGCTATAACGGGCGCGACTTTCGCCTCACCGACGTGGCGGGCAGCGTGGTGGAGAAGATTATCGCCTAACCCGGCGTAGATCGTCCCTTCTCATTCGAGGACCAAGAGCCGTGGCTTGGTACGCGGACGAATCGCCGTGCGATTACTTTGGCGACGATGCCGCACCGATCTTGCGCGCCATCGGCTGGCTTGAACGGGGACAGCCGATTTTGTCCGGCGAATCAAACCAGGAAGTTTACGAACAACTCAAGCGGTTGGCCGTTGACTGTTGGCAGCCCAGAATGTGCGTCGGGCTGCATCCATGCAATCTCTGCCAGCACGAGGCCGAGTCGTCGGGTAGCAAGAACCTATTCATTCCGGCCGACGGCTTTCTCTACGTTTGCCCGGAATTGATCATGCACTACATGAATGCGCACGGTTACACTCCACCGGCCGAGTTTAGACGATGCGTGCTCGCGTGCCCGCCGATGAACTCGATGGTTTACCGAAAAAGTATTCTGGCAAATGGTGGTCGCGTTTTGATGCGAGCGGTCAAGAGCTAGCTTTGTACATCAACGAGTTTCGTTCCGAACGTTTCGCGCCTTCGGCGGCCCGCCTACGTTCCCATTGCTTCTGCCTCCGGTTTCCAGCGTCCGGCCTACCCATGCGCGACTTTCGACACTCCCGATCGTGGCGAGCCAAATTCGCCGACGCCTTTCGCGGCGTGAAACTTGGCATTCGCGGACAGAGCAGCTTCTTCGTCCATTTCTTCATCGCGGCGGCCGTCGCCGCGGCTGGCGTCTCGATGAACTGCTCGCTCGTGGAGTGGTGTCTGCTGGCCATGTGCATTGCGGCCGTGCTCGTCGCGGAGATGTTCAACAGCGCGATCGAAGCGCTCGCCAAGGCCGTTACCGGCGAATTTGACGAGCAGATCGGCACGGCTTTGGACATCGGCAGCGGTGCCGTGCTGCTAACGGCCATCGGGGCGTCGATTGTCGGCGGCATTATCTTCGGGAACCGGTTGGGCCAGCTTCTTGCCTGGTGGTAGAAGCGGAATTCGGCCGGTTTTTTCTTGGCGGAGGTCGTCGTGGTGAGGCGGGCCAGCCGCGGTCGCCGGCTGCGGATGTGATGGCCTCTGGCACGTGCGATTAGGCGCAATCTGCGGACAAGATCGCCGCAAGATGCCTTTCTATTCAACGCAGACGGCATTCTTCTCTTGAATCGCCTGTCTTACGCAATTAGCATGAACTCCCTAGCGTGACGCTAAGGGCTGGGCACGAAATCCACCCTTGCGCGGGGTCGTTCCGCGCAGACCGTCCGTCTTTGCGCCGCGTGTGTCGCATCGATTCGCTTCCTCCCGACTGCTTCGGAGCCGCGTGCAAATGAGCCTGCGAAAACTCGTCCGTCGTTTCACGCCGTCGCTTCGCCGCGGCCGTGGCGTTGATTTGCCGATGCACCGATCATCGCCCGCGCGACGACGTGGTTTGCGTATTGAGTCGCTCGAAGCGCGGCAGATGCTTACGATCAACTACATCCTCACCGGCGCGGGCGACGACCTGAGCATCTCCGTGCCCAATACGGGCGCCACCGCCCAAGCCATCACGATCGACTTCGACGGCACGACGTACACGTTCACCGCCACGTCCGGCGGACCCTTCGACGCCGTGTCCGACCCCGGCGCGCTCGTATCGGGTGGCGGCACGAACACGATCACCGTAGCCGCCGCCAGTTTCGACGACTTGTTCATCGACCTGTTCAACGGCAACGACACGATCACGTTCAACACCGACGGCCCCAGCGGGTATCCGAACCCGATGGACATCAGCGGGTTTAGCGGGAACGACACCCTCAACGTGAATGTCGTCGGCGGGGCCGTCTTCCAAAATCAGGTGCGGTGGGTTGGTTTCGATACGATCAACCTGAATCAAGACGTCGATGTTTCGATTGGCGCGAATGCACTGTTCACCGGCGGCGACGATGCCCTGCACGTCTCGCTTAGCTCCGGACCTCCGGCCGACACGGCCACGACGATCAACCTTGCTCAAAACGTCGACATCCGCGCCCACAATGGCCGCATCAGCTTCACCAACTCGACCAACACGACAATCGTCTTAACTGGCGCGGCGGGGACGAATGTAATCTCCGCCGACGGCACCATCGGCGGCGGAGACGCCAATATTCAGATCGGCGGAATCACGGCCACGGGCAATGCGGGGCTGACCGTCCAATCCGACGGGTTTTTGTTCTTCGGCGGCGCCATCGATATCGACGGCGCGCTTTCCATCACCGTCGACGCCGACAACGACGAAGCGACCAACTTTTCGTCCAGCAACGCGATTACCGCGGGCAGCGTGACGGTCGCGGGCGGCAGCAACGACTCCTGGCAATCCAGCGGCACCGTGCTGGCCACGAACGCCAATGCGGCGATCGTCGCGCAAACGATCCAACTCGATTTCGGCGGCACTTTGTCGATTCCGATCGGCAGTGCGACGCCGGGCAGCGGGTTTCCGCAGTACCGGGCCGCGAACTTGACAACACTCGCCGGCACGACGCTCGCCGTGTCGCTCGTCGGCGGCTTCATGCCGGCGGCGAACTCGACGTATCGCATCATCGACAAAACGTCGGCCGGCGCGGTGACCGGCACGTTCACCGGACTCGCCGAGGGTGCCAGCATCACGGTCGGCACGACGACCTTCACGATCAGCTACGTCGGCGGCGACGGCAACGACGTCGTGCTGACCGCCGCCCCGCCGCCGCCGGACATGACGTTCGTCGTCGCGGGCACGACGCTCACCGTCACCGACACGATGGCGCGCAACAACCTTCTGGATGTTTCGTTCGATGGCACGAACATCGTGTTCGACGACCCCAATGCGATCATCGGCACGGCCACGGGTGGTTCGGCCGCCGGAACAGTGTCGAACGGTTTTCATCGCTTGACGCTGCCGCTCGCGTCGGGCGCAGGCGGAGCGAACCTGACGCAAATTGTCGTGAATGCTGCCGGGGGCGACGACACGCTCACCATCGACCAGGGCACGACCGCCGCCGGGCGTTTGCCGCTTAACGTTACGTACAACGGCGGCGTGGGCGGAGACGATGCCTTAGCGTTCGAGGGCGGCGGCATCTTCAACACCACCACGTACAACTACACGGGTCCGCACTCCGGCGACGTCCGCATGGATCCCGACGGTCCCGGCGGCGCGGCGGAGCGCGTCTTTGCGTATAGCGAAATCGAACCGCTGGCCAACGCCGGCACGGCGACGAACATGATCTTTAACCTGCCCGGCACGAGCGACGACGTGCGGCTTTCCGCGCTGGTTGGCATGTTCCGCCTGGAGAGTACGAACGCGACGTTCGAGGTGACCGACTTCGTGCCGCCGGCGGCCGGCGGAACGCTGACGATCAATATGGCCGGCGGCAACGACGACATCGCCGTATTGGCCGTGCCGACGGGCGTGACCACCACGATCAACGGCGATGCAGGCGACGACACGTTCCGGCCACAGGCGGCGGCGCTCGCATTTGCGGCCAACGGCGGCGCGAATACCGACGCGCTCATCGGCCGCGACGTGGCAACGACGTGGAGCGTTACGGGCGGCGGCGGGGGCAGCATCATTTCCGGGCCGACGTTCACCGCGATTGAAAATCTTACGGGCGGAAATCAGGTCGATACGTTCAATATCTCCGGAAGCCACACGGGGAATATTCTTGCCGGCGACGGCAACGACGTCTTCAACCTCAGCGGCTCCGCCGTCGTGACCGGGGCGCTCGACGGCGGCGCGGGGGCGGCGGACCAACTGAGTTTCGCCGGATACGCGACGCCGCGGAGCATAGGCATCGACTTCTTGGCCGCAACCGACGGCTTCACAGGCACGGACGCCAGCGTTCTGCTGTTTACCAACATCAACGTACTCACTGGGTCGGCCGGAGCCGATTCGCTCTCCAACAACCTTGTCCCCGCCGCGACGGCGACGTGGGAAATCGACGGCACGAACCGGTATCTCGCCAGCGGACGCGAGTTGGCCTTTTCCGCTATCGAGAATCTCACCGGCAGCGCGAGCGTCGACACGTTCAACGTCACCGCGGCCCACAGCGGCAATCTGGCGGGCAGCGGCGGCGACGATGCGTTCAACATCACCGGCGTCGCGCTTACCGGCAATATCAGCGGTGGCGCCGACAACGACACGCTGAATCTCACGGGCGCGGCCAGCATCACCGGCAGCTACGACGGCGGGGCGGGAGCGAACGACGCCATCAGTTTTGCCGCGATCACCGGAGCGAGGAACGTCGCGCTCACCGCCCTCGGCGCGACCGACGGCTTCAACGGCACCGAAGCGGCGATCGGCGGGGGATTCTCGAACGTCAATTCGATCACCGGCAGCGCGAATACCGACTCGCTGACTAACTCGCTCGTGCCCGCCGCGGCGGCGACATGGGAAATCGACGGGACGAATCGCTTCCAGTTTGGCGGGCGCGATCTTGCCTTCTCCGCCATCGAAAACCTCAGCGGCGGCTCGCTCGTCGATACGTTTACGGTCACGGTGGCGCACACGGGCAACCTTTCCGGCAACGGCGGCAGCGACATCTTTAACGTAACCGGCGTTCTGGTCACCGGCAATCTGTCGGGCAATGCCGGCGACGATACGTTCAACTTCAGCGGCGCGGCCGACGTGACGGGTACGATCGACGGCGGCGCGGGCGGATTCGACTCGATGACGCTCGCCGGCGCGGCCACCAACGTCACGCACCGTTTCGACAACGCCAACGACGGCCAGGTGAACATCGACGGCCGCACGCTCGACTACCTTGGCCTTGATCCGATTGCCGACAACCTCAGCGCGGTCAATCGCATCTTCACGTTCGCGGGAGTGACCGGTGACGACATCACGCTCGGCGACGACGGCGTGCTGCTCAACGGAATCAGCCGAATCAGCAGCGTCTCGTCGAGCGAAACCGTCGACTTCGTCAATCCGACCGGCTCGCTGACCGTCAACGCGGGCGTCGGAATGGACACCGTGGTCGTCAATGCAATGGACGGCTTCGGCGGCATGCCGACCGTGACGATCAACGGCGGCGCGGGCGATGACGACATCACGATCAACGCCCTGCCGACGGCGGTTGGCAACGTCGTCAACGGCGACGCGGACGCCGATACGATTCGCGTCGGAGTGCTGCCGCTGGGCTTTACGGCCAATGGCGGGGCGGGCACCGATACGCTGGTCGGTCCCGGTGTCGCGGCAACGTGGAACGTCACCGGCGGTGGCGCGGGCAATATCGTCACCGGCCCAACGTTCGCGACGATGGAGAATCTGACCGGTCGAGACTTGGTCGACACGTTCAACATCTCGGGGAATCACACCGGCAACCTTCTCGGCGCGGGCGGCGACGACGTATTCAACTTCAGCGCCGCGGCGGTGGTTACCGGGACGGTCAACGGAGCGGCGGGTGCGAACGATCGCTTGAACTACGCCGGGTATGCGTCGGCACGCAGCTTTAGCCTGACGGAACTCGGCGCGGTCGACGGCTTCGACGGAACCGAAGCGAGCATTAGCGGCGGATTCTTCAACGTTAATCGCATCGACGGCAGCCCGTTGGTGGACACGCTGGCGAGTAATTTGATGCCGGCGGCCGCCGCGATATGGGAGATCGATGGCACGAATCGGTTCCTGGCCGCCACGCGCGAATTGGCGTTTTCGGCCATCGAAAATCTCGAAGGCGGATCGCTGGTCGACATCTTCAACGTTACCGCGAGCCACATCGGGAACCTGTCCGGCAACGGCGGAAGCGACGCCTTCAACATCACCGGCGCGGGCGTCACACTCACGGGAAATGTGATCGGCGGGGTGGGCATCGACGAACTCAATCTGTCTGGCACGGCGAGCGTCACCGGCAGCTTCAACGGCGGCGGCGACTTCGACACGCTCTCCGGAGCCGACATTGCGAACGTATGGACGATCAACGCCCTCAATGCCGGCACGATGTCCAGCGTGGGCGGCGGATTCACGAACGTCGAGATTCTCGTCGGCGGTTCCCTCGCCGACATTTTCAATTTCACCGGAGCGGGCGCGCTGGCCGGTTCGCTCGATGGCCGTGGGGGCACCGATAGGGTCAATTACAGCGGTTACGGATCGGCGCGAAACGTAACTCTATTGACCTTGGGCGGGATCGACGGATTCGACGGGGCCGAAGCGTCGATCACGGCCGGATTCCGCAACATCAACGAACTGGTAGGCACGACGGCGTTCGTTGATACGTTGACCGGGTTGGACGCCGTTAGCACGTGGAATGTGGCGGTGTCGAAAACCTACGTCAGCACCAACACTCTCGCGCTGGCCGACTTCGAGACGCTCAGCGGCGGCTCGGCGGCCGACACGTTCAACGTCGCCGGGGCGAATATCGAGTCGGGCGAGGCGAACACGCTCAACGGCAACGGCGGCGCGGACACGTTCAATATCGTCCTTCCGTCGAACGGCGGAATTGTCGCGGCGGTTGGCACGACGCTGACGATCAACGGTGGGGCGCAACCGGCCGCGACGCGCGATACGGTGAACATCGACGCCACGGCGGATACGATCGCCCGTGTTTTAGACATTCGCTACGTCAGCGCGGCGAGCGGCGACGTCGATATTCTCGGCATTGGCACGGCTAGCCCGGCAGGCGTCGACGCGAATACGGTCGAGGAAGTCAACTACACGGGCGACGCCGGCAACGACGACTCGGTGTTGGTACGCGGCACGGCCGGCGACGACGATCTGACGGTGCGGCCGCTGTCGGCTTCGGCGGCCGACGTGTTCCGTGGTGGCGCGTTCAATAATAGCGTGCCCAGCGGAACGCCCGGTGTGGATGGTGGATCGACGGGACCGGACATTTCGCTGGCCGGATTGCTGCCCACGGGACTGCGCGTTAACGGCAATGGCGGCAGCGACGGCCTGACGGTGGAAACGCCGGCCGGGGCACAAGAAATCAGCGTTACGAACATTGTCGTCGCACCGTCGATGCTGGTGGAGACGAACTACGCGCTGATCGGCAAGACGCTGAATATCGTCACCGCCGCGGGCGACGACATGGTGATGATCGACCTGCCCGACGTGGCGGGCGGCGTGGGCGCCGTGACGCCGGGCGTCGACGCTAACGGTCCGTTGCCGGATTTCCTGCGCGTGTTGTCCGACGGCGGCAACGACGTGGTGAAGTACATCGACGCGGGGCCGGATCAGGACCACAACACGATCAATTTCGCCGATCTCGATCCGCTGGCCTTGGCGCCCGCCGTGGCGACGGAAACGGCGTTCCAACTCGCCGGCACGGCATGCTCACTCGTGCTGGCCGGGGCGGGCAACGACGTGGTGCGCAATCTGACGCTGCTGGCCAACGCCGGATTCTCGACGAACTCAGTGATGGACCTGGCCGACGGCAACGATACGGCGTTCGGATCGAATAACGGCCGCAAGGTGTTCGGCATTGGCGATCTGCCGCACGGCGACGTTATCTACGGCGGAGCGGGCATCGACAACATCACCGCCGGCACGATGGGCGTGAAGTTCCTGTTCGCCGATATCGACGTGGCCGGCGTCGATCATCCGATGGCCGGCGACGTGCTCGACGGCAGCTTCAATAACCAGGTGAATATCTCTGCCGGAGCGGGCGACTTCGTCAATAACCTCGTGGGCGGGTTCTTCGGTACGGGTTCTATTCTGAACGTCGTGACGTGGTTGAAAGCGCAATGGCGGATGGGCACCGGCGTCGGCGACGCGCAAGCGGCGAAGTGCGCCAATTGGCACGATCATTACGTCGGCACGAACCTGGGGACGATCGCCACGCAGTCGATCCCCGATCTCAACACGACGGCCGGCGACGCTTGGTACGACTTCCACGCCGCGGCGTCGGGCGTGCTGACCGCCAGCGCCACGTTCGTGGCGGGCGAGCACGTTGAAATCAAGGTCTTCGACGAGCACTTCGCGCCGGTGGCGTGGGACTTCGCGAACGATGGGTCTGCCGTCGCGCAAACTCCGGTCGTCGCTGGATCGGAATACTACGTTCGCGTTCGCGGTTTGACGACCGACGTCGATTTGAACCTGACGATTGCCGATCCGGATGCGTTGCCGCCAACCGTCACGTCCTTGAATCTCGGTAGTAGCGGCGGCGCGGATTGGTTTACGCCGAGCGTCGGCAGTGGCGCACAACTCGCCTCGACGCCTTGGACACGAGATCAGATCCGCGTCACGTTCAGCGAGGACGTTCAGGTTTCCGCGGGCGACTTGTCGATTTCCGGCGTGAATGTGTCGAGCTATGGCATTCTGAGCGGGTCGGCTGGATTCCACTACGACGGGACGACGCACACGGCCACGTGGAATCTTGCTACGCCGATCGCCAACGACAAGGTCGTTGTGACGCTCTCGGACAGCATCCGCGATGCGTCCGGCAATGCACTCGACGGCGAATGGAGCAATCCGCTCGCCCACGACGCGGCGATTTCGAGCGTGTTTCCGTCGGGCGACAGCACGAGCGGCGGTTCGTTCCAAATGCGAAT
>JAJDEG010000390.1 GCA_029259895.1 Planctomycetota bacterium
AAGGTCGGCAACCGGCCCGGCAGGTAGAAACGTGCGAGCAACGCGCAAGCAATGACAGCAACCGAAGCGGCGACTGCGAATCGAAGGCGGCGAGACATCCGGTTCTCTCCGAAAGGGCAGAGGCTCGGTGCCGATCCGCGGATACCGATCCGAGCGGAGGCTAACAGCAGGGTCGCGTCGGGGCAAGAGCAGCCGCGCAGGCGTCGACGGGACCACGTCAGCTTTTGGTTGGGTCTTGCTGCGGTGAGAATCGTCAGAAGGAGAATTGGGGTTATCCACGCTATCGCCGCCAAGGCACGCCCATCACCAGCGCGCTGATGAAGTCAACGATCAAACAAGTGGACCAGCACGCCGACGGCACGGAATTGAATTGGAATGCATCTCGGGCCGTCCGTGCGACGACCGCCAGCCAACCCGCCGGCGCCGAAACCATCCTCCAAGTCCGTTCCGCCAGCCTCTGCAAAGACGACCGGCTCGACGCCTACCTCCGTAACCGCCCCAGCCTCCCCCAAACCCGCCGCCCACGCCCCACAATCGCCGCATAAGTTGACGTGGACCCACCCGCGCAATCGCCGCCGGTTTCGCGATTCGTTCCACCGACCTAGAATGACAATTCGCCATGAGTACGCCGCCGCATGCCCGCCTGACTGCATGAACACCGCCACCGAACCGCCGCCGGTCCGCAAGAAGCCGCAGGTGAATCCCTACCCCGCCCGCAGCCCCCGCTTCTGGCACGGCATGCGCTGGGGCGATTGGATGAAGCTCTGGGCGAGCCACGGTTTTCGCGCCCATCCGCTGCGATTTCCGATGGCCCTGGCGATCTCCGCCGTCACGCCGATGAACACCGTCCTCGGCTGGACCCAATCGCTCCTCTACGGCCGCCGCATCGCCAACACCAAGATCGACCAGCCGCCGGTGTTCATCGTCGGCCACTGGCGAACCGGCACGACGCTGCTGCACGAGTTGATGTTCCTCGACGACCGCTTCGGCTCGCCGACGACGTATCAATGTTTCACGCCACATCATTTCCTCGTCAGCGAGTCGTTCCTCCCCTGGTGTACGTCGTGGATGATGCCGCGAAAACGCGCGATGGACAACATGCCATCGGGTTACGAGCGGCCGCAGGAGGATGAGTTCGCGCTGCTCGCCCTCGGCGCGCCCACTCCCTACTTTCGCATGGCGTACCCCGGCGACCCTCCGCCGTTTATGGAGTTCCTCGACATGCAGGGCGTCGCCGCGGACGATCTCGCACGGTTCGCGAAGGCGCTTGAAAAGTTCGTCAAGTCGATCACCCTGCGGACGGGCAAGCGCGTATTGCTCAAGTCGCCGCCACACACCGGGCGCATCGAAGTTCTCTCTCGTCTGTTCCCCGGCGCGAAGTTTGTCCACATCACCCGCGACCCGTACTCGATCTTTCCCTCGACGCTACGACTTTGGTATGCGCTCGATGATTCGCAGGGCTTCACCGTCGTGCCCGACACGGACGCGGAAGCCGACCGCCGCGAAGAATTCGTCTTCGCCGGTCTCGAGCGGATGTACCGCGGCTTCGAGGATCAGCGCCAGCGGCTCGACCCGGCGGTGGTCTGCGACGTGTGCTACGAAGACCTCGTCGCCGATCCGGCCGCCGAAGTCCGCCGCATTTACGAACAACTCGACCTCGGCGACTACGCCAGCGTCGAGCCAAAAATCGCCGCGTACGCCGCCCGCGAGAAAAACTATCGCACCAACGTCCACAACCTCGACGAGTCGCTCAAAACCCGCATCCGCGAGCGCTGGTCGGCGTATTTCGAGAAGTACGGCTACCAATAGCTCTCGAAGTGCACATTTCCCCGCCGCGTCGGCGCATCGAGCGTGAAACCCCGTTCGACGAGCAGTTCCGCCATGCCGCGCGGCTGCGGATAAATCAGACTATCGCTACCCGGCCCTTCCCGCCGCGGCAGCCCCAGCATCTTGGGATTTCCGCACAGGAAGACGTGCGCCGTCGCCGGATCGAAACGGTCATTCGTAAGCACGTCGATCGCTTGCGAGTCGAATACGTCCTGCACGTACCACTTGCCCACGTAGTTCGCCGCCGCCGTGTCGGCGTTCCAAGCTTCGCGCGTCGTCAGCGGGACGTAATCGTAGTTCGGCCATCGATTTTCGACCCGACGATGCGTCGCCAGATAGCCGAGATCGCGTCCTAACCGCACGCAAACGAGCGACACGATCGGCCCGCGATGCCCACGCTCGAGTAGTTCGGCCAGCATCGCGTTATGCGGCGCTTCGCCCGTGCCCGTCGCCGCGAAAACGATCGCGTCGTCCGCGCGAACGTCGCCGAGCGTGTAATGTCCCTTCGCACGATTGCCGACCAACAGCCGATCGCCCGGCGAAAGTGCAAACAACCGCGGCGTCAAACCCGGCGGATGTTCCGCCGTCGCCGGCACGAGCGTCACGTAAAACTCGATCGAACCGTCCGCCGCCGCCACCGACGGCGATCCGCCGCCATCGAGAATCGGCGACGAGAACGAATAGGCCCGCTTGATAATCCGCCGGTCACTGACATCGATGGGCCACTGCGGACCGCTTTCGATCGGCTTCTCCCACGCGCCAAGACCGAGGACGGTATATTGCCCACCCGCATACGCGATCGGCCCTTCGTCAGGCCGAACGCGGAAAATGCGCAGCCCCTCGTGAACGTCCACGACGTCGACGACTTCGGCGTTATACGCATCGCACCGCGTACGCTCGACGTCGCCAATCGTCGCAGTCGGATGGACGATTTCGCGTTCGCTCATCGCATCGTCGCCAGTCGCGGCAGTTGGGAATGTTGCGGTCAACATGACAAAACACTCCCGGCGTTAGAACGCCTTACAATGGGCAACCGGCGTGCCGAATCGCTGGCCTATCCGCTTACCCATATCTCCGGGACATGGTGGTAAATACCGACTTTCCCGGCCCGCCGTGACGTGTGCGAAATGGCGCGCTGTGTGGCCTCGTGACGCGCCGCTGCGGCCAGCAATAAGCCGCCGCCGCACGTACATCGGCCGCACTCACCGACACGTCGGCACCGGCACGGCACTTGCGAACCAATCTCCTAAGTCGACCGCCGCGACGCGCTGCGCATAATCGCCGATCCGCGGTACACGCTCGACGACCGCGCGAACCAAGCCGCCAGCAAATACACCAAACATCCATGACCGAACCGCTCGCTCCGCCCAGCATCGACGCCGTCCTGCCGCCGCAGATGGCCGCCAAGGCCGCCGAGATCGGCATCGCCAAGGCCACCATGCCAGCCGGGCGTCTATTCGTCCTGGGTATCCTCGCCGGAGCTTTCATCGCGCTCGGTGCCGCATTCTCCACCACGTCCGTCGCCGGTGCAGGCGACCTCCCCTACGGCGTCGTTCGCGTCATCGCCGGCCTCACATTCTGCCTCGGGCTGATCTTGGTCGTCGTCGCCGGTGCCGAACTATTCACCGGCAACAACCTCATCGTCATGGCCTGGGCTGACGGCCGCGTCACCACGCGCGACGTGCTCCGCAATTGGGCCATCGTTTACGCCGCCAACTTCGTCGGCTCGGCGGCCACGGCCGTCCTGGTCTTCGTTTCCGCCCAATACGCCCTCGACGGCGGCAGCATCGGCGCGACCGCCCTGCGCATCGCCGCCGCCAAGTGTTCGCTGTCGCCGCTCTCGGCATTCGCGCTCGGCGTGCTGTGCAACGCCCTCGTCTGCCTGGCCGTTTGGCTCTGCTACAGCGCCCGCTCCACCACCGACAAAGTCCTTTCCATCGTTCCGCCGATCACCGCGTTCGTGGCCTGCGGCTTCGAGCACTCGGTCGCCAACATGTATTTCGTTCCCATCGCGATCCTGATTCGCCGCTTCGCGCCCGACTCGTTCTGGCAAGCGACGAACCTATCGGCGGAAGGGTATTCGCAAGTCACGACCGTCGATTTCTTGCTGGGCAATCTGCTCCCCGTTACGCTCGGCAATATCGTCGGCGGCGCGGTGCTGGTCGGAGCGGTCTACTGGTTCGTGTATCTTCGTTCGAGCGACCGCGATCGGGCGGCATAAGGCGACGACATGCCGTACCCGCCGAGCGAACTTTCTCCTGCGAGCGCGATGACGTTGCAACTCTCGATCGACGGACGTTCGATTTCGGCCCGGCCGGGACAGTCGATTCTCGACGCCGCCCGGGCCGCCGGTATCGAAATCCCCACGCTCTGCCACCACCCGGACCTGTCGGTCATCGGAACGTGCCGCTTGTGCGTCGTCGAGATCGACCGCTACGCGCGGCAAATGACGCGAGTGGTCGCCCAGTCCGACGGCCCTGCGCGGCAGATGACGGCCTGTTCGACTCCGGTGGCCGACGGCATGGTCGTGCGCACCGAGTCGCCGCAACTGGCCCAGTCGCGACGGTTCGTGCTGGAAATGCTCTTGGCGCGGTTTCACGACGGCGATCGTCAAACCGAGGGCGCGGCGGAAACCGAGTTCGAGCGTTGGGTGCGGCATTACGGCGCCCAGCGGCCCTACGACATCGTGGCCCCGCGCTACCAGTCCGATTCCGACGCCAACCCGTTCATTCGCGTCGATTGGAACAAGTGCATCCACTGCACCCGCTGCATCCGCGCGTGCGACGAAATCCAAGGCCGCCACGTCTGGCATCTCGCCGACCGCGGCGCACATCTCGAAGTTGTCGCCGGCACCGGCACGCCCATGCTCGACGCCCGCTGCGAATCCTGCGGTGCCTGCGCGGCGTACTGTCCCACCGGAGCACTCGCCGACCGCATGAGCTACGCCGACGGCCCGCACGATCGCCTCGTTACCACAACCTGCGGCTATTGCGGCGTCGGTTGCCAGTTCGATCTGAACGTCAAGGACGAGCGCGTGGTCCGCGTCACGTCGAACCCCGCCGCCCCAGTCAACGGCATGTCGCTTTGCGTCAAGGGCCGCTACGGCTACGACTTTCTGCATCACCGCGAACGACTCACACAGCCGCAAGTCCGTTCGTACCTGCTCGAAGGCCGCGCGAAGCCCGCTGCTCTCGAAACCGAGCCGTGGGTCGCCGTCGATTGGCCGACCGCCCTCGATCTCGTTGCGCGGCGCTTCGCCGCCGTGCGAAGTGAATCCGGTGGCGACGCGCTGGCCGTCCTCTCCTCGGCCAAATGCACGAACGAGGAGAACTATCTGCTGCAGAAGTTCGCCCGCGGCGTGCTGCGAACGCACAACGTCGACCATTGCGCCCGGCTCTGTCACTCGTCGACCGTCGCCGGCCTAGCCATGTGCTACGGCAGCGGCGCGATGAGCAACTCGATGGACGACGTCGCCGAGCAAGCGGCCGCCATGCTGATCATCGGCTCGAACACGACCGAGCAGCATCCGGTGTTTGGCGCAATGATCCGCCAAGCGGTGCTTCGCCGCGGTTTGAAACTCGTCGTCGCCGATCCGCGGCGGATTGACATCACCGAGTTCGCCGCATTGCACCTCCGCCAGCGTCCCGGCACCGACGTCGCGCTCGTCAACGGCTTGATGCACCTCATTCTGAAAAACAACTGGCACGACGAACGATTTATCCGTGACCGCTGCGAAGGGTTCGACGTATTCGCCGCGTCGCTTGCGCCGTACACGCCCGCTTACGTCGCCGGGCTAACTGGCGTGAGCGAAGCCCAACTTCGACAGGCCGCCGAACTGCTCGCCACCAACCGACCGATGGCCGTCCTCTGGTCGATGGGCATCACGCAGCACACGACCGGCGTGATGAACGTGCTGGCCCTCGGCAATCTGCAGATGCTGCTCGGCAACATCGGCGTTCCCGGCGGCGGCGTCAATCCGCTCCGCGGCCAGAACAACGTCCAAGGTGCCTGCGACATGGGCGCATTGCCCAATGTATTCCCCGGCTATCAGGCGGTGACCGATCCAACCGCCTTGGAAAAATTCGCGGCAGCCTGGCAAACGAATGACGACGCCAACGCATCCGACACCGATGCATCCGACACCGCCTCTCCGTCGCCCGAGTACGATGCACCGCTCTCTTCCAAGCCGGGCCTAACCGTCACGGAGATCATCCGCGCCGCCGGCGCGCGGCAAGTGCGAGCCATGTACATCGTCGGCGAAGACCCCGCCATGACCGAGCCAGACAGCAACCACGCCCGAGCGATGCTCGCCGCCGCCGAGTTGGTCGTTCTCCAAGAAATCTTTCCGTCCGAAACGTCCGTCTACGCCGACGTGGTCCTCCCCGGCGCGGCGTTCGCCGAAAAGGATGGTACGTTCACGAACACCGAACGCCGCGTGCAACTCGTCCGCAAGGCGATCGACCCGCCCGGTGACGCTTGGCCCGACTGGCGTATCACGTCGGCGCTCGCACAGCGTCTGCTGCAACTCGAAGCCCGCCGCGCCGCAGGACCGCATGCCGGTTGGA
>JAJDEG010000040.1 GCA_029259895.1 Planctomycetota bacterium
CCCCTCGCGCCGCGAGCGCCACACTTTCCCGGCAAGGTGAAGCGCGTCGTTCATTTCTTCTTGAACGGCGGACCGTCGCACGTCGACACATTCGATCCCAAGCCGGCGCTTGCCAAATACGCCGGCCAGCCGCTGCCGGAAACGCTTCGTACCGAACGCAAGACGGGCGCGGCGTTTCCGTCGCCATTCAAGTTCCAGCGTTACGGCGAAAGCGGCATCGAGGTGAGCGACATCTTTTCGCGAACGGCCGCTCATATCGACGACATCGCGGTGATTCGCTCGATGTACGCTCAGGTGCCGAATCACGAGCCGTCGCTGATGTTGATGAATTGCGGCGACTCGGTGCAAGCACGACCCAGCGTGGGCGCATGGGTGTTGTATGGCCTGGGGACTGAGAATCAGAATCTGCCGGGGTTTCTCGCCATGTGCCCCGGCGGGCTGCCGATTAAAGACACGGAAAATTGGCAGTCGGGCTTTTTGCCCGGCGCATTCCAAGGCACGTACATCGATTCCAAGCATGCGGAACTCGCCAAGCTGATCGAGAACATCGCCCATCCGCACGCCACGACCGCCACGCAGCGTCGGCAGCTCGACTTGCTCGCGGAACTCAACGCCGAACACCGCGCCGGCCGCCTCGATGCGCGGCTCGATGCGCGGATTCAAACGTTCGAGTTGGCGTTTCGCATGCAGACCGAAGCGGCCGAAGCGTTCGACCTGTCGCGCGAGCCGGCCGAGACGCTGGCAATGTATGGCAGCGGCGTGCATGGTCGGCAAACGCTAATCGCCCGACGATTGCTCGAACGGGGCGTACGTTACGTGCAGCTTTGGCACGGTGGGGGCCAGCCATGGGACAACCACGACAACATCGAAGCCAACCACCGCAATCTGGCGGGCGAGATCGACGGTCCGATTGCCGCGCTGCTGACCGACCTCAAGCGGCGCGGCATGTTCGAGGACACGCTGGTCGTGTGGGGCGGTGAATTCGGCCGCACGCCCTCGGTCGAACTCGGCGGCGACGGAAAATCGAAACTCGGTCGCGACCACAACCATTACGGCTTCAGCGTGTGGCTAGCCGGCGGCGGCGTGAAGGGCGGCACGGTCTACGGCGCGACCGACGAATTCGGGTTCAAGGCCGTCGAGAATCCAACGAGCGTTCACGACCTGCACGCGACGATCTTGCACCTGCTGGGTTTCGACCACGAAAAGCTCACGTACCGCTACGCCGGACGCGATTTTCGGCTCACCGATGTGTCGGGCCACGTGATTCGCGAAATCTTGGCATGATGCGACGGCGTACCACGAGTTCCCCGTCTCCGCGCCGCGAGGCCACGCCCGGGATTTGCACCCCCACCTGGGTGCGGATAAAATCGCGCTGTCGGGCCGGCGGCGACTGTTCGGGCGACTGTTCGTCCGCGCATCGGCTTTCCGTTGCACATTATTTCGCTGCACATTATTTCGCTGCACATTTTTGCCTTCGCGAGCGCGGATTCATGTTCGATTCGAAAGTCGTAAGAATGGCGTTCAAGCTTTTTGCGATTTGTGCTGTCGTTTCGACGGCGATCGGCTCGCTTGCGAATGCCGCGGTCGATTACGAACGCCAGATCAAACCGCTATTGGCCAAGCATTGTTATCGGTGTCATGGTCCGCTCAAGCAGGAGTCTGGCCTGCGCGTCGATACGGCGGCGGCGTTGGCCAAAGGAGGCGACCGCGGCGCCGGGTTCTCGCCCGGCAAGGCGACGGAAAGCACGCTATTGGCGGCCCTGTTGGATAGCGACGACGTCGAGCGGATGCCGCTCGAGGGCAAGCCCCTGTCGGCCGACGAGATTGCACTGTTTAAGGCCTGGATCGACGAAGGGGCGATTGCGCCTGCCGACGAACGGCCGGCCGATCCGCTCGATCATTGGTCGTTCAAGCCCGTCAAGCGCCCGACGTTGCCGAGCACGTCGCGCGATTCGTGGAGTCGCAGTGCGATCGATCGGTACATCGCCGCGGAGTTCGACCGGCAGAAGCTCGCTCCGCAGCGGGAAGCCGATCGCGCTACGCTGCTGCGGAGAGTGTATCTCGATCTGATCGGCCTGCCGCCGACGGCCGATGAGTTGGGCGCATTCGTTGCCGATGAATCGCCCGACGCTTACGAACGGGCCGTCGACCGATTGCTCGCCAGCCCGCAGCACGGAGAGCGTTGGGCCCGGCATTGGATGGACGTCTGGCGATACAGCGATTGGGCCGGCTGGACCGGCGGCGGCCAGATTCGCGACAGCCAGCCGCACATCTGGCACTGGCGCGATTGGATCGTCGAGTCGCTCAACGCCGACCGGCCTTACGACCGGATGGTGATCGACATGTTGGCCGCGGATGAGGTCGCGCCGACCGACGAGAACGTGCTGAGGGCGACCGGTTTTCTGGTCCGCAACTACAAGATGCTCAGCCGCGAAACGTGGATGCAGGACGTCGTCGAGCACACCAGCAAGGCGTTTCTGGCCTTGACGGTCAACTGCGCGCAGTGCCACGACCACATGTACGATCCGATCTTGCACGAGGATTACTATCGGCTGCGGGCCGTGTTCGAGCCGCATCAGGTGCGGATCGACCGCGTGAGCGGGCAACTCGACACGAAGGTCGACGGGCTGCCGCGCGTGTACGACGCCGACCTCGACGTAAGGACAAAGCTCTATTTGCGCGGCGACGAGCGGACGCCCGACGAAGATCGCAAGATCGAGCCGGGCATTCCCGTGGCATTCGGCGGCGACCATTTCGACGCCGGGGCGGTCGACTTGCCGCTCGATGCGCGGTATCCAGCACTGCGCGATTCGGTGCGCAAAGACATGTTGCGCGGACCGCATGACCAATTGGCCGCGGCGCGGCACGAACTCGCCGAAGCGCTGGCGACGGCCGACGAGAAGGCGCGGCACTTGAAACAGTTGGACAACGCGGCCGAGGTAGCGAACATCGGCGAAGCAGCGGTGGCAGTCCAACGTTCGGCGGCGGCCGTGCTGCTCGCATCGCGATCGGTCGCGGCGAAGCAAGCCGCCATCGATGCCATCGAATCGCGGTTCGCGGCGGATCTGGCCAAGCATCGGGAAGTCGGCGATCGAAGAGCCAACCCTGACAATGCCAACCCTGACAATGCCAACCCTGACATTGCCGACGCGGAGGATCTGGGGCAACTCGCCCAAGCGGCATCGCGGGCCGAGAGCTTCGCCGCGCTCACGGTGGCCGATTTCAATCGGCTCCAGGCGGAGCAATTGCTCGCATCGCTCGTCGGCACGACCGATCCCACGGAAAAGCAACGAGCGACCGAAGCGGAAAAGAAGCTCGCCGAAGCGAGGGAAAAGAGCTGGGCAGCGCTGCAGGCGACGCTATCCTACGACGACAAGTACACGCCGATCGGTACGAGCTATCCGGCAAAGAGCACGGGCCGACGCACGGCGCTCGCCCATTGGATCGCGCGCCGCGACAACTCGCTCACGGCAAGGGTCGCTGCGAATCACGTCTGGCTGAGGCATTTTGGTCAGGCGCTCGTGCCGACTGTGTTCGACTTTGGCAAGAACGGCCAGCCGCCAGTGAATCCTGCGCTGCTCGACTGGCTGGCCGACGAGTTGACGCGTGGCGAGCGCGACGCGTGGACGATGAAGCCGCTGCATCGACGGATCGTCGCGTCGAGCGTCTATCGGCAGGCGTCGACGCACGACGCCGACAACGCGCGGAACGATCCCGACAACGTCGCGCTCTGGCGGTGGCCGGCGCGTCGCATCGAAGCGGAAACCGTTCGCGACATCGTGCTATACGTTTCTGCGTCTCTCGACTTGACGCACGGCGGGCCGGACATCGACCACGAACTCGGCCAAAACGTGCCGCGGCGAAGCATCTATTTCCGCCACGCCCCCGAAAAACAGATGGCGTTCCTACAACTTTTCGACGCCGCCGCGCCGACGCAGTGCTACCGCCGCACCGAAAGCGTGATGCCGCAACAAGCGCTGGCGCTGGCCAATAGCCGTTTGACGTTGGTGGCCAGCCGGCGTTTGGCCCGCGAACTAACCCGATACCTTGCCGACGAGAACATCACGGCCGTCGCGAAACGGGAAGTCCGTGCGACCGACGCCAACGCCGACGCCGACACCGACGCCGCATCTGGCCAACGCTCAGCCGCCAATGGTCAGTCCCGGTTCGTCGCCGCTGCGTTCGCTCGTATGCTTACCCGCGAGCCGACGACGGAGGAAACGCGAGCGTGCGTCGAGTTCCTCGAATCGCAGATGCAGCTTTTCGCTGAGAATCGCGAGCGATTGACGGCCGTGGCGGAGAGCATCGCCGACTTCGAGAAGCCCTCCGCAGAGCCAGGGCTAAGGGCGCGGGAGAATTTGGTGCATGCGCTGTTCAATCATCATGATTTCGTGACGCAGCGGTGAAGCTTTTGGAAAGGGTCATTCGTCCGCCGTTTGCGTCGGAGGGAACTGCCCTGGCGATGGAAGCGAAGTAGGCACGAAATGAAGGCGTCTCCAGCATGACGGACGTGGCGGCTTGCGCTACGTTTTGAATTCGGTGCAATTGTGCGGTGCAATTGTTTGGTGCTTCGATGACGCATGCTTTGGATTCAGGCGACGAAGGTTCACGGGCCGAGTTGCTGCGTTTTCTGGCGGAGCAAGGGGAGGAGCCGGCTTTCTTGCGGCGGGCGAAAGCGGTTGAGGAGGATTGGGCGGCGTTGATGGCGCGGTGCTTGGCGCGGCGCGAGGAAATGCTGCGGTGGGCGCGGATGCGGCTGGCGGATTTGGAGCGGAATGTGGTCGGCGATTGGGCGCGGCTGGCGCCGCTGTTGGCCGACGCGCGGCAGGCCGAATTGCTGGCGGCGACCTATGACGGGTGGAAGCCGCAAATGCCGGCCTACGTTACTGGCAAAGCTGCTTCGGGCAAGGTCGGTGCTGGTCGAAGTAGTGTTGGCGGACCGGGCGGCGTCCGTTCATCGAGTCCATGGGCGACGGTGCGAAGTTCGCTCGTGGCGTTCGTCGAAACCGTGCAGCGTTTCAACGAGGCGTGGGACAAGTTTCTGGCAAGTGTCGATTTGAGCGAGATCAATCGGCAGCGTGCGGACTACAACAAGTACTATCCAATCGAAAAATCGGCGGCCTTCGATACGCAGGATATCGAGCGGCTGGGATTTACGCCGATGGAGATGGCGACGGTTGACGATTTGCGGGCGAAAATGCCGCCGGTAGACGTTCCGGCGATCCGGTGAAATGGCGCTGCTGAGCGCAGAATAGTTTGGTGCACGTGCTTCTTCGTCACGACGACTTCGTCACGTTGCCAAAGCACGGCCAGAAAATCGGAAGCGACGACGTGCTCCAAGCCGCCGCTTCCCCAGCCCCTATTCCCCAGCCTCCAGCCCCTGCGCTAGTCCTCGCGTTTGGCGTACGAGGTTGACGAACTCTTTTCGTTGGCCGTCGGTGTCTTCGCCGATGTTGGCGGTGGCGATTTCTTCGATGGCGGCGAGCGTGATGTTGCCGCGGAACGGGGATTGGCGGAGGATCATGCCCATCGCGGCGACCGATGCGGCGAACTTGAAATCGTTCGCGGCCGCGGCGAACGTTGCGCCGTTGTCTTTGGCCGGCGTGCGGATCAGCGTACTCACTTCGCCGTCCGGCGCTTTGTAGCGCAGCTTCACCAGCAGCAGGTCGCCGCTCGTTTTGGCCGCGTCGGTCAATTCCAACTCCTGCTTCGGGCGTTGAAATTCCAGCCGATCGACGCCGCCGGCTGCTCCATCATTATCGTCGCTCGCCGCCGCGTTCTTCGCGCTGGCTTCGGCCAGCACGCCGACCGGCACGATTTCGTAAAGCGCGGTCACGGTGTGGCCAGCGCCGATGTCGCCGGCGTCCTTCTTATCGTTGTTGAAATCCTCTTTGGCGAGGATGCGGTTCTCGTAACCGATCAGCCGATACGCGCCGACCTGGGCCGGGTTGAACTCGACTTGAATCTTGACGTCCTTGGCGATCGTGATCAGCGTGCCGGAGAGCTGGCGGACGAACAGCTTTTCGACTTCCCGCTGGTCGTCGATGTAGCCGTACGCGCCGTTGCCGTTGTCGGCGATGGCTTCGAGCATCTGGTCGTTGTGATTGCCCATGCCGAAGCCCAGCGCGGTGAGGAACACGCCGCCCTTCGCTCGGTCGGCGACCATTCGCTTGAGCGTTTCATCGTCGGACGCGCCGACGTTGAAGTCGCCGTCGGTGCAGAGGATCACGCGGTTCGCGCCGCCGCGGACGAAGTGATCCTGCGCGATTTGGTAGGCCAACTCGATGCCGGCCGCGCCGTTGGTCGATCCGCCGGACTGCAAGCCGCCGACGGCCGAACGCACGCGCTCCTTGTTCGCCTGCGTACATGGCGTACTGGCCAGCACGCACCCGCTG
>JAJDEG010000391.1 GCA_029259895.1 Planctomycetota bacterium
CCCAACGTTGCAGCTTAACCATCTCGATCTGCAACGATTCGAGTTCGTATTCGTAAGTGACCGACTTCCTGATCTTCTTGACGTTGACGTGTTTCGAACGCAACAAGCGAATGAAGTCGCGCGTCGAATGCAGGTCCGATAGTTCTTCGTCCGTCAGAAACAGCCCACCGGATTCGCGCGGCACGCACGGTTCCTCCGCGTCGCTATTTTCGCGTCGATCGAACAGCGCGGAAGTCCGGGGTGTTCCGGAATCGAACCGGTGTTGCTCCGTGTCTGCCTCGATGTCCGCGCGATCGTGGCGGTCGGAATCCCCTTTCGCCTCGCCGTTCTTACGGTCTCGATGTCGCGAATCGACTCCCACTGCGTCAGTCCCATGCTTCATCGAGAATCTCCCTAGTCAACGTTGGATTCAATTGCAAGAAATCGTCATCGCTCATCGAACGACAACACCACGCGAACGCACCTCTGTCACAGCCTTCATCGATTATAGCGAAGCGCCAAATGAAACCCAAACAATACACGGCGATATTCGACGCGCGCCACGTAAGAAAACTGTGCGAATGCGACCACACGACGCGACGCAACGAAATCGCCGCCGCCAACGAACGCGTGTTGTCGCGGCAGCGCTGGCCAATCGCACCCACGCCCCCGATTCAAACGCTGTGCGTTCAAGCGCACTGCCAGCATTAGAAATAGCCAAGAAAATCCATTCGTCGGCGTTCGCTCCGAGTGTCTCTGTCCTCCTCCGTGGCATCCTCGCCATTCGTGCCATCCGTGGTCAAGCGAACGGCAAAACGCACGAGTTTGCCGCGCACAGACCAACGACCGCTCGGTGTTCAGAACTGCGCCGCCGGCATCATCGCATGCAGCATCACGCCGACGCCGTAGGCCAGCACGGCCGCCGCGCCACCGATCAGCAAAGTCTCTACGCCGGAAAGCAACTTCGACCGCTGCACGACATGCCCTTTGGCGACGCCGATCACAAAGAACGTGATCGCGGTGAGAATCGAACTGACCGCAAACAGCGTTTGATTCTCCGGCTGCCACGGCAAGCAATACGGCAGCAGCGGCAAGAACCCGGCCAGCACGAACGCCGCGAACGTCGACATCGCGGCCCGCAACGGCGACGGCATATCAAGTTGCAGACCGAATTCCTCGGTCACCATCGTGTCGACCCAGCGGCGTTCGTCGGCCGTGATGACGTCGACGATTTGTTCGAGCAGTTCACCCTCGAATCCCTTGTTGGCGTAGATTTGGCGAATCTCCTCGCGCTCGCCGTCGGGGATCGTCCGGATGTGATCGCGTTCCGATCGGCGAATTCGGTCGAGCGCCTGATGTTCGCCCTTCGTGCCGACATAGTTGCCCACGGCCATACTGAATCCGTCGGCGGCCAAATTCGCCATCCCCAACACGATCGCCACGCTCGCCGGGTACTCCGCACCAGCCACGCCGGCCACCACGGCGAACGTCGTCACCACGCCGTCGATCGCGCCGAGCACGAAATCGCGCAAATGGCTGTGCCCCGAAGCGGCGGCCAGCCGGCTGGCGATGGCCGGTGACGTGTGCTGCTCGGCCAGAATCTCGCGGGTTTCGCTGTGCTTTTCGAGGGCCATGAGCCGACGCTGCTCCAATTGGGGGTGAATTCGGCGGCGCTTCGCAAGATTCGCTCTCGCCGCTTGCTCATTTTATCCGGCAATCGACGACCCGCGCCCAGTCGAACTCGACAACCAGCAATCGTGTCTACCTTCTGGCCGAAAAACCGTTACCATGCGGGCTTGTTCGGTACCCGCCCGCTAGAGCAATGCCGCCATCGCCGCCCCACGATCTCAGTTCCCAACCAAAATTCCGATGACCGAATCCACACCGACGGCCGAGCTTCCCAAACAGTACGAACACGGCGCGGCCCAGGCCCGCTGGTATCCGTTTTGGGAACGCGGCGGTTTCTTCAACAGCGACACAGATCCAAACCGCAAACCCTTCACCATCGTCATTCCGCCGCCGAATGTGACCGGCGCACTACATCTCGGCCACGCGCTGAACAACACGCTCCAAGACATCCTCACGCGCTTTAAGCGGATGCAGGGCTTCAACGCCCTCTGGATGCCCGGCACCGACCACGCGGGCATCGCCACGCAGGCCGTCGTCGAACGCCGGCTGCTGGCCGAAGAAAAATTAAGCCGCCACGACTTGGGCCGAGAAAAATTGGTCGAACGCATCTGGATCTGGAAGGACGCCTACCAGCGCCGCATCATCGCCCAACTCAAGCAGATGGGCTGCTCCTGCGACTGGCGACGCACGCGGTTCACGCTCGACGAAACGTGCGCCCGCGCCGTGCGCCATACGTTCTTCCGCATGTTCGAAGACAAGCTCATCTACCGCGGCAAGCGGCTGGTGAACTGGGACACGTTCCTGCAAACCGCGGTGAGCGACGACGAAGTTGTCCGCGAAACGGTGAAAGGCTCGTTCTGGCATTTTCGTTACAAGGTAATCGGTCCACTGCCAGGCGAACCGACGCACGTCACCATCGCCACGACCCGGCCGGAAACGATGCTCGGCGATACCGCGGTGGCCGTGCATGGCGATCCGGCGGCCGCGCTCGATAAGATCGAAGCCGAGTTGCGCGAAAAACTCTCGGCCGCGCCCGAAAAGGAACGCTCTGGTATTGAGCTGGAACTCGATGCCATCGCCGAGCGCCGCAAGTCGGTCCTGCCGCAGCTCATCGCGCTCCGCGATATGGCTCGCGACGGCCGCATGGTGATGCTCCCCATCGTCAATCGAGCGATTCCGCTTATCGCCGACGAATGGGCCAGGCCAGAGCTAGGTTCCGGCTGCGTGAAAATCACCCCGGCCCACGACCCCAACGACTACGACGTCGGCCTGCGCCACGAACTGCCGATGATCAACATCCTCAACCCAGACGGCACGCTCAACGCGAACGCCGGCCGGCACGAAGGCTTCGCGATGGCCGTCGCCCGCAAACGCGTCGTGGCCGACATGGAAGATCTCGGGCTGTTGGAGAAAACCGAAGACCGCGAGATCGACCTGGCCCATTCCGATCGCTCGAAGACGCCGATCGAGCCGTACTTGGCCGATCAGTGGTTCGTGCAAATGAACGAACTCGCCCAGTCGGCAATGGACGCCGTCAGCGACGGTCGCGTCTCGATCGTGCCCGGCCGCTACGCCAAGGGCTATCTCGACTGGCTGAGCGAGAAACGTGACTGGCCCGTGAGCCGACAGTTGTGGTGGGGACATCGGATTCCCGTGTGGACGAGCCGGCCGCTGCGCGACATCGAGGCGGCCGAAGAGTTGCAGCAGCGGGCGCGCGAAAAACTCGGCGCTCAGCGAGACGGCGTCGCCCTCGCCGTGCAAGCCCAAGAACGCGGGCCGCACGCCGACAAACGCGACGACACAACCGCATATTCCGCCTTCGTCGCCGGCCCGCAATATCACGTTCACGCCTGCCTCCGCGAGGACAACGCAGCCGTGGCCGAAGCGCTCGAGGAACTCGGCTTCACGCAGAGCGACGACGTGCTCGACACGTGGTTCAGCTCCGCCCTCTGGCCCCATTCGACGCTCGGCTGGCCAGAGCAGACGCCGGACCTCGGCTACTACTATCCGACCGATGTCCTCATCACCAGCCGCGACATCATCACGCTCTGGGTGGCCCGCATGGTCCTCACCGGGCTGTACAACGTCGGCGACGTGCCGTTTCGCCGAGTATTCATTCACCCCAAGATTCTCGACCGCGACGGCGAGACGATGTCCAAGAGCAAGGGCAACGGCGTCGACCCGCTCGACGTAATCGACAAGTTCGGTGCCGACGCGCTGCGATTCGGCCTCGCCTATCTCACCACCGAAACGCAAGACGTGCGGATGCCCGTCGATTTCGAGTGTCCACATTGCAACGCGCTGGTCGAACAATCGAAGAAGAACCGCGAGTTGCCGCGAATCGCCTGCAAGAAGTGCAGCGGCGAGTTCTCCACGCAATGGGCGACCAAAGACGCCGATACCGCCCTGCCGCGCGGCGCGGTGGTCAGCGAGCGCTTCGAGCTAGCGCGGAACTTCGCCAACAAGCTCTGGAACGCCTCGCGGTTCGCCCTGATGAACCTCGCAGACTACACGCCCGCCGCGGTGGCCGACGCCGACCTCACGCTCGAAGACCGCTGGATTCTCAGCCGGCTCAACACCGTCGCCCGCCAAGTCACCGAGGCCCTCGATGCGTTCCACTACGGCGAAGCCGCTCGCGCGCTCTACGACTTCGCCTGGGACGAGTTTTGCAGTTTCTACGTCGAGATGCTCAAGCCGCGGCTCGCCGACGAGCAAGCCCGCCCCACGGCCCAGCGCGTGCTCGCCCACACGCTCGACCGGCTGTTGCGGCTGTTGCATCCAATCGTACCGTTCATCACCGAAGAAGTCTGGCAACTTCTCGGCGGCGTCGCGCCCGTGCGCGGCATCCGCACCGACGGAAAAAGCGACGCACCGGCCGTCGAAAGCGTGATGATCGCCCACTGGCCCAAAAGCGAGGCCGCCCGCATCGATCCCGAAATCGAAGACAGCTTCGCCCAGTTTCAGGGCGTACTCGTCGCGCTGCGCGACGTGCGGGCAAGAAACAACATCCCACCCAAGGAAACGATCGACTTCGCCGCCCGCTGCGACGCGGCCACGGCCAAACTGCTACGCCCCATGGAGCCCTATTTCGCCACCATGGCCAAGGCCCGCGCCACCCAGTGGAGCCCCACCGCCACCGCACCCGAAATGAGCGCCAGCGCCGCGCTCACCGGCATGGAAATCTTCGTCGACCTGCAAGGCATCATCGACGTAAAAGCGGAAATCGCGAAGCACGAAAAAGAACGCGACAACCTCACGAAAATGATCGCCGGTAAACAGTCCAAGCTAGCCAACGCCAACTTCGTCCAGCGCGCCCCAGCGGAAGTCGTAGAACAAGAACGCCAGTCGCTGGCCCAACTCGAATCGCAACAACAATCCGTCGCAGCAACGCTGGAAAAGCTGCGCGCGATGTGAATTGGATAATCGCTACCATGCTCCAAGCTCAATCATTCGCGCCGTGTCTCGTTATGCGTGCAGCTTATGAGGATCCGCCGGACCTCATCGAAATTGAGACGCGCGTAGTCGACGGCGGCTGGAGTGGTGTAGCAAAGGCGTATGCAAAAACGGGAGACCTGCACGCTGCCGCCACAAGTCTTTCCAAATGGGCCGCAAGGCCGGAAAGTGACGCGGTGGTCGAACTGGGGTCTGATACAGGCGTTGGATGGTTACGATTATGTTTTTACGAGTTCAGCATAGCGCGTCGCTTGACCTGTCATGTGCAGATGGCCGCCAGCATTGATACGAGCAGTGGGCACCAAGCGCATGCGCGAAGGCTAGCCGTCGCGATAAGGACCGAACATGGATTAGTCGAGGAATTCGCGAAGAACCTCGCTCGAATTTCGCTTGAGGCCTTTCCGGAAGCGATTCTGAAAGGGACATTCTAGCAGGGTAGGTCAGGTCAAGCTGCGTTTGATTGGCCGTTGCGAAATACGCAATCCGCGCCGACCTGACAAGCGCCCGCGTCACGGTCCATCCTCGCCGTTCCACTCGCTCAAAAACCGCTCCAC
>JAJDEG010000392.1 GCA_029259895.1 Planctomycetota bacterium
GACGCTCGGCCGGTGATAAAACTGCGTATCGACCGTCGCCCGCGCGAGATTGTCGTACGTATAAGGCCGGCTGGACGTACTCCGGTTGTATTGCCGATCGTAGGCCTGCGCCGGCGTCATTTGCGCATGCAATTCACCGCCGCCCGCAACGATGCAGGCGAGTGCGGCTGACAGCAGCAGGGATGCTCGATCGTTCATGACACCCATGTAAATTCGTTTGCACAGCGGAAAGATTCAAGTGGCCGTTGCGGTGCCAAAGCAACGCGATCACAGGCGGCTCACGGCGCAGGCGGCGATTCAATCGCGGGCGCATCTAATCGCGGCGCTTCGACCGTCGGTAGATCGCTCGACTCGGCACGCGGCTTCGCGTGGGGATTCTCCCCTTCAAACCGCGACATGATTTCGCGCCAATTCGTCAGCATCACCCCGTGCTCGGCAAGGAATGCCTTCACTTTCGGATCGGACAGCAATTGCCGATCCCACGTCTTCTGTCGCCAATCGCTGGACAGTCGCTTGAGCGCCTCGGACTCCACCGCCGGCCTTGCGACAAATTGCGTAATCCCCGGCGGAAGTTCCGCCACTTGCTTCAAGAACGCCTCGCGCCGCGCTTCGTAAGTTTCCCCTGGCGGAAGCAATCGAATGTCGTCGATCTTCGGCAGCGGATAATTGGCGATTAGATTCAGCATCTCGTTGTCGATCGGCAGCCCGTCGTCGTGAAACTCCCTAAGCCGCTGCGGCGTAAGCTCGATCACCACCGCCGGAATCCAATGCCGTCTGGCCGCCTCTAAATACGCCGCGGCCAGGTCCGCCCGCGCAAACACCACGCCCTGATGGCAAGTCAAATGCGTCGGCCTCAACCCGGCCGCCCGCGCTTTCTGAAGCTGCGCGTCGAGTTCCCGTGCGACTTCCTGCGGCGTCGTGTTGTATGCCAACTCCGCCACCGAACGACGCAAATAGCCGTCCGTATCGATCAAACCCGGCACGTCGCTCCGCGGAGAAACGCTCGTCCACCGGTAGCGGTCGAGTTCGCTCGTAAACGTAATCGTCAGGCCGACGTCGAATTCCGCCCGCTTCGCCGCCGAAGCAGCGAAGTCCTCGAACCAAGGACACGTCGCCATCACCGCGGCGCTGCTTGCTGAGCCGTCCGCCAGCGCGCTCTCGACGGCCGCGTTCGATTCATAGCACAACCCAGCACCGGAAGCGTGCAGAATGAGCACCCGCTTATCCGACGGATAACCCAACCGCTCGCCCCATGTCTGCGCGTCCAGGCGGCCGCAAATCGCAAACGGCAGCATCGTGGCGACCAGCGTCGCCACAAGAATGGTGCCGGCGGCTCGCCGCGCGAACGCCGAAAGAAAACGGATCGTGTGAATCATGGTGCGAAACTCATAGGTTTTGGCCAACGTACGACGGCAGCGGCGCTCGAAAAAAGCACAACGCGACGGCACATTCCAAAGCGGACCGTCGACGCTCTGCAAGCATAGCCCGGCGTTCGTTTCGCCGCAAATTCCGCGAGAAAACGCCCACCGATGAGCGCTGACTGACGACCGCCATGCGCTTTCCCGACGTGCGAATCGGGCTGCGCGACGCAAGAAGGCATCCGCCTAAGCGTCGCAATCCGGAGAATCGAACCCACGCGGCGAACAGCCCGTCGAACAGCCCGGCGCGGCTATTCCACTTCGTCGTCCGGTACGGGAACGCCGCGCAGCGGGCGGACTGGACCCGGTGGCGCGCCGTCGGGCCGCGGCGCGAGCCAACTCGTCTTCACAGCCGAAGTCTTTTCCGCCGCCGCCGAACCGGCATCGCCCACGTTCGCCTGAGCATCCGTCGCCGCCGGCCCGCCGCAGCTCATCCGCAGCATCGTCTCCATCGGCACGATAAGCGTGCCGTAAGACGTCTCGAACTTCATCGGCGCTACCCGCCCGACATAGCCGGTCAGCATGTCGCCATTGAGAAACTGCACGCGATGCGTCTTCGTTCCATTCACCACCACGGCGAAATCGACGACCTGAATCGACGCAATCGGGATTTCGATGTTCCCGAACACGGCCTCGAACGGCACCATCTTCGTCTCGCCGAACGCGCCGAGCAAATACGTCCCATCGTGCAACAACAACGCAAACCGACCGTTCCCCGGCGAAGCACTCGCCAGCGGGCCCGCTGTGGCCGAATCCGGAACCGTCGCATCTGGCGACGGAACGGGAACGGACGGCGAAGTCGTAGGCGGTGCCGATACGGGCGGTAACGCCACCGGCGGCGAAGGAACCGTCACCGGGGCTTGTCTGGTCAACGGTTGCGGCTCAGGATCCGGCACGGGCACGGGCTGAGCAGCAGCCGATCCCGCCAAAGCCCAAACGGAAAGCAGAGCGGCCAAACGAACCGGCCCAACGAGGCGAGCCAACCGTCCAGCGCGGAGAAGTCTCCTCGCCGCCACCCCCAGACCGACTGACCAAAGTTGCCGCAAGGTCGCCTTCATGGCGTGTACCACCGCCGGCCCAAAGTCCGGTAAGAGAAACCAGAGAGAGCTAAATCGCGCCGCGCGTAATTTGACGCATCTGGGCAATCTTCGTCAAGTGCGAAATGTCTACGGCTACAATCGCCGCGCGTCGAATCCGCGCTCACACGACCAGATATTCGAGGAACACCGTCGCGATGCCCAGCACGAAGAAGAACCCGCACATATCGGTCACGGTGGTCAGTATCGGGCCCGACGCGATCGCCGGATCGACGTTGAACCGCTTCAAAACGAGCGGAATGACGCCGCCGATCGACACCGCCACCATCGTGTTCAGGCACAGCGCCGCGCCCACCACCAGCCCCAGCGCCGCGTTGCCTCGCCAAATCAGCGCCACGGCGCCGATCAACAAGCCCAACACGACGCCGTTGATCATGCCGACGGACACTTCCTTGATCCACACGTGCAGCAGCTCATGCGGCCGCACCAAACCGAGCGACAACTCGCGCAAACTCACGGCCACGGCCTGATTCCCACTGCATCCGCTCATGTCCGAAATGATCGGCAGGAACACCGCCAGAGCAATCACGGCGGAAAGCGTGTCCTGATAGGCCGCGATCACGCTCGCCGCCAGCACATTAAGCAGGATATTCACGCTCAGCCAAGCCAGCCGCCGCGACGAACGCCGCCCCAGCGGCATGGTGCGAATTTCCTCGCCGCCAACGATGCCCTGCGTCTTGAGAAAGTCGCTGTCCCGCCGCTCGCCCCAGGCTTCCGCCACGGCGTCCTGCTGAACCACGCCCACCAACCGGTCGTCGGCATCGACGACGGGTGCGCCGAAATAGTCGTGCGTGGAGAAGAAATCGGCCACGTCGTCCAGCGGCTCGTCGTCGCGCACCGACAGCGGACGGCGGATCATCAGTTCCACGATCGGCTTCGCCGGCGGAGCAAGCAGCAAGTCGCGCAACCGCAGCACGCCGGTCAGCCGCCCCTGGTCGTCGCACACGTATGCATACTGCACGTCGTAGTCGCGATAGTCGTCGGCCCGCTCTCGCATGTCGGCCACAACCTGCCCGACCGTCAGATTCTCGGCGTACTTGAGGTATTCCGTCACCATCAAGCCGCCGGCCACGTCGTCGGCATACCGGCTCAGCAGTCGGGCGTCGGCCGCTTCCGCCGGGTCCATCCGCCGCAGCAATGCCTCGGCCACCCTCGGCGAGAGATCCCCGATCAAGTCCGCCTGCTCGTTGCTGGGCAGCTCGTCCAGAATCGCCGAAGCCGCCTGCGGGCTAAGCTGCTCGATCAAGTCCAACGCCTGCGCGTCCGGCAGTTGATCGAGCAGATCGGCCGCATGCTCGGCCGGCAGCGTGGTCAGCACCAGCGTCTGCTCCGCATCCGAAAGCCGCGACAAAGCCAGCGCCGCGTCGCTCGCCGAAAGGTTCCCGACGAACTCGACCAACGGCTCCGAAGTTGGCGCTTCCGCCAGTCGGGCAAGAGCAATCCACGGTTCGAGGTCCGGTTCGTCGGCCATAATTGCGCGAGAAATCGGCGGAAGTTGCTTTGCGATCTTAAGCACAGAAGTGCGGCTCGCATCCTACGCCAATTCGCGTTCTATGCAATGGCGTACCCGCGCGGATGATCGCGGTGCCACCGCCACGCCGTCTCCACGATCGGCCCGATCTCGCCATACTTCGGCGTCCAGCCCAGCGTTTCTCTCGCCAGCGAAGCATCGGCCACCAGTTCCGGCGGATCGCCCGGCCGGCGCTCGCCGATCGCGACCGGAATCGCGTGCCCCGTCACGCGGCGGCAGGCCTCGATCACTTCCCGCACGCTCGTCCCCCGGCCCGTGCCAAGATTGAGCTTCATACCCACGCCATCCTGCAAGCGGTCGAGCGCCGCCAGATGCGCCGCGGCCAGATCGTCGACGTGAACGTAGTCCCGAATGCACGTCCCGTCCGGCGTCGGATAGTCCTCGCCAAAGATCGTGATCTTCTCCCGCTGCCCCAGCGCCACTTGCAGCACGATCGGAATCAAGTGCGATTCGGGCTCGTGGTCTTCTCCCAGATCGCCGTCGGGACTCGCCCCGGCCGCGTTGAAATACCGCAGGGCGGCGTAGCCTAGCCCGTACGCCGCGGCGTAGTCCGCCAAGGCATGCTCGACGACCAGCTTGGAAAACCCATACGGGTTGATCGGCTTCTGCGGAAAGTCTTCGCGGATCGGCATCTTCTCCGGCTCGCCGTAGGTCGCCGTGGTGCTGGAGAACACGATCCGCCGCACGTCGCTCGCCCGCATCGCATCGAGCAGCGACAAACTCCCCAGCACGTTGTTGCGATAGTACAGCGCCGGATCGGCGACCGACTCGCCGACCAACGCGAACGCGGCAAAGTGCATCACGGCGTCGATCTGCTTATCCACCATGGCGCCGGCCAACTTCGCCGTGTCGGCCAACTCCCCCTCGATCAAGCGGTCCGGTACGACGGCCTCGCGATGCCCGCGCGAAAGGTTGTCGTATACCCATATCTCGTGCCCCGCCCTCAGCAGCCACCGCGCCGCATGACTCCCCACGTAACCTGCCCCGCCGGTGACCAAGATATTCACGCAATTCGCCTTTCGTTTCTCGCATTTGAACGGACCCAGCGAGCATCTTGCTCCGCCGCCCCGGCTGGGTCAACACAAGCAAGCGTAGGCCGCATCTGCGCGGGCTCTGGCCACCCACGCCGCCCGCTCGCCACGCCGCCGAACCGTCCTTGACCGCCCCCTACAATCGCTATAAACTTAGGCACACGCGAAATTTGCGCTAATCGCACAGATTGCGCCGGGTTGTCAGGCTGGGATGGATCTCGGTCGTCCGGACGCTGCCGGTGCTGCATCGACGGCGCAGAGACGGTTTAGAGAAACGGTGCAGAGCCGGCGTCGGTCGCCGTTCGATTCGGTTGCGATGCCCTCCTCAGCATGCGGCCGCGGAACGATTACGCAATCGGTCCCTTCGAAACCGTCCGCACGCTGACCCATCGACTCGACCGCCTGTTGCATGTCGCTAACCGCCGGCCGAGATATCCGTCGGCGCCGCTTTGGCTCCAACCAAGTCAATTCTCTCCAGGGCGAGCGTGGATCGCGGAACGTCACCCCCGAATCCCGACCCCTGTTTTCCAAACCCTAAGCCCTAGCCCACGTTCCGGCCATGGAAACCCTGTCGCGAATTGGCGAAATCGTCAGCGGCCTGTTCGGCGGCCTCGGCCGCAACTTCGAGCGCGTGATCACGTCGGTGTTCGGTTCGTCGAACGCCCGATTCATTCGCCGCCAGCAAGCCCGCGTCGATGCGATCAGCGCGCTCGAAGACCGCTATCAAGCGATGTCGAACGACGAGTTGCGCGGCCAAACGGACGTATTCCGCCAGCGACTCGCCAAAGGTGAGACGCTCGACGACATCATGCACGACGCGTTCGCCGCGTGCCGAGAGGCGGGCCGCCGGTTCTTGAAGATGCGGCACTACGACGTGCAGATGATCGGCGGCCTGGTCCTGCACAGCGGAGCGATCGCCGAAATGGTTACCGGCGAAGGCAAGACGCTCGTCGCCACGCTCCCCGCGTACTTGAACGCCATCACCGGCAAGGGCGTTCACGTCATCACGGTCAACGATTACCTGGCCCGCCGCGACATGGAGTGGATGGGCCCGCTCTACATGGGTCTCGGACTCACCGTCGGCAACATCCAAAGCGGCATGGAAACGGCCGAACGCCAGAAGTCGTACGCTTGCGATATCACCTACGGAACCAATAACGAATTTGGCTTCGACTACCTCCGCGACAACATGCGCGCCGCGGCCTGGGGCGACGACCGCTTCCCCAAATGGCAGCAGCAGTCGCAGCGTAAGCTCCACTTCGCCGTCGTCGACGAAGTCGACAACATACTCATCGACGAAGCCCGCACGCCGCTCATTATCTCCGGCTCGGCGCACGACGACGTTTCCAAGTACAAGCGCGCCGACGAACTCGCCCGCAAGCTCAAGCCTGACGTCCACTTCAAGGTCAGCGAAAAAGAGCACTCCGTCCATCTGACCGACGAAGGCGTTCGCGAGGCCGAACGGTTGGCCGGCGTCGAGAGCTTTTACACGCTGGGCAATATGGAGTGGCCGCACCTGATCGACAACTCGCTCAAGGCCCACCACCTCTACAAGCTCGACGTCACCTACGTCATCCAAGAAGGCAAGATCATCATCGTCGACGAGTTCACCGGCCGCTTGATGCACGGCCGCCAGTGGAGCGACGGGCTGCACCAGGCCGTCGAAGCCAAGGAACGCGTCGAGGTCAAGGAAGAAACGCAAACGCTCGCCACGATCACGCTGCAAAACTACTTCAAACTCTACGAACGCATTTGCGGCATGACCGGCACGGCCATGACCGAAGCCAACGAGTTTTGGAAGATCTACAAGCTCGACGTCATCGCCATCCCAACGAACCGGCCGATGAAGCGCAACGAGCACGCCGACGTCATCTACCGCACGGAACGCGAGAAATTTAACTCCCTGGCCGACGACATCGAGCACGTCAACCGCTGGGACATTTTAGAAATGGCCGACGGCAGCGAAATGGCCGGCACGATCCTCGGCGAGAACGACGAGGAGATTACCTTTCAACTCAACGGCAGCCGCAACAAAGACCAGGTGCCGCGCCGCAAGATTAAGCACGTTCAGCGCCACGGCCGACCGATCCTCGTCGGCACGGTGTCGATCGAAAAGAGCGAACGGCTATCGACGCTGCTCGACCGTCGCGGCGTCAAGCACGAAGTTCTCAACGCCAAGCAGCACAAGCGCGAGGCCGAAATCGTCGCTCAAGCCGGCCGCAAGAGCGCGGTCACGATCGCCACGAACATGGCCGGCCGCGGCACCGACATCGTCCTCGGCGGCAATCCGGACACCATGGCCTGGGCATTGCTGCAAGACAAATACCCCACGCGACTGGAAGTCCCCAAGGAGGAATGGGCGGCGCTCGTGACGCAGATCGAAGAACGCGAGCAGATGAAGGCCAACGGCGAGGAAGTCAAACAACTCGGCGGACTGTACATCATCGGCACAGAACGCCACGAATCGCGCCGTATCGACCTTCAGCTTCGCGGCCGCTCCGGCCGCCAGGGCGATCCCGGCAGCAGCCGATTCTTCCTGTCGCTCGAAGACGACTTGATGAGAATCTTCGCCGGCGAATGGGTGAAGAACATGCTCACCCGGCTGGGCATGAAGGAAGGCGAAGCCATCGAAAGCCGCATGGTCACCCGCCGCGTCGAAGGCGCTCAGAAGAAGGTCGAGGAACGGAACTTCGAGATTCGTAAGAGTCTGCTCGAATACGACGAGGTCATGGACCAGCAGCGTAAGCGGGTCTACGGCTATCGTCAGAAGATTCTCGGCGGCGCGAATTGCCGCGACTTGATCCTCGACATGATCGACGAGGAGATCGAGCGGCACTTCGGCGAATTCCTCGACAAGGACTATGGCGCGGCCAGCTTCGCCGCCTATGCCGGCAGTCAGTTCAATTGCGAGTTCGACGCCCGAGATTTCCGCGGCCTGCATTTCGCCGACGCCCAACGTTTGGCCGCCGATCGCGCCGAGCGGCAGGCGGAAACGCAAGTCTTTGACGCCGTCGAGGAGAACCTGCCCGGCGATGAGGAAGAGACGGAATGGAACTGGGAAGCACTCACCAACACGGCCAACCGCCGCTGGGGCTTGAGTCTTCGCGACAAGGACTTGCGGAAATTCGGCCGCGACGCCGTGGCCGAGCATTTGATCGAGGAAGCCCGCAAGGCGATCGGCCGCGTCGATTTATCACCAGGCAGTGAATTGCTCGAGGAAAGCTATGGAGCGAAAGCGGCTTGCGCCTGGGTGCGATCTCGCTTCGGCATCGAACTAACCTTCGACGAGGCTGGGAGTCTCGAGGCCGATCCGTTCATCGAACTGGTCGGCAGCCGCGTCCGCGATCGCTACGACGAACAAGAAATCGAGTTCCCCGTCCGCGCCGGAATGTCGCGATTCCTGATGCGCGACGCCCAGGGACAACGGCACTTCGATCGCGAAAAACTCGCCGCGTGGGCAGGCCGCCGCTTCAAAGCCACCGTCGCGGTCGACGACCTGCGAAACAAGCAGCGAGATGAAATCCGCGACACCCTGGTTGCGCTCAGCCGCAACAGCCAGAACGAAGCCCGCGGCGCCCTCACCGAAGTCTACCAGCAAGTCGACCAGCTGTTCGGCGGCGAGCGCGGCAGCCGAAAGACAGCCGCGACCGCCAGCGGCGGCAACGGTGCGCTCGATTCGCTCTCGTCCTGGCTTAAGCAGCGATTCGACCTCGACCTGGCGACCGACGAGCTTGGCCGGCTCAATCGCGAGGAACTAGCCCGCCGCGTGGAAATGGCCGTCGAGTATCACTACCGCCCGGAAATCCGCAAGCTCGAGCGGATTCTGGTGCTGGAGATTCTCGACGAGAGTTGGAAGAACCACCTGCTGGCGATGGATCATTTGCGATCCAGCGTCGGATTGCGCGGCTATGCCCAGGTCGATCCCAAGGTCGAGTACAAGCGCGAAGGCATGCGGATGTTCGAGGTCATGTGGAATTCGGTCGCCGCCCAGGTGACCGGCATGATCTTCAAGATGGAAGACCTCAACGAAGAATTCGTCCGCAGCACGTTCGTCGAGGACAAAGCCATCCACGAAACGCTCGACGCGGGCGCGGCCTTCAAGCCGGAGCCATCGGACGGCCAGTTGAACGTCGACCTCGACGCCAAGATCGACCCCATCCGCCACCACGGTCCCCGCGTCGGCCGCAACGACCCATGCCCCTGCGGCAGCGGCAAGAAATACAAGAACTGCTGCCTTCGTAAATGACATCATCGTCGAGTGCTTATCCGCAGAGGACGCAAAGGAGGAGCACAAAGGTACGCAGAGGAATTGCAATGAGAGTATCGGGTCGGTACGAATCGGAGCGTCGGAAGTAGGGGTAGTTTGTCGGCGCTGCCCGTATGGGATGCACCCGATTTAGTTTGCAACTCCTCCGCGCATCTCTGTGTTCCTCCTCGGTGTCCTCCGTGGTTAAGAATTGAACGCACCACGTCGCGGGAAAGGAGTCCCCACCGTGGCCTATCTGCTCAATCTGGTTTACTTGACGCTGCTCGTCGCCCTTGCGCCGTGGTTTGCCGTGCAGTCGATCCTTCGCGGCAAGTATCGCCAAGGCTTCGCTGCGAAGTTTCTCGGCCTCGTCCCTCGCCGCGCGTCGAATCGCCGCTGCGTCTGGCTACACGCCGTCAGCGTCGGCGAGGTGAATTTGCTTGGGCCGCTCGTCGACGAGATCGAGCGGCGGCACGGCGACTGGGAATGCGTCGTTTCCACGACGACCATGACCGGCTACGCGCTGGCCCGCACGCGATACCCCGAGTTGTCTGTGTTCTATTGCCCGCTAGATTTTTCTTGGGCGGTCCGCAACGCGATGCAGCGCATCCGCCCCGACGTGCTGGTGCTCGCCGAACTGGAACTTTGGCCCAACTTGATCCGCGCCGCGTCCGAATTCGGCGCTCGCGTCGCCATCGTCAACGGCCGCTTGAGCGATCGCAGCTTCCGCGGGTATCGCCGCATCCGGCCCCTCGTCGCGCGGCTGCTTTCTCGCGTCGCGCTGATCGCCGCCCAGAACGACGAGTACGCCCAGCGGTTCATCGCCTTGGGCGCATCGGCGGACGCCGTTCGCGTCACTGGATCGATAAAATTCGACAACGCCCAAACCGGCCGCGACAATCCGAAGACTTGCCGCTTGCACGAGCTGGCTGGCGTTTCGGCGACGGACGTCGTGTTTCTCGCGGGCAGCACGCAGCACCCGGAGGAAGCGCTCGCGCTCTCCGCATTTCGTCGACTGTCTGCAGAATGGCCGCAACTGCGGTTGATTCTCGTGCCGCGGCATCCGGATCGCTTCGACGAAGTGGCCGCGCTGCTCGACCGCAGCGGCGTCTGCTGGCAGCGGCGGAGCAGCCTCGCTGGCCCGGCGGCCGATCCGCAAGCCCGTGTGCTGCTCGTCGACACGGTTGGCGAGTTGGGCGCGTGGTGGGGCACGGCGCACATCGCGTTCGTCGGCGGCAGCCTCACGCGTCGCGGTGGGCAAAACATGATCGAGCCGGCCGCCTACGGCGCGGCGGTCGCCTTCGGCCCCAACACGTGGAACTTCCGCGACGTCGCCTCTGCCCTGATCGCCGCCGATGCCGCTAGCGTGGTTCGCGACGGCGAGGAACTGACCGAATTCGTCCGCCGTGCGCTCGCGTCGCCGGAAGCAGCCGCCGCGATGGGCACCCGCGCACAAGCGTTCGTCCAAAGCCAAATCGGTGCGACACAGCGCACGGTCGACGCGCTCGCTCATCTCATGGCCCTAGACGTCGACACGACGACCGCATCGAGCCGCGCCGCCGCATGATGTGCGACGAGGTCGCGACGATCCATGTGGTGGGTGCGCGGATTGCCTTCCAGTGGCGAGCGTGCGACCGCTAGGGCATAATGTCGGCATCAAACTAAAGCGCCGCCAAAGGCAGGCCGCCCCGCTCAGCGGAGATTTGTAGATGAAAAGCGAAGGCAGCATCGAAATCGACCGCCCGATCGACGAAGTCTTTCGCCTCACCAACGACCACGTCGCCGAGTGGAGCATCATCGTCGTTGAGAACGAGATGCTCGACGAGAAGCCCGGCCGCGTCGGCTCGACGTTCCGCACGGTTACTGAAGAAAACGGCAAGCGAATGGAGTTTCAGGGCGTCGTCACGCATCACGAACCGCCGCACGGCAGCGCCATTCACATGACGGGCAGCATGTTCGACATCGACGCCGCGTACTTCTTTGAAGACGTCGGAGGGCGCACGCGCGTAACCCAAAAATCGAGCGTGGCAGGCAAGGGCTTCTTCAAAGTGCTCCTGTTTCTCATTGGCTGGATGATGCACAAAGCGAGTTGCAAGGCGACGCAGAAGGAGCTCGAAAGCCTGAAACGCTTTTGCGAGCAAGGCGGCGTTGCGGCGGCAAGTTAGCGGCGGCGCTTCCCGAACGGCGCGATCGCGTGGACGACTACGCCGGCTGCTCGCTCATATCGATCCCCGCCGGACGCCCCGGCACGACTCCTTCGCGGTTGCGATGGGCGACCAATTCCGCGGCAATGCTCACAGCGATCTCCATCACGGTTTGCGAACCAATGTCGATGCCCAGCGGCGCATACACGCGTTGCAGCGCTTCCGACTTGATGCCGTCGTTCAACAGATCGTCGTAGATCAGCTTTATCTTCCGCCGGCTGCCGATCATGCCGACGTACCGCGCCCCGCGGTTGGCCAGGTGAAAGAGCGCCTCTTCGTCGTGGTTGTGCCCGCGGGTGACGATCACGCAGTACGTGTCGCTCGTAATCTCCAACTCGGCGAGCGTCGGTCCGACCAGTCCGACGATACATCGCTCGGCCCGCGGGAACCGTTGGACATTGGCGTACTCTGCCCGGTCGTCAACCACCCACACGTCGAAGTCCAAGTCGGCGGCCAGTTGTCCGAGCGCTTGCCCCACGTGTCCGCCGCCGACGATCAACAACCGTGCCCGCGACAACAGCGGCAGAAACGAAACGCCGGCGGCCGCATAGGGCCGCGGCCGAATCGACAACGGACGCAGCGATGTCCGCAACGTTTCCGATTCGGTTTCGGCCGTTGCTCCCGCGCGTAGCGACGCGATCAATCGCTCGCCGGCGTCGAACAAATAGCACGCCGTGGCCGGCAAGCCTGACTTCTCGGCGTCGAAGACAATCGCCTCAGTCGCGCCGCCGCTGTTCTGAGCGGCTTTGGCTACTGCTGCGACGTATTGCCGCGCCGGGTCATCGGCGAGCGGATCGATGAGCACGGTCATCCGCCCGCCGCAAATCAACCCGTCGTCCCAGCCGTAGTCGTTGTCGAGTTGAAACGCGGCGATTTCCGCTGCGCCGCGTTCGATCACGCCGAGCGCCCGCCGCTTTACCTCGGCCTCGACGCATCCGCCGCCCAATGTGCCGGACTGCGATCCGTCGGCAAACACCAACATCGCCGCCCCGGCCTTCTGCGGCGTCGAGCCGCGTGTCTCGACGAGCCGGCAGAGAACGGCGCGGCGGCCACTTTCGATGTCCGCGAACTGCGCTTGCGATAACGTCATGATGGAGATCCAAATCGAACGTTGCGGCCGAAGGCGGCCAAATTGCTTACATACACATCATCGGCCAGCGGACCACAACGGTCCATAGGCGGCTAGATCGAGAATCATCTCCGCTCGCATCGCCGCCAAGAAATCTTTCTCTTCCGCGGTGAATCTTCCCTCGCTAGTGCGGTAAGACGAGAGAAGTCAATGCCACGACAGTCGACGCGAGCAGAATCGCCGCACGCACTTTCCGAAACCGTGCCGTCGACCGCTTCTTCGCTATCTCATTCGGGATGTACACAATGACCGCGCACACGCTCCGCACCGCCGTTGGCAGAACGGCCATCGCCCGCACCGCCATCGCCCACGTTGGGCAGGCCCTCCGCGAACCGGAAGCTTTCGCCCTCGCCTGGCAGACCGACGACCGTCGCTATCCGTGGTTCGTCTGGCTCGGCCTCATGGCCACCGCCATCCTCGGCACGACCACCTATGGCATGAGCATGGGCCTGCTCGGCGGCGCGGAGCGGATGCTCGTCTGCGGATTGCTCTGCACGCTCGCCGCTGGCCTCGCTTGGGCGATTCCGCTGCCGGCCTTGTACATCATTAACAGCATGAGCGGCTCGCGCCTGCCGGTCGGTTCGACCGTGCTGGCCGCGCTGGTCACCACGAGCTGGGGCGGGCTGGCCATGATCGCCTCGATCCCGATCAACTGGTTCTTCACTGTCGCGATCCCGCTGCCGCCGTTTATCTTGCTGGTCAACCTGATCGTTTTCGCCGGCGTCGGCGTGTCGATGATGGACGTCTTTGGCCGGGTGATGGAAAAGCTCGAACCGGAGCGCGGCCGACTCCCCGTGCTCTGGCTGCTGCTCGTCGGCGCGATCGGCGGCGAACTGTTCCACTTCTTCGGCCTTTTCGAGTTTCTCGTTAAGAACTGAGACGACACGCGAGACGACGAAAACGCGATCTCCCTCTAATCATCGTGAGTCCCTTATCATGACCACAACCACATTGGAAAACGATCCGCAGAGATCGGCGTATCCGCTGCGGCCGGAGGACGTCCGTCGCGACGAGCAGCGCCGAGCGAACGTCGTCGAGGCCGAACTCGCCCAACCCGCCGCAGAGATCGGCGACACGGCCGACTCGAATCGCCATGCCGCGGCCATCGATCCGGCCGAAATCCGCGACCTGTCGATGTTCGGTCTCGTCGAATTAATGCTCAAGAACGAGCATCTGCTCGACCGCCTCGCCCGCTCGCGCGCCGCTCAGCGCGAGCTGATCCCACGGCTGCTAGCCATCGGACTGTCGGCTTACGCCGTGTTCGGGGCGACGCTCGCGACGTTCTTCGCCACGGCGCGCGTGTGGCCAGAGTTGACGGCGACGGCGACGTGGTTGAGCACTCGCGGCGCACAACTGATTCAGTTCGCCCGCACGCCACAGGACGACTTACTCACGCACTGGCTCGACGGCTCGGCACCGGCGCTCGTTGCGGCGTTCGCGCTCGGATTGATCGGCGCAATCGGCGTCTGTCTGCCGAGTTTCTACTTCTACGGGCTGTTGGCCGGGGTGCGCACGACCATGCTACACGTGACGACGCTGGCGCTCAAAGGCATGGCCGCCAGCGCGATCGCGCTGATGGGCGCGTTGCCGATCTATTTCGCATTCGTGCTCGCGCTCGTCGTGTTCGACGCGCCGCACGCCCTCGTGGCGCTCGTTTGCTACGTCGGCTTGGCGCTGCCGTTTATTGCCGGACTTTGGGGAACGCGGTCGCTGTATCTAGGCTTCGTCGGTCTCGCCGACACGATGAATCCGGAGTGTCGCGAGCGCCGCGCCTGCTTCCTCCGCCGGCTGCTGTTTTCGTGGAGTGCCTGCTTCACCGCCGTCACGCCGGTGATGATTTTCACGCTGTGGGAATTCATGAGCCGCTGATTATTTATGCCGACTCGTCACGCGAACCTATCACGGAGAACGATCATGGGAATCTTCCGCCGCTGCACGGACATCTTGTCCGCCAATCTGAACGAACTTATCGACCGCTTCGAGGATCCGGAAAAAGCCCTCCGCCAAGCCATCCGCGAGATGGAGCAGGCCGTCTCGACCGCGATGCACAGCGCGGCCAAGACGATCGCCGGCGAGCGATTGGCCGCCCGGCAACTCGCCGAACATCGCCGACAGGCCGAGCAGTGGCTCGCCCGCGCGCGGCAAGCGATGCGCGAAGGCGACGAACCGCTCGCGCGCCGCGCACTCGTCCGCAAGAGCGAACACGACCGGCTGATCGACGCGCTGACCGATCAACAGGCGGCAATGGAACAAGCCAGCGGAAAACTGCGCCGCCAGATCGACGGCATGCGTGCCCGCGTCGCCGAGGCGAATCGCAAACTCGTCTCGCTCGCCGCCCGCCAACGGGCCGCCGACGCCCAGCGCACGCTCTTCGCAGTCGACGCCAATGGAACCGCATCGACCGCCTTCTCAAAGTTCGATCGGTTGTGCCACCGCGTCGAATCCGCCGAGGCCGAAGCCGAAGCGTGGAACGACCTGACCGGCCGCGAGGACGGCGAAGACGACGAGTGGCTCGTGGACGCAAACGTACAAATCGACAACCAAATACAAGCTCTGCGAGACGAAGCCATCGCGGCGACGCGCTAGATTGCGAGGGTGCGGAAATGGCCTTGGGCGAAAGTCTGTTGATTTACCTACTGGTCGGTGTCGCGGTCGCGGCTGCCGTCGCACTTTCGAACGATCGTTCGCCAGAGGGCATCGGCCCCACACGCCGCGGCTGCGGCTCCATGTTTCGCATCGTCGCGGCCACGTTCTTCTGGCCGCTGTTCCTGCCGATCGTACTTAGCCAATCGCACGCTTCGGACGACCGCCCACGAACGTATCCCGCGGCGACCGAGAAACCCTGCGACGAGCCGAACGACGCGATGGCCCGCCGCATCGCCCAGGTCGACGGCGAATTGGTCGCCGCGCTGGCCAGCCTCGACGGTTGGGCCGAAGGTGCGATCGCACGCGAACGCCTTCGCATCGACGAGCTACGCACCGCGTGGAACGCCCAGGCGAAGCGGATTCGCGACATGGACGGCGTGTTGGCGGCAGCGGAACCAGACCCGCACGCCGACACGGCTCCAGAAGCACCAAGCGATGCCCCGAACGACGAGCCGTCGACCCGCGCGGCACAAAGCGCTCGTGCGCGTCGCGGCAACCTTGCTCGCCTTCGGCAAGTCCGCGATCGTGCCGAATCCGATCTCGCCACGACGCTCGCCAGCGTTCGCGAACTCGTGTCGATGATTCATCTAGCGAAGTTCACCGGCGAGCCGGCATCGCGGGCCGACGAACTGCTTGCCCAAATCGCGGCCGCCGTCGAAGGCCTGTCCGAAGTCGCCCACTGGAACGACGCGCCCGCGGCGTGACCCGAAATGGACCAATACCCGAGCGTCGGTTTCGCTTTCGCATGGACGTTCCTTGCGAATCTCCCGCGTGATTCTGGGTAGTTCGGGCAAAGTGCCCTGCCTCCGGAGACGTTCGTCAACCGGTACAAGCGGAACATCCGATGCTCTTCACCAGAGTAAGCATCGGGCGAGCGCTCGCATTTCCACGGCCAACGTCCGGCGCAAGACGCAATTCCACCGGCGGATGCGGCCCGTAGTGCCCAGTCGGTCCGCGGCTTGCGATCCGAGCGTTAGGAATTCATCCGGCAACGGAGCGTTGTGTGAATAGCTGGACCTCAATTCTCGTTGTCGGCTGCGTCGCCGCCTGGCCGACACTGCTGCTTGCGCAGAGTGAAGTCGCGCCCTTGCCGCCCATCCTCGGTCAACGCGCGTCGGGCACCACTCGCGGCCCGTCCACCAGTGCGCATCGCGCAAGTCCGATTCACCGTGCCTCGCACGTCGACGACCAGCAAGCACCACCGCCGCCCGAAGCCATCTCGCCGCCGCGCCGATTCGACGAAGCCCGGCGACCGCTAAACCTAACCGACGCCGAACAAATAGCGCTCAATAACCACCCGGCGCTGGCCCGCGCCGCGGCCCGTGTGGCCGCAGCCCGCGGTGCGTGGCTGCAAGCCGGCCTGCCGCCCAATCCCGTCGTCGGTTGGGCTGCCGACGAGATGGGCGAACAAAAAGAGTCCGGCATGCAGGGCGCATTCGCGTCGCAGGAGTTCGTCACGGCCGGCAAGCTTGGACTGAATCGCACCGTCGCCAGCCACGACATCCGCCGCGCCGAAGCGGAACTCGAAGTCGAGCGGCACCGCGTACTCAGCGACGTGCAATCCGGTTTCTACGACGCTCTGATCGCTCAGGAAGCGATCCGCCTGATGGAGGAACTGGTCCGCATCGCCGCCGAAGGCGTGGAAACCACCGATGTGCTCCACCGCAAAGGCGAGTTGAGCCGCGTCGAATTCCTCCAGGCCCGCATCGAATCCAACACGACGCGGCTACTGCTCGACACGGCCCGCCACCGCCACGCATCCGCCCTGCGAGCGCTCTCGGCTCTGCTCGGCGGCGTCGAACTTCCCCGCGTCCCGCTCGCCGGCGACGCGCGTCAGGACTTGCGCGAACTCGCCTGGGACGACGCGCTCGGCCGCTTGCTCGCCGAAAGCCCGGAAGTCGCCGCCGCGGCGGCGATGGTCGATCGCTCGTATTGGGCGCTCGCCCGCGCTCAAGCACAGCGCATTCCGAACGTCGAACTCACGGCGATCGTGCAGCACGACAACGCGTCGCAGTACGACGTGGCTGGCGTGCAGATCGGATTGCCGCTGCCGGTGTTCGACCGCAACCAGGGCGGCATCCAACAGGCCCGAGCCGAACTGTCCGCCGCGCACAGCAACGTCGTTCGCGTCGAGATGGACCTCAAGCGACGGCTTGCCGCTTCATTCGAGAATTACGCCAACGCCCGCCGCCGCGTCGCCGAGTACGACGGCGAAATCCTTCGCGACGCTAAAGAGTCGCTGGAACTCGTGAACAAGGGTTATCGCAACGGCGAGTTCGGCTATTTGACGCTGTTGACCACGCAGCGCACGTACGTCGAGACGAACCTGAGCTACCTCGACGCACTGCGGCAACTTCGCGAGGCCGTCGCCAAGATCGACGGAATGCTGCTCAGCGGCAGCCTGGAGGATCGATAGTCCTCGCCGCCGGCCTGGACGTCCTAAATCGTTTCCCAACCACGATTTGGATCGAAAACGGCTGGCCAGCGCCAAGCGGCGCGAACGCTAGCCCAGATTTCTGGCTTGACGTATGATTGGACCGGCGGAATCATGTCCGCTGAAGACTGCTCCCCGTAAGAACGCCGCGTGCATACCTTCGTAACCCTCATCACTGCCGCCTCGCTCCTGCTGCACACGCTCTTGGGCTGTTGCGCGCACGGCGACGAAGGGCAATGCGCGTGCAGTCACGGTTCGCCGGCACCGGCAGCCGACGCGCACGAGCACGAAGAACACGGCAAGCCGAGCGGCTGCGGTCATGTTCATCGGCACGGCGCGGCCGACGTTCCCCTCGAAAGCCACTCTGGCGACGACGCGCAAAGCGACGGCGAACCGTCGCCACACCCTTGCCAGTGCCACTGCGACGGCAATCGTTGTCTGGCCGTTTCCACCGCCCCAACATGGCAAATTGCATCGCCGCAAGTGACGTTCGACGTCCTGCCGCCGCTTTGCCTGATCGCCGCCCCGCAAGCCAATACGGCCAGCCGCCACGACGGCGGACATTGGTCACCCACGGCGCTCGCGCTACCACTGCGCGCGCATCTTCTCCATCAGGTTCTCTTGATCTGATCGCCGCATCCGGCGTTTGCCCGCCGCCGCGGTGGCGATTCACCGGCGGGTGTAATGGCTGTTTTGCGATTGCGCAATAGAGACCTTGCGCTTAACGAGTGCGCTTGGCAATTGCCCACGACGCTTGCGCTTCTCCTCGAATCACCGACCATGCGAGGCATATTATGGCCCATACTGTATCGAATCCTACAAAGCCAACGAATTGGCGCATCGCGCCGCGTTATCTGGCCATCTCCGGCGTAATCGCCGCCATTGTGGCGGTCGCATTGACCCGCGAAGTGTGGCTAGAACCGCTCCGCGCGTGGATTGCTTCCGCCGCGCCCACCGACGGCGGGCACGGCGCGGGAGCGGACAGCCACGCTCCCGGCGGCGCGCAAAACCACGGCGCGGACGATCTCGATTCGATCGTGGTGAGCGAGCAAGGTCGCAAGAATATCGGCCTGCGAATCGAAGCCGTCGCTGCTGGTCCGTTCGAGCGGACCGTCAACATGCCCGGCATCGTCGTCGAAAGACCCGGCCGCACCGTCATCCGCGTCGGCACGCCCTTCAACGCGATCGTCACGCAGATTTATCCGATCGGCGGCGAAGCCGTGTACGTCGGCCAACCGCTGTTCGACGTGCGGCTCACGCACGAAGAATTGGTGCAAGCGCAAGTCGAGTTTCTATCCACGGCCGAGGAATTGGACGTTCTCCAACGCGAGATTGATCGCCTCGAAGGCATCGGCCCCGGCACCATCGCCGGCAAGATGCTGCTCGAACGCAAGTACGAGCAGCAAATCAAGCAGGCGTTGTTGCGGGCAAAACGCGAGTCGCTATTACTGCACGGTCTCTCGGACGAACAAGTCGCCGAGATTCTCACGTCGCGCACGCTTATTAAGGAAGTCACGATCCGCGTTCCGCCGCTGGCCACCGAGCACATGAAGCAAGATAAACCGGTGTTTCAGGTGCAGCAACTCGCCGTCGACAGCGGGCAATACGTCGAGGCCGGCGACGCACTGGCCGTACTCACCAATCACGCCGAGCTATTCATCGAAGGCAAGGCGTTCGAGCAGGACATCGCCGATGTGCAACGCGCTCGGGAGCAAAGCTGGCCGCTTTCCGCCGTTCTCGAATCCAAGGACGGCCAACCGCAGATTCTCCGCGATCTGAAAATTCTCTTCATCGCCGGCGGCGTCGATCCGGACTCGCGAACGTTCCGCTTCTTCGTCACGTTGCCCAACGAAATGCTCGGCGAAACGTCGCGCGGCGACCACCGGTTCGTCGACTGGCGTTATCGCCCAGGGCAGCGGACGCAATTGGCCGTCCCCGTCGAGCGCTGGGAAGAGCGGATCGTGCTCCCTGCGGACGCCGTGGCCGAAGACGGCGCCGAGACGTACGTGTTCGTGCCCAACGGAAAACGCCTCATGCGCCGACCGGTTCATGTCGAATACCGCGACGCCACCAACGTCGTCGTCGCCAACGACGGATCGCTGTTCCCCGGCGATTTGGTCGTCGTCGCCGGCGCTCGTCAGCTTCAATTGGCATTGAAGAACCAAGCCGGCGGCGGAGTCGATCCCCACGCCGGACATAGCCACTAACGGGACACAGCCACTAACGACGCACGAAGATCGCTTTCCCAGTGCCACCCGACGCAGCTCCGGAGACGCCTCGATGCTAAACGCGATCATTCGCAACGCCTTGCGGTTCCGCGCACTCACGATCGCGCTGGCGCTGGTGCTGACGGCCTACGGCGGATACGAGCTATTCCAACTGCCGATCGACGTGTTTCCGGACCTCAACCGCCCCCGCGTCACGGTGCTTACCGAAGCCCATGGTCTCGCGCCCGAGGAAGTGGAAACGCTGGTGACGATCCCGCTCGAATCGGCCATCAATGGCGCAACCGGCGTGCAGGCCGTCCGCAGCGCGTCGAGCGTCGGCCTGTCCGTGATCAACGTCGAGTTCGAGTGGGGCACCGACATCTACGTCGATCGGCAAGTCGTCACCGAGCGCATCGCCGTGGCCGTCGATCAGATGCCCAAGGGTATCCGGCCGCAGCTTGCGCCGATTTCGTCGATCACCGGGCAGATCGTGCTGATCGGCATGTACAGCGAGGGCAACAAGACCGATCCGATGGAAGTCCGCACGCTGGCCGATTGGGTCGTGCGGCAACGCTTGCTAACCATTCCCGGCGTGGCCCAGGTCGTGACGATGGGCGGCGACCGTAAGCAGTTTCAAGTCCTCGTCAATCCGGACAAGCTGATCACCTACGGCATCACGCTTCACGACGTCGAGACGGCCGTCGCCGCGAGCAACGATAACGCCACCGGCGGCTACCTCGACGAAGGCGGCCGCGAACTGCTCGTGCGGTCGCTCGGCCGCATCCAGTCGATCGCCGATCTGGAGAAGGTCGTCGTCAAGGCGTCGGCCGAGCGTTCGATTCTGTTGCGGCAGGTTGCCCGCGTCCGTGAAGGGGCACAGGTCAAACGCGGCGACGCCGCCGTCAACGGCGAGCCGGCCGTCGTGCTGGTCGTGTCGAAGCAACCGGGGGCGGACACGCGCGAACTGACCAATCAAATCGCCGCCGCGATAAAAGAACTCAGCCCGTCGCTGCCCGAAGACATTCAAATCAACCCCAACGTCTACCAGCAAAAAGCCCTCATCGACGTCAGCATCCACAACGTCGTCGAAGCACTCCGCGACGGCAGCGTGCTGGTTGTGATCATTCTGTTCCTGTTCCTGCTCAACTTTCGCACCACGTTTATTACGCTCACCGCGATTCCGCTGTCGATCGTCGCCACGTTTCTGGTTTTCAAATGGTTCGACATGTCGATCAACACGATGACACTCGGCGGGCTGGCCGTGGCGATCGGCGAGTTGGTCGACGACGCCATCGTCGACGTGGAGAACATCTTTCGCCGCTTGCGCGAGAATCGCCAACTCGAATCTCCGAAATCCGCGCTCCGCGTCGTCTACGAAGCTAGCAGCGAGGTCCGCAATTCGATCGTGTTCAGCACGATGATCGTCGTGCTCGTATTCGTGCCGCTGTTCGCGCTCGAAGGTATGGAAGGCCGGCTGTTCACGCCGCTGGGCGTGGCCTACATCGTGTCGATCATCATCTCGCTCGGCGTCTCGCTCACCGTCACGCCAGTGCTCAGCTATTGGCTGCTGCCCCGGGCCAAAGTAATGACGCATCGCGAGGACAGTTGGCTGCTGCGGCAGTTGAAGCGGCTCGCCGGCGTCGCAATCCGCTTCAGCATTCGCCATCCCTGGCCGATCCTCTCGTCCGTGCTGCTGGCGGTGGTCGTCAGCGTGTTGGTGCTGCTGCAACTCGGGCGCGATTTCCTTCCGCCGTTCAACGAAGGGGCCGTGCAGGTCAACGCGATGGTGCCGCCGGGCACGTCGCTCGCCGAGTCGTCGCGGATCGGCGGCATGGTCGACGATCGGTTGAACAAACTACGCGGCGAAGGCAAAGTGCTCGACTTCTGCCGGCGCACGGGCCGCGCGGAACTGGACGAACATGCGATGGAGGTAAGCGTTTCGGAAATCATCGTCACGCTCAATCCCGAATCGGGGCAGACTCGTGAGGAAGTGCTGACGGAGATGCGCGAGGAACTATCGCAAGTGCCCGGCGTGGCCATCAGCGTCGAACAGCCGCTGGCCCACCTCATATCGCACATGCTCTCCGGCGTCAAAGCCCAGATCGGCATCAAGCTCTACGGCGATGATTTGCAAACGCTTCGCGCAACGGCCAAACAAATGGAAGCCGCGATCGCCGATGTACGCGGCGTGGTCGATTTGCAGGTCGAACAGCAAGTCGAGATTCCACAGTTGCAGATCAAACTGGACTTCGCCAAGCTCGAGCGGCATGGGTTGCAGGTCGCGGACGTCAACGAACTGGTCGAAACGGCGATGAACGGCCGCGAGGTGTCCGAAATCGTCTCCGGCGAGCGAAAGTTCGACTTACTCGTGCGGCTCGACGACGAGTACCGCGAAGACATCGACCGGCTGCGACGACTGGCAGTCACGCTGCCCGCCGGCGGAAGCGTGCCGCTCGCCGCGGTCGCCGATATCCAGCGCGGCAGCGGTCCGAACACGATCAACCGCGAACGGGTCCGCCGCCGCATCGTCGTCCAATGCAACGTCAGTGGGCGAGATCTCGAAGGCGTCGTCACCGACATTCAATCGCGACTCGAGCCGATCAAAGCGAACCTGCCGACCGGCTACTTCATCGAACTCGGCGGTCAATTCGAAAGCCAACGCTCCGCCTCGCGGATGCTTGGCTTCTTGAGCATTCTGTCCGTCGCCGGCATGTTCCTGGCCCTGTACACGCTTTTCCGCTCCGTCAATCTCTCGCTGCAAGTCCTAACCGCCCTGCCGATGGCCGCCATCGGTTCCGTCGCCGCGCTCGTCGTCACGCGCCAATCGCTCACCGTGGCCAGCATGGTCGGCTTCATCTCGTTGGCCGGCATCGCCTCGCGCAACGGCATCTTGTTGCTCGCTCACTATCTGCATCTGGTGCGGCACGAAGGCGAGAAGTTCACGCCCGAGATGATCGAAAGGGCAGGCAAGGAACGCCTCGCGCCCATGCTGATGACCGCGCTCACCGCCGGCTTCGCCCTGATTCCGCTCGTCCTCGCCGCCGGCCAGCAAGGCAAGGAAATCCTCTATCCCGTCGCCACCGTCATCATGGGCGGACTAATCAGCTCGACGCTGCTCGACTTTTTCGTCCACCCCGCGCTGTTTTGGTGCTTCGGCAGGCAACAAGCCGAACGACTCGCCAACGAATCCGAGCACGACGAATTCGGCGACGAATCCGCGGCGTCCACCCCTCGGCCAGTCGCAGCGGAGGCCGGCGTCAGTCCGCCAATAGAGTCATCGAACGACTCGCCCTAAACGAAAGTTCGATCGTTTGTATCTCGATAGCCACCATTTTTCTTTCTGTAGGAGACCAACCCATGCGATTCAACTTCTTGCTCGCCGCGGCCTTTTCGGCAACGTTGGCGATGCCCCTCGTCGGTTGTGGCGACGGCAACGCCAAGAAGGACGCCGCCCCGGCAGCCGGCGGCGGTCACGATCATCCCACCGAAGGCCCGCACGAGGGTTTGCTCGTCGAGTTGGGCGACGAGGAGTACCACGCCGAAGTTTGCCACGACGAAGAGGCGAACAAGGTGACGGTCTATATTCTCGACGACAAAGCGAAGAATGCCGTGCCGGTCGCTCAGCAGAGCGTTACTATCAACGTCGTGCTCGGCGGTACGCCGTCGCAGTTCGTCCTACCGGCCGTGCCGCTCGATGGCGAATCGGACGGAAAATCGTCGCGATTTGAACTGTCCGACGAGAAGCTCTGCGAGGCGCTCGACGCCGAGGGCGCAGAAGCTCGGCTCAAGGTCACCATCGCGACCAAACCTTACGAAGGCCCGATCCCCGCCCACGATCACGATCACGACGACGACCACCCGCATTGACCGGCGGATTCGCGGCATTTTCGCAGAATTGCAATTTCGAGCCACAGACGCCAAACTCGTGGTGCGATATTGCACGCGCCCACGGTAGCCGCTTGCCTCAATTGACTTCGTCGGAGTAACTCCATGCTCGCCACACGCACGTCACGTACTCTCTCTCTCGTCGTCGCCGTCGCTGTGGCGACATTGTTCCAATCGGCCGGCGCTGGGACAGCCGCACCGCCGCCCGCCGTCGTCAAAGCCGAATTCATCTACGAGAAAGCCCCGTTCCCCCAGTGCCATGCCTCGACGATCGTCGCCACGAAGTCCGGCCTCGTCGCCGCGCTCTTCGGCGGCACGCACGAGAAGCATCGCGACGTCGGCGTTTGGGTCTCGCGCCAAGACGGCAAGGGATGGAATGAACTCGTCGAAGTCGCCAACGGCATCCAGTCCGACGGCAAGCGGCATCCGTGTTGGAACCCCGTGCTGTTCCAAGCCAAGGACGGCCCACTCGATCTGTATTACAAAGTCGGCCCCAGCCCCGATACGTGGTGGGGCATGAAGATAACCTCGACCGACGAAGGCCGCACCTGGAGCAAGCCGGAGCGTCTATCTGATCCGCTGCTCGGCCCGATCAAGAATAAGCCGGCTCAACTCGCATCCGGCACCGTCCTCGCCGGCAGCAGCACCGAGCACGAAGGCTGGCGCGTTCACATGGAACGCAGCACGGACGGCGGCAAGACGTTTGCCCATATCGGCCCGCTCGACAGCGAGCGCTACGACGGCAAGACGCTCGGGGCGATTCAACCCACGATTATCGAGTGGCCCGGCGGCGAGATCCAAATCCTCTGCCGCAGCCAGCAAGGCTGCATCGTTGAAAGCCGATCCACCGACGATGGCCGCACGTGGTCGCCGCTCGCCAAGACCGCGCTCCCCAATCCCAATTCCGGCATCGACGCGGTCAAACTGGCCGACGGTCGGGCCTTGCTCGTTTACAACCACACCACACAGCTCAAACTATCCCGCCCCCGCGGCCGCGAAATGATCAACGTCGCCATCAGCAGCGACGGCAAAGCGTGGCGACCGGCGCTGATCCTCGAAAACGAACCCGGCGAATTCTCCTACCCTGCCGTGATCCAAGCGCCCGACGGCCTCGTTCACATTACGTACACGCACCAACGCCAGAAAGTCAAACACGTCGTCGTCGACCTCAAGAAGCTCGAACTTGGCGAATTCACCAAAGAAGGCGGCTGGCCGGGGCTGTAGGCCGTGGCGTACTCCGCGCACCAACACCGTAGGTGCGGCGGCGGAGGGAACGTCGAGCACGAGTGAGATATTTAGAGAACTGGTGCTTCGCTACTTGCGAAGAATCTCGCCCGCGAGCCGGATTTCATTGCCGGCGAGTTCGATGTGCGTCAGTTCCACTTCGCGACCTTGCTTGGTCTGCGGGATGGCGATCAACAGAACGAGACCGTCCGCATCCTCAACCCACCGCACGGCGAGTTCCGCTCCGGCGGCCGCTTCGGAAAGTGCCTCGCGCACCCGCCCCGACGGTAGCGGCAGCGAACCGACTCGCGCGTCGACGAATCGTAAGCCCAAAACATCGCGCTCTCCCAGAAACGGCTCGAATTCGATCGACAAAACAGATTCCCCCGCCACGCCATCGTAACGACAAAACAACGTGATCGTTTTCTCGCCGATATCCACGCGCGGGTCGCGAATCTCTCCGGTCAGCACGTCGGCGAATTGTTTTTCCAGATCGACGGCCAAATAGCCGTTGATCTGCTCCGCCGTGAACGAAGCTCGCCATTTCCCTGGCCGCTTGGCCTGATGAATCAGCCGCTGTGCGCGGTTGAACATCTCGGTGCTGGCGCTAGCCTGACGACGGGCGTCGGCGCGGAGCAATTCTTCGTAGCGGTCGGGCACGAACTGAGACGCCCGATACGCCCAGAACAGCGTTCCCGCCGCGACAACAGCGCAGACGGCAACCGTAAAAAGCAGAATCCTTCGCATACCGGTCGCCGATCATTGCGAACTGTGGGTTTGCCCCGACGACGTTCCGATTCGCCGCCGCGAGAATTCTACGCACCGGCGGCGGTTGAGAAAACGTCGGTATCGGCAGTTAATCTCGCCCCGTGGAGCAGAATCCATTGTGTCGTGCGGCAAATCGTGCCTGTCGCGCTTTCCGCGGCCCCACACAAGCCGCTAAAATGTGGCGACGCCCCAAATGAATCGTCGACGGGCTGCTCGACACGTCGATTCGACGAGCATCGGTTCATGCACTCCCCCGCTGTCGCCGGCGGTTCCGCGGTAGGCTCGCCCAATGCAGAACCCGAAATCGCAACTCGGCGACAAACCCGCCGTAGCGCCGCAATCCGCGTCCACTGGCCGCGAACAACACATCCCGATCGCCAAGAGTGAACTTCTCGCCCGACTGATCGACGCCAAATACGCGGCCAGCAAAGATGTTGCCGACGACATTTCCGACAACGACCGCCGTCGGCTGGAATCGTTCGGCCAGATCCTCTCGGCCGTCATACATCACGAGTACCACGCCCGCCTCGAAAGGCTCAAGCAGGCATACTGGCCGTTCGATCCCGACGGCGACGCTGCCCCCCGCCAGCAATGCCACTGCGGCCGATCGCGCGCCGTGCGCCGATCGCGACGCGGCCTGCAACGCGTTGTTCGAGCAGATCGCGACGCTGTTCGAGCGGGCCAACTATCGCCGCCTCAGCCGCGCCCAACTCGACGAAGCACTTTCGGCGATGAGCGAAGTCGGCGTGCGTCTCGACGTCGAGTTGGCGGCATTTCAGCGACTGGAAGTCTTCGTCCGCGGCGACACCACCGACCGCCGCAGCCGCCGCAACTTGCGGAGCCTCTACCGCCGCCGCGAAATCGACGTGCCCACGTACGACCGTCTCGTCGTCGCGTTCCATCCGCACGAAAGCCGCCGCTTCGGCCACCAGGCCCGCAGCGAACACGTCTATCTCAAGATGTTCAAGAACATTCCGAAAATGGACCTCGAAATGCTGCTGCCCGGCTCGCGCGTCCGCATGTCGCTGCTCGACCAAGGCCGGATTCTCCTCCCGGCCGTCTCCGGCGTCGCGCTCACCGTCTACAAAGTCCTTCAAGGCGCGTTGGTACTCGCCTTCGCCGGCTTCTACGGAATGCTCGCCCTTCTCGGTGTAGTCGGCGGCACCATCGGCTACGGCGTCCGCTCGTTCGTCGGCTACTTGCGTACCAAGGACAAGCACCAACTTTACCTCACCCGCAGCCTGTACTTTCAAAACCTGGACAACAATCTCGGCGTCCTGTTCCGCATCCTCGACGAGGCCGAAGACCAAGACTTTCGCGAAGCGCTGCTGGCCTACGTCCTTCTTTGGCGCGAAACCGCCAGACATCACCGCAGCGACGGAGCTTCTACCACCGGTCCAACCACCGACCAACTCGACTCCGCCGCGGAAGCCTTCCTCCACGCCGCGACCGAAGCGGACATCGACTTCGAAATCGACGACGCCCTCGCCAAGCTCCAACGCTGGCAACTCGCCACGCACACGCCCGACGGCCACTGGCAAGCCAAGCCGCTCGACGAAGCGATTGAATTGCTCGATAAGCGCTGGGACGAGGCGTACCAACTTCAAGAATCCGCCCGAACCGACCCCACACCTAAACCAACTGACACCCAATCCAAAATGTGATAAAAAACCACTCGGACCGAACCCAGGAAAAGCCGCGAAGCGGCGTTCGATCCCTGCCCCCCATTCCCTGACCTCCGACCCCCCAATTCACCATGCCCACCAACGCCCCACTCAATCGTAAACTCCGCATGGCGCTGGCCGGCGGTGGACAAGGTTCCTTCATCGGCCGCGTCCACGCCACCGCCGCCGTGCTCGACAACCGCGCGGCCCTCGTCGCCGGCGCGCTGTCCAGCGACCCTGCTCGGGCGAAAGCCTCCGCGCCCGACTACGACATCGCGGAAAGCCGCGCCTACACGTCGATCCAAGAGCTGGTCGAGAAAGAATCGAAACTCCCCGCCGACGAGCGCATCGACTTCGTCTCCGTCGCCACGCCGAACCATACGCACTTTGCAATCGCCAAGGCCGCCGTCGATGCCGGCTTCAACGTCATCTGCGATAAGCCGCTCACCTTCGACCTCACCCAAGCCGAGCAACTCGCCGACGCCGTCGACAAGTCCGGCGTCGTGTTCGGCGTCACGCACAACTACACCGGCTACCCGCTGGTCCGTCAGGCCCGCGAGATGGTCCTCTCGGGCGAACTCGGCGAGATCAACGCTGTGCGGGCAAGCTACATCCAGGGCTGGCTCCGCTCGCGTTTGGAAGAGTCCGGCCAGAAGCAAGCCGCTTGGCGTACCGATCCCAAGAAGAGCGGCGCGGCTGGCTGCTGGGGCGACATCGCCACGCACGCCTACAACCTCGGCCGCTACATGACCGGCCTGCTGCCGGATCAGGTTAGCTGCCACCTCAAGACGTTCGAGCACGGCCGCCCGCTCGACGATTACGGCACGGCGGTGATCCGCTACGAAAACGGCGGCCTCGGCACGGTCACCGCTTCGCAAATCTCCCACGGCCGCGAGAACGACGTCACGATCGAAATCGACGGCACCAAGGGTTCAATTTCGTGGCGACAAGAAGAGCCAAACAAGATGTGGGTCCGCGCCAACGGCCAGCCGCACCGACTCTACACCCGCGACCCCAACGCCCCATACATGAACGAATCCGGCAA
>JAJDEG010000393.1 GCA_029259895.1 Planctomycetota bacterium
TTACTAGGTTTCATGGAAGGAGCCATCTCATGCGACAGCGTTGTTGGTGGCGAACATTGGCCCTATCGGCCTCGTTCGCGTTGACGGGCAGCATCACCGCTGCCCAAGCGCAAGTGCCTTACGGCGAAGCGTACGCCGAACCGGCACCCGTCTCGGCGGAAGAAAACTCTGCCGAGTTTCGTGCGATTCTCGCTCGGCTCGACGCGCAAGAACGCGAGTTGAACTCGTTGCGCTCATTGGTGAATCAAGGTACGCCGGCTCGCGAAGCATCGCTGCTAGGCGACGACGGCGCGGCCGCGCACGCCGGTGGGAGCGCCGAAGCGGGATGCCAAAGGGTCGACATCACGTCGAAGCCAAGTTTCTCGGTATTCGGCCGAATGTTCTTCGACCACATCATGTACGAGGACGATCCGGCGCTGGCAGCCGCCACAGGCGTGGACCGATTGAACGAAACCGGCTTCAACACGGCGCGTCTCGGCGCGAAAGGTCAGATTTACGAGAACATCAAAGGCCAGGTCGAAGTCGAGTTCGAAGGTTCTGAAACAGACTTCAAGGATACATATATCGAAGTCGCCAACGCGCCCCTGCTCGGAAATGTTCGCGTCGGTCACTTCAAAGAACCGTTCTCGCTGGAAGAGCTAACCAGCAGCCGATTCATTACGTTCATGAATCGTTCGTTGCCGCACAGCGCGTTCGCTCCATCACGCAATTACGGCGTGATGGCCTACGACTACATTCGCGAAAACGAAAATTGGTCGTGGTTTGCCGGTGCGTTTCGACACGACAGCCCGGACAATCCAACGGGTCGCGCAAGCCACATCAACGATAATGGCGACTGGGTATTCACCGGCCGCGTGGCCGGCCTGTTGTATTACGATGAACCGTCGAACGGCCGATACCTCGTGCACGTCGGCGGAGCTTTCAGCCATCGACAAGACACCACCGTCGTGGCGTTCACACAGCGCCCGGAACTTGGTTCGCAGTCCGGATACTTGAGTACGACGCACACGGGCGACCGCGACTGGAATCTCGCCGGGGTCGAATCCGCCGTCGTCTGGGGGCCTGCTTCGATGCAAGCCGAGTACTACGTCGCTGACACCGATCGCGCCGACGAGAACAACGGCGGCTATGTCGAGGCGACGTATTTCTTGACGGGCGAAAACCGCGAGTACAACAGGCAGTCGAAGACGTTCTACCGCGTCCATCCGCTCGAAGACTTCTTCCGCGTCAGCACGGCCGAAGGCGTCTGCATGGGCCGCGGTGCCTGGCAACTCAAGGCGCGCTACTCGTGGGTCGATCTGAACTCCGGTCTGGCCGGCAACCGCGGATACATGGAGGGATTCACCGCCGGTGCCAACTGGTACTGGAATCCCTACACCCGCATGATGTTCGACTACGTTCACGAAAACGTCGACCTCGCTACAGGCGTCGTCGGAAACAACGATTTGCTCGGTATGCGGTTCCAATTCGACTTCTAGTCGAGCGGAATGCCCATGAATTTTGTTTCCCGCCATATTTCGTTCCCATTGACATAAACGTTTGAAATTGTGACCCAGCCACGCGGCACGCGCCACGATGTGGCCGACCGCCGCGCGGAAGAATGGAGGAATGCTTACCATGCGACAATTCGGCTTATTCCTGTCCGTCGCGATGCTCGGCTTGCTAGTGCAAGCCGCGCAGGCGGGCGACTGCGGCTGTGCGGCTTCGGCCGGCAGCGCCGCAGGTTGCTGCGACCCGTGCGGCGGCGGCTGCAACGGTTGCGACCCATGCACCGGCAAGCGGTGCGAGTTGAAAGTTGGCACAAGGATCATCAAGGTCACGTGCTACGGCTGTGAATGCACGCAGGCGTGTTTGCCGGCCGGACCGAGCCGCCAGGGTTGCACGCACTGCGAAGAGCTGTGCGGCAACTGCGGATCGTGCGGATGCGATTGCTCGTGCGATCACAAGCCGGCCTGCAAAGTGCGCTGGACCGACTGGTGCCCGAACCCGTGCGCCAAGTCGTACCGCGTCAAGAAGCTGGTGAAGTACGTGGCCCAGAAGGAAGTTCCGGACTACCAGTGGGTGGTGGTCGATTGCTGCGCCGAAGGTGCCGCTCCGGCCAGCGCCGGCGAAGGCCACGATGCGCCCCCGATGCCTCCGGTTCCGACTCCGGCCAGCACGACCCAGCGTCGTAAGATCACGCGGCCCGCGCCGGCCAACGCCCGCGTTGGCGACGTGTATCCCTTGACCGAAGCTGAGATCAAGCAAATCGAGAGCAAGATTCAGCAGGCGAGCCACGTCGCTCCGGCCGCGCGGGTTGCCGCGAAGCCGATCGCGACGCCGGCGAAGGTCGCTCCGTCGACCGTCGTTCGCACTTCGGCTGTGGCCCCCGTGCAGACGCAAGTGAAGAGTGATGTGCCGTGGTCGCTGTTCTCGAACTAGTCAGCGATCTCGAAGCGAGTAGTAAATTGTCCGTCACGCCACGATTCCCGTTCGGCGCGCTTCAAATAGTGAATCGCGTCGAACGGACCGTGGAGACGGGACGGTGAACCGCGTGCCGAGCCGTGAGGCGTTTCGCGTCACGGACGACCCGTACGGTTCATCGACCACAGGCGGTGTTTGTGTCACATCAGCCCCTGGCGACGCGTTCAGCGACGCCAGGGGCTGTTTTCTCGTCCATGCGGCAAGGAAGGTGACTCGACGACGCGAAACATCGCAGAATAATGATCGAAAACGCACGCGTCAGGCCATCGGTTCAACGCCGACGCGGGACCGACAGCCGCATCGAGTCGCGACGCGCCATTAGCGTCGCGCCGTTCGCCGCGGGCAATGATTCGTTAAGCGTCCGATCGACGAGTTCCGACGCGATACGTCGCCTGGGTGCCGCCAAAATCTTTGGGGCGCGTCGTTGCTCGCGATTCGCCGAGGACTCGCCACGCGGCGAAGCGACAATTGCTGCCGAAGCTGCCGGCACCGGTCCGACCGACCGACCGAAATTTCGCGCAACGATTGCCGCGTCGGCCCGATCGATCGCTCCGTCTCCGTTGAGGTCGCCTTGCGCTCGTGTGCCACCACTGGCGATTCCCAACGAGCGCTGAACGATCGCCAGGTCGACCAGATCGACGCGCTGGTTGCCGTCGGCGTCACCGGCCATCAGGTCCGCGCCACCCGGCGATCCGCCGATCTCGAAGCTCGCCCGCCACGCCGTGCCGAGCGACCAATTGTCGAGTGCGGCGAATTCATCGAGGACGACGAGCGAGTAGCCGTTACCGTCTGTGGTCGGATGCCAATCCATGCCGACGTCGTCGTAGGTGAAGTCGTGGATGCTGCCGCCGTCGACGTCGTCGACCTTGATCGATTCGCCGCCGTTGGACAGGTTGCCGACGTATTGCCCAAAAACGGGAATCGCGTCGCCGTAGCGGGCGGCGAACGCGGCCTCGTTCGACACGATCACACCATAACCGCCCGGCGGCAGCGAGGCCGCGGCGTCGAAAACGAACTGCACGCCGCCGTTGAAATTCACGTTGGCGAGGTTCAGCGTCGTGCCGCCGATGTTTCGCAGCTCGACGAACTCGAACAGGTCGCCGTCGTCGAAGCCCGCCGTTTGCTCCGCCAGCGTCGGATTGGACGGGTGATACATCAACTCGGTGACTCGCAGAAACTGCTGCGGCAGCGACGGCGTACTCGGCGTATCGACCGTGGCGATCACCGTGTCGTCCGGCGCGATCAGTTCGATCGTCTCGCCAAAGCTGGAAATGTGCCCACTGTAGTTGCCGACCACCAACAGCGATTGCCCGCCGCTGGGGCCGGTCGAACGGGCACGGAATGTCTGCACCTTCGGCGAGACGAACAAGCTGCGATTTGCATTGACGACGGTACCCGGTGCGAACGTGAACTGCACGCCGCCGGCAAGCCGCCAATTCGACAGGTCGACGGCGTCGTCGTTCAAATTGATTAGCTCGATGTACTCTTCATCCTGGTTGGCGCTAGCCGGAGCGTATTCGATCGCCCCAAACTCGATGCTCGGATGCACGACTTGCGCGTGCGGAATGCCGGCCACGTCGCTAGTCGCGGGAACGCCGATCACCAACTCCGGCAACAGCAGCATGTCGCTGCTGGTGGGCGATTGATTGACGACGTGAAAGGCCAGCACGTTCTGGCCGACGACAATCTCACCGGCGAACGCCGAGAGATTGAAATTCTCGAACAGCACGGCAGAGCCGTCGGGGTGGTTGTCGGCAAGCGCGTTGAAGCCGACGGGCGTTCCCGTCGCGCCCGGCAGATTCATCCGCGCGACCTCCGTGCCGTTGAGAAACGCCACGAATCCGTCGTCGTACTTCATGCGAAGCGTCAGGCCGTTGGCGGCCACGTCGTCGAGCACCTGCTGGCTGGCGATGTTGAACGGAATCCGTACGAACGTCGACGTACACGTCGAGCACGTCACCAGCGGGCCTTGCGCCGTGCCCAACCGTGGCTCGACGCGCGTGCGAATCAAGCCAGCGTAATCGGCAGCGCTGGCTTCGTAGCCGATGCCGGTCTCCCCCGTGCCCCAGGCCGTGTCGTTGAAGCCCGCCTGCGCCCACGTCACGCCAAGGCTATCGTTCGTAGGCACGAACCATCGCGCACCGCTTACAAATTCGGGCACGATCGTCCCCACGATGCCCGGCCCGCCGACATTGTCGATGCTGTGCGTGTTGAAGAAGTCATTGCGCTGTTCGGTGAAGAACGGTTTGATGCCGTTGACCGTGTTCTGCGTCACGCCGTGTAGCGCCAGATCGGCCGCCGCCTGCGCGAAGATCTCGTCGAGCCGGTTCTCGTAGACCAATTCGTTGGCGGGCGTGCCGGCGGCTTTCAGCTGCTCGTCCATCAGCGACCGCAGCCGCCGCAGGTACATTTCCTGCGTTTCGGGCAGATCGAACACGACGTCGAGCAGCACGTTCCACTGGTTCGCGTTGAGCTTGGGATGCTCCTGTTCGCCGAAGAACGGGTGGTCGAGATTCGGCCCGCCGTCGCCGCGCACCCCGAACGTGAAATCGTTATCCCACGGGAAGATCGACCACTCGCCGTCGCCATTCGTGTCGCGATACAGATAGAAGTTCTTGCGGATGTCGTCGGCGTCCTGAATCACCGCCCGCACGGCGATGTAGTTAATCAACTCCGGCACGTCGAAGTTGTCGAACACGAACTGACGTCGCTGCGCGGCGGTCGGCAGATTGAGGCCGGTGATGACCGCGGCGATGTCGGAGAAATCCTCTTCCAGCCGGGTCTTTTTCTCGATGCCGGTAACGATGTCGTTGAACACCGGATTGAGATTGCTACGCTGCACGAACTTGTACAGCGCCCCGGTTGGATCGAGGTCGTGGCGATCGAGGAACAGATCGTCGACCTGCTCGATGTAGATGCCGACGCGGTCGAATCCGCCATTGACCTGCATTCGCGTCAGAAACGATTCGCTCGACGGCACGCCCACGTCGCGCCACGCCTCGAACGCCAGCGTCTGCCGAAGATACGACGAGTCCGAACCTTGGGCGTTGAGATTGATCTCCTCGACGCGGCCGACCGTGTCGTTGACGAAGAACAGGTGATCGTCGTTGAAGTCGAACTTCTGCGAGATCGACGAGTTCGTGGCCTGGCCGCGTTGGCGGACGAAAATGTTGTCGTAAAACTCACCGTCGAAGAACACGGACGCCCGCGCGCCGGTCCGTGTATGCGACGATGCGACGTTCGTCGTGAACCACTGAAATACCGGGATCTGCGACGTAATCGCCGGATTGGCGACGACCGTGCCGAAGTATTCCGGCGATCGGTCGGTGCCGGTCGTGTCGTCGACGCGCGGGCTGCGCTGCGGGTTGCCGCCGGAGTCTTGTGCCGTGACGTAGTAGCGAAGCATCTGCCCGGCGGCCGCGACGCCGGCGGGAATGACGCCCGTGTAAATGCCGTCGTCGGCCATAGCGTCGCTGCCAAAGCCGTCGTCATTCATCGGCAGGCTGATCTCCGCGCCGAACATCACGCGGTACGTGAGCGACGCGCCGACCACCGGCAACGCCGTTTCGCCAATCATCGCGGTAACGACGAGCGGATCGGCCGTCGTGGGCACATTGGGCGCGTGGGCCACTTCGGTGATCGTCGGTGGAACTTCCGACGTCGTCGAGGGATTCGGACCACTTGGCGTC
>JAJDEG010000394.1 GCA_029259895.1 Planctomycetota bacterium
GCCTCACTTCGTTCGACCCACCCTACTCGAAGTACGCCAGAATACACCGAACTTGATCTGGGCCAGCCAACTAACGTTCGCCCGACATGCCATGCGCAATGCGTCTCTACCATCTCGATCCCAAGCAACACGACATCCCCGTCGCCGTGCGCGGCATGACCGCCGCCGCGCCTTCCCCAGCCCCCAGCCCCCAGTCCCCAAGCCCCGCTCAAGCGGTTTCACGCTGCTCGAAGTCATCCTCTCGCTAGCCCTGGCCACGCTCGTCGTCATGCTCATCGGCATGGCCATCGATACGCACGTCACGATCTCGCAGCGTGGCCGGGCGAAGATCGAACAGGCCCAACTCGCCCGCAGCGTCTTCCGCCTCATCGGCGACGACCTGCGTAGCACGATCCTCTATGCCCCGCTCGATTTTTCCAGCGTCGCCAACCTCAACCTAGACGCCGACGTCGGCGGCGGCGTGCCAGACCCAGGCAGCGGCGATTTGGGCAGCGGCGCGATCCCAGGCGGGGCCGGCGGAGCCAGCGGAGGTGTTCCAGGCGGCGCCAGCGGCATCCCCGGCGGCGCGACCGGTTCATCGCAATCCGGCGGAAGCGGCACATCGGGCGGAACATCTTCCAGCGGAACGTCATCCGGCGGCAGCACGTCGTCCGACACCGGTTCGCTGCTCGACGACGCCACGACCGCCGACGAAGACACGCCCGGCGTTTACGGCACGGCCTACGACATCCAACTCGACATCAGCCGCCTGCCCCGCGTCGACGAATACGAAACCATGATCCAAAACGGCCGCGGCGCGATTGCCGACCTCCCCAGCGATGTAAAAACGGTCGCCTACTACTGCACCGGCGGATCGAATGCCGCCACGTCGCCCGGCGGACCGCTTTCCGGCGATGCCGAGGGCGGACTCGTTCGACGCTCGGTCGATCGTGCCGTGACGAAGTACGCCTTCGAGAACGGCAGCACGGCCGCCCTCGACGACAGTGCGGCCGTCCTCGCCCCGGAAGTGACCGAGATTTCGTTCATGTACTTCGACGGCAGCAACTGGACCGACTACTGGGACATGGTCGAACAGGGCGTGCCGCCGCTCGCCGTCGAGATCACCATCGTCGTCGAAGCGCCACGGGTACAAAGCATCTTCGAGCGCGTGGTGAGTTCCGGCGGCGACGAAGTTGCCACGACGGTCTATTCGCAAGTCGTCTACCTGCCAACAGCCGAAGGCGGCGGCGGGTCCGGCACCGGCACGTCGACCGATTCCACCAGCGACACGAGTGACGCATCTGGCACGGGGGCGACGCCATGACAGCTCGACGCCACAATTCGATTCAACGCTCAGCCTTTCAACGCTCAACCTTGCGTCGACGACGAGAGCCGCCCCGCCGCGGCGTGCTGCTCATCATCGTGCTGCTCGTCATCGCGCTATTGAGCCTCGCCGGCTACAGCTACTCGGAATACATGTTCAGCGAGTACCGCGGCACGGTCGTCAATGCCCGGCTGGTGCAGGCCCGGCTCACCGCCGAATCCGGCGTCGAGAGCATCAAGGCGTTTCTGATGCAAGACCTCGCCACGCGCGAATCGGCCGGCGGCGCGTACGACAACCCGGCCAGCTTTCAAATGATCCTGGTCAAGGACGGCAACGGCGACCGCGATCGCAGTCGATTCGCCGTGCTCGCCCCGGTCGAAGACGACGACGGCGCGCGGAGCATCCGCTTTGGCCTGGAAGACGAATCGACGCGATTGAACGTCAATTCGCTCCCGGTGCTCGAAGATATCGGCCGCCAGTTATCGGAATTGAACGCCCTCACGACCGGCGCGGAGCCGACCGAAAATCCCGGCCGCGACCTGCTCATGGCGCTACCCGGCATGACCGAGGACGTCGCCGACGCGATTCTCGACTTCATCGACGCCGACGAGGAGCCGCGCGAGTTCGGCTGCGAGTCGGAGTACTACAGCCAGCTATCGCCGCCGTACCAAAGCCGCAACGGACCGCTGATGTCGGTCGAAGAATTACTGCTCGTCCGCGGCGTGACGCCGGAGTTGCTGTTCGGTCCCGACGTGAATCGAAACGGCGTGATCGATCCTTCCGAGGAGAACCGCGCGGGGTCGGGCGGCGGCATCACCGAAAGCGGTTGGGCGGCCTACCTGACGCTATTCGGCCAAGAGCGAAACGTCCGCGCCGACGGCTCGCCGCGCGTCAACTTGAACAACTCCGACCTCCTCGCGCTCTACGAAGAAATGGCCGCGGCCTCGATGCCCGAAGAGTGGATGAACTACATCGTGGCCTATCGGCAGAACGGCCCCTATCGCGGCTCGAATCCAACATCCGGCGCGAAGGCTCCCACGCCCGACTTCACCGATGCGGAAGCCGCCAAGGGCAACTTCCAGTTCTCGCAAGTGCTGGACCTCGTCGGTACGAAGGTGCAAGTGCTCAACGCGGAAGACGATACGCGATCGGTGATCGATTCGCCGTTTCCCGATGCGTTGCACGGTTTGTACTTGCCGGAACTGATGGACCTCTGCACGACGAATTCCTCGCCGGTCATTCCCGGCCGCATCAACGTCAATCAGGCGTCGCCGACGATCCTCGCCGGCATCCCCGGCATGACCGAGGAAATCCTGACCGAAATCCTCAGCCGCCGCACGCCGGAACCGACCGACTCCGATCCCGGCCGCCGCAGCGAGACGTGGCTCCTCTCCGAGGGCATCGTCACGCTCGACGAAATGAAGGCCATCATGCCCTACGTCAACGCCGGCGGCAGCGTGTTTCGCGCCCAAGTAATCGGCTATTTCGACCGCGACGGCCCCGCCGCCCGGCTGGAAACCGTCGTCGACGCTACAACCGTCGCACCCCGCATAGTATTCTGGAGAGATATCAGTCACCTCGGGCCAGGATACCCAACGGAGCTGCTTGGTGTCGAAGTTCGCGAGTAGTTCGCATCGGTTTTTTCACCACAGAGGACACAGAGGGCACGGAGGAAAAGACAGGGGATGCTTGCTGGGGTTTGCAGTTGACGGAGATATTTCATTTG
>JAJDEG010000395.1 GCA_029259895.1 Planctomycetota bacterium
GGCCCGCGATCCCATCGTCGCGTACCTGCCGGATATGTTTTCGCGGCCCGCGCCGATGCGCGCGGACGTCGCCATCGACATCGCCGCCGAACTCGACGCAATCGTCGCGATGCTCGCCTGCCACCGGTCGCAATTCTTCGACTGGCTGCCGCACAACCACGGCCTCGCCGACCAGGTGCCAACCGACGAATCGTCGCGCATCGTGTGGCTGCGCGAGTGGTACGCCAGCGTTGTCCGGCCACGAGCCGAGCGCTATCGCGAAGAACTGTCCACAGCCATTGGAGCCGATTCCGCCGCCTCGATCGAGTTCATCGAGATGTTCGAGATTAGCGAATATGCCCGCCCGCTGGACGCCCAGTCGCGTCGCCGGCTATTCGACACGCAGTAGCCGTCCTGCCCCACTTTCGACTATCATGGAGTGCTGGCAAATCGAGCTCCGAGGCCTTCTGCCCGACGGATGCAATGCGACGCACGACCGCTTGGAAAACGAAGCTGACGATTCTCGCCGTCGCGACGGTGTGGGCTGGCGTCTATCCGCGTGATGCCGTGGCCGCGGACGATAATCCGCCAACGGCCGAACAACTCGATTTCTTCGAGCGTAAGATTCGCCCGGTCCTCGTCGAGCACTGCTACGCTTGCCACAGCCAACAGGCCAAAGCCGACGGCAAGCTCAAGGGCGGATTGCGGCTCGACACGGCCGCCGGCTGGCAAGCGGGAGGCGATAGCGGCCCGGCCATCGCGCCCGGCAAGCCCGGCGAGAGTCTGCTCGTCGAGGCGCTGCGTTACGAAAGCTACGAGATGCCCCCCAAGGGTAAGCTGCCCGACGCCGTCATTGCCGATTTCGCGGCATGGATCGACGCCGGCGCGGCCGACCCGCGCACGAGCGACGCCAAGTCCGCGACGGCGAAACGAACCATCGACATTGAGGCCGGCCGGCAGCATTGGGCGTATCGAATGCCAAAGGCCGCGACGCTGCCGGAAGTAAAACGACCTCAAGACGCCCGCAATCGCATCGACCGCTACATCCTCGCGCGGCTCGACGCGGCTGGTCTCGCTCCCGCGCCGGTGGCCGATCGCGTCACGCTCGCACGCCGGCTGTATTTCGATTTGATCGGGCTCCCACCAACGCCGGACGAAGTCGATGCATTCGTCGCCGACGCATCGCCCGACGCGTACGAACGTCTCGTCGATCGGTTGCTCGCGTCGCCACGCTACGGCGAACGTTGGGGCCGGCACTGGCTCGATGTGGCCCGCTACGCGGAATCGCTCACCCTTCGCGGCTTCATCCTCAAAGACGCCTGGCGCTATCGCGATTACGTCATCGAGTCGTTCAACCACGACCGTCCCTTCGACGCGTTCGTTCGCGAACAGATCGCCGGCGACTTGCTTGCGAAATCGGCGGCCTCGAACGCCATCGATGAACGTCGCCGACAGATTACGGCCACCAGCTTCTTAGCCATCGGCAACACGAATCTCGAGGAACAAGACAAGAAGCAACTCGATATGGACGTCGTCGACGAGCAGATCGACGTCTTGGGCAAGGCGATTCTCGCCCAAACGATCGCCTGCGCCCGCTGCCACGACCACAAGTTCGATCCGATCCCGACCCGCGACTATTACGCGCTGGCCGGCATTCTTCGCGGCGCAAAGGCATTGGAACACGCCAACGTTTCGCAGTGGCTGACCGTACCGCTACCGCTCGAGCCCCACGAACAGCAGCGGCTCGACGAACATACCGCGGCCGTCGCTTCGCTGGAAAAGGAGCTTGCTGCTGCCAAGAAGCGGCTCGGCTCGCTTACCGCCGCGGCAACGAGCAAAGCCAGCGTCGTGGCCATCGACGAACTCGCCGGAATTATCGTCGACGACCTTCAGGCCAAGCGCGTCGGCCAGTGGCAAGTCTCGACGCACACCAAGGCCTACATCGGCGACGGATACCTTCACGATCAAGACGCCGGCAAAGGCGAGAAAACGCTCACGTTCGCCCCCGATTTGCCCAAGCCGGGCAAGTATGAAGTCCGCATCGCCTTCGTGGCCGGCGGCAACCGCGCCGCGTCCGTGCCGGTGACGGTATTCAGCGCCGACGGCGAGAAGACGATCCACGTCAATCAGCAAGCCGCGCCGATGGTCGACGGGCATTTCGTCTCGCTCGGTCAGTACAACTTCGAAAAGACCGATCAGAGCTTCGTGTTGCTGGCCAACGAAGGGACCAGCGGTCACGTCATCGCCGACGCCGTTCAGTTCATTCCGGCCGAGCAAAAGGCCGACGAAGCCACGAACTCCGTTGGGTCGCGGTCTCCTGACCGCGACCCCGCTGACGCGAACCAAACCTCAACCGACGACGCCGCGGCCGTCGCCCGCATGGAAGCGGATTTGAAGAAGCTCAAGTCCGCCGGTCCGCAGCAGCAAGCCGCTATCTCGCTCATCGAACAACACCGCGGTGTCGACCTACCCATCCACATTCGCGGCAGCGTGCATACGCTCGGCGAAGTCGCTCCGCGAGGCTTCCTGCAAGTCGCGTCCCACGGCGACGCGCCGCAATTGCCCAGCGATCAAAGCGGGCGGCGAGAGTTGGCCGAGTGGCTCTCCGGGCGCGAGAACCCGCTAACCGCCCGGGTCATGACCAACCGCGTCTGGCACTGGCTGTTCGGCGCTGGCATCGTTCGCACCGTCGACAATTTCGGCGTCACCGGCGAATCACCGTCGCATCCGCAACTGCTCGACGAGCTTGCCCTGCAACTTGTCGATGACGGCTGGTCGCTCAAGCGACTCGTGCGTCGCGTGGTGACGTCGAGAACCTATCGCTCGGCGAGCGTCGCGGCCGAAATTCACTCGGCCGTCGATCCCGAAAACCTCCTTCTCGCCCACGCCAACCGCCGCCGCCTCGACGCCGAATGCCTTCGCGACGCCATGCTCGCCGCCAGCGGACAACTGCGGCTCGACGCTGCCGGCGCGACGTACCCAGAGAAACTATCCGCCGACTACGGCTATCGTCATAACGGACTTGAACGCAGCGTCTACGTGCCCGTGTTTCGCAATGCCGTCGGCGACGTGCTCGCCGCGTTCGATTTCGCGAACACCAGCCTCGTGACGGGCCGCCGCGACACGAGCACCGTCGCGCCGCAGGCCTTGATGATGCTCAATCATCCGTTCGTTCACGACTCCGCCGCCGCCGCCGCGAAGCAGTTGCTCGCTGAGCATGCAGGAACGAATGCCGACCGCGTCGAGCGGGCGTATCGCATCGCCCTCGGCCGCCAGCCGACCACCGACGAGGCCGCCGTTCTCATTCAGTTTGTCGAACAGTCCGTCGGCGACGCGAATCAAATCGGCGGTGCGAACCAAACCGACGACGCCAAAGCAGTTCAGGCATGGCGACAAGTATTCCTCTCGCTGTTTGCCTCGGTCGACTTTCGATACGTCGACTAGCAAAGCGATGTGCGCCCACCGCGGAGCGATAACAGATGAATGAAAGTCGAATGAACGAACGACAAGCCAATCCCTTCGCGGATCGCGGGCTGGCTCCAACGCGCCGCGAGGCCCTCCGCCAA
>JAJDEG010000396.1 GCA_029259895.1 Planctomycetota bacterium
TTGTTTATCCGCTCCGGCCAAGCCGGCATCAACGACACCGGCGCAGGCAGCAACAACCCGGCGACGCTCACGTTCACGCTAGCCGACGACGGCGACGGCCGGCACTACTTCACCGAAGACCTCCTCGGCGACATCACCACCGTCGTCGCGGCTCAGGCGTTCGCCTCGCTGCCGTTGGAATTCCCCATCGAAGGCCAGCCGCTCGCCACGCTCGAGTTCGCCTTGACGGACCTTCGCGACGCGCCCGGTCCTTCGGCATTTCCCAACCTCAGCCAGGTCCAAACGGCGATCAGTGACGCGATCACCAGCGTCGATCCGGCCGACATGCTGCTCTCGATGGCCGGCGGCTGGCTGGGGGCGAGCGAGTTGTTGCTGGACGCGATGCGCGGCGACGTGCTTGGCGTGCCGCTGCCGCTGATCGGCGATGCGCTCGCCGACGAAGCCGATTTTCTCCAGCAGATTCGCGACGAGATTCTTGCCACGTTCGAGCAGCGGGCGTCGCAAGGCGTGTCGGCCATTCAAACCGAACTGTTCAACCTGCTCGGCCCCGGCGGCATCGGCTTGCTGCGCGACAAAGACGGCGACGGAGACGTCGACGCCCAGGACGTGCAAGTCATTACGGCCGGGCCGAGCGATTTTAGTTCCGTAGAGTACGACATGCTGCTCGGCCGCGAGCCACTCGTCGTCACGCTGCCGGCAGGGTTCGATCTCGGTGTGCCGGGACTGAGCCTCGACGTTAGCGGCGGCATACAGCTCGCGCTCGGCTTCGATTGGCATTTGCGTCTGGGCGCCAACACCGACATCGGATTTTTCATCGACGCATCCCGCCCGGCGAGCAGCCCGGAACTGGCGTTCACTCTCGACGTGACCGCGCCTAATCTTGTCGCCACGGGCAACCTCGGCTTCCTCCAAGTCCAAGTCACCGACGATCCGGCGAACCCTTCGAGTTTCAGCGGCGTGATCGGCGTCGACCTCGTCGATCCCGGAGGAAACGACGGCCGGATTTCCCTCGTTGAAATGTTCAGCGGCGGATCGATCCTCGCGCCGGTCGTGGACGCCACGGCCGATGTGAATCTCAAGTTGCTCACGAGCGTCGCCGGACTCGACGTTTTCCCACGGCTGCGGGCGGACCTGTCGCTCGACTGGCGTTTCAACCCGACCGACGCCTCGATCGGCGCGAGCGCGCCCGTCATCGGCTTCGACAACGTGCAGATGAACCTCGGCGATTTGATTGCCGGGTTTGCGGGCAATCTGCTCGGCGATATTCAGGACGTTCTGGCGCCGGTGCAGCCGGTGATCGACGTACTCACGACGCGGCTGCCGGTGATTTCCGATCTGCGCGGACGGAAGACGACGCTTATCGACATGGCCCGCCTGTTCGGGCGCGCCGATGTGGCGAACTTCGTGCAAGCTGTCGTCGACGTAAACAACTTGATCGTCGGCCTGCCGCAGATCGACGGCGACACGTGGCTCGACCTGGGCGGTTTCGCCGTCGACGGGGCGCTGGCTAAGCTGTCGTCGACCGGTGCGGGTTCGCTCGATCCGGCCACGCCCGACACGCGGCCGGATTTGTTCACCGGCGGACGGCCCGACCTGCGCGGCCGCAGCGACACGATGCAACAGGTCGGGCAAAAGGGCGGCTCGAGCGCCGGCAAGTGGACCAATAACCTGGCCGGGGCGAAAGGTTCGCTCGCGTTTCCGCTGCTCACGGATCCCAGCCAGGCGTTCAAGATGTTGCTCGGCCAGGATGTGACGCTGGTCACCTACGACCTGCCGCCGCTGGGCATCGACTTCAGCTACCGCCAGTTCTTTCCCATATTTGGTCCGCTGGGGGCGGAAATCGGCGGGCGGTTGTTCGCCATCGCCGATTTCGCCGTCGGTTACGACACGGTCGGCATCAGCCGCTTTCAGACGAGCGACAACCTGCTCGATCTACTCGCCGGGTTCTACGTCAGCGATCGGGCAAACGCCGATGGCACCGGCGCCGACGTGGCCGAAGTGCGACTGGGCGGGAGTTTGACGGCGGGGGCCGTGCTCGAAGCGCTCATTGCACGGGCGGGCGTGCGCGGCGGCGTTTATGCCGGCGTGAACTTCAACTTGCACGACGACAACGGCGACGGCCGGGTCCGCGGCGACGAGTTGTTGCGAAATCTTCTGCTTGGCCCGATCCACATTTTCGATGTCAGCGGCGCGGTCGACGCGCGATTGACGGCGTTCTATGAAGTCGATTTGTTGTTCTTCCAGATTCGCGACGAATACGTGCTGGCGAACAAGCGGCTGCTGGACTTCAACATTCCGCGACCCTCGCCCGTGCCGCCGGTGCTGGCGACGTTCGCCAATGGCACGCTGACGCTCAACCTGACTGAGAGCGACGACAACTTCCGTATCCGGCCGGGTAGTGCGCCGGGAAGCGTCGTCGTTGAGTCGCTCGGCTATACGAAGAATTTCGCCAGCGTATCGCGCATCGTCGGCAACGCCGGCGGCGGCAACGACAGCATCGTCGTCGATCCGGCCGTTACGGCGGCAGTCGATTTGAGCGGCGGGGCGGGCAACGATACGCTCACGGCCGGCGGTGGCCCCGCCACGCTGCGCGGCGGTGACGGCAACGATCAACTCTCCGGCGGCACGCAAGCCGATCAACTCTTTGGCGACGCGGGCGTTGATTCACTGTTCGGTAATGAGGGCGGCGACCTGCTCGACGGCGGCGCGGACAACGACCGGCTCGACGCCGGCGACGGCAACGACATTCTTCGCGGCGGCACCGGGAACGATTCGCTCCTTGGCGGCGCGGGCGACGATTCGGCCGACGGCGGCGACGGTGACGATACGATTCTCGGCGGCGACGGCGTCGACACGCTGCTCGGTCGCGACGGCGCGGACCGCATCGACGGCGGCAGCGGCGGCGACTCGATCGAAGGCCACGCCGGCAACGACACGTTGCTCGGTGGGCAAGGCAACGACATCATCTTCGCCCACGCCGGAGACGACTTCATCGACGCCGGCGCGGGAGACGACTTCGTCGACGGCGGCGACGATGCGGACGACATCTACGGCGGCAGCGGCATCGACACGCTCCGCGGCGGAGCGCAGAATGACACCATCCGTGGCGACGCAGGCGGCGACTTTCTTTACGGCGACGCGGGCAACGACACGATCTATGCCAACCACGACAGCGCTGGCGGCGAGGCGACGGAAGTCAACACGATCGACGCGGGAGCGGGCCACGACCTCGTCTACGGCGACGTGGGCAACGACATCATCGCCGCCGGCGACGGCAACGACACGATCCTCGGACTGGGCGGCAACGACTCGATCACTTCCGGCGGCGGCAACGACAGCGTCACTACGGGCGACGGCAACGATACCATCACGACCGGCGACGGCGACGATCGCGTCTTCTCGCTCGGCGGCAGCGACCTGATTACCGCTGGCGGCGGAGACGACTTCGTTTCCGCCGGCGCGGGGAGCGACCGCGTCGACGCAGGCGACGGTAACGATACGGTTTACGGCGGCACCGACGACGATGTGCTCATTGGCGGTGGAGGCAACGATTCGCTCATCGGCGGCACGGGCAACGACGTCGTGTGGGGCGGCGCGGAGGCGTTCGCCTCGCTGCACTTTAATCTTGCCGAACCGAGCCGCTTCACCGCACCGCCGCAGTTCGTCGCCGCCACGGCTCAGTTCGGCAGCAATTACACGCTCTCCTCGCTGCCTGCACTTGTAACGCCCATCGTCGTCGCCGGCGCTTCGGTCGACGGCACGAGCGACGACGGCGCGGACACGCTTACCGGCGATGACGGCACCGATTGGCTGTTCGGCGGCGGCGATACGGACCGACTGTTCGGCGGCGTCGGACACGACTACGTCGATGCCGGCGCTGGCGACGACGCCAACGTATCGGGCGGAGCGGGCGATGACGTCGTTCGCGGCGGCAAAGGAAACGACACGCTTCGCGGCGACGCCGGCATCGATCAACTCTACGGCGACGAAGGGGACGACGAGCTGCGCGGCGATGCCGGTGGTGCGACCGATTCTGCCGGACAGCGGCTCTGGGGCGGAAGCGGCAACGACACGCTCTACGCCTGGTCGAGCAATATCACCGGCGAGAATACGAACCGCGCCGGCGACGAGCTGCGAGGCGAGGCTGGCGACGATTTGCTTTATGGTGCCGCCCGCAACGACACGCTCGTCGGCGGCACGGGCCGCGATCAGCTTTACGGCGGCGACGGCGACGATCAACTCTGGGGCGGCGCACAACGCGACTGGCTCGAAGGCCAGGACGGCATCGACGCGCTCTTCGGCGGCGGCGACATCGACCTACTCGTGCTCGATGTCCGCCCCGAATACGCGCCGCTCGCGGCGGGTACATTCGAGTCGCTCGACGGTCATGGCGACGACGAACCGTCGGCTGGCATCGCCGACGACAACGCCACCGACATCGTGCTGATCCAAGGAACGGTCAGTAACGACACGATTTTCGTCGGCCAGGACGCCGCCGGACGTTTGCAGGTCGACCACAACGGTCGCATCATCACCGCGGCATGGAAGGCGGCCAACGCCGCACCGCTCGTCGAACAGTTCCGCGTCACGGGATTGTCGGGCAACGATACGATCGAGTTCGTCGAAGGCGCTTCGGCGCTCGACCTGGCCGCACTTACCGCCCGCGGCAATGAGTTCGTCACGACGATCGACGGCGGGCCTGGCTTCGATACGTTGCGTGGCTCGTCCGCCCGCGATCGCATCGACGGCGGCAATGGCAGCGACACGATCTTCGGTCGCGGCGGAGACGATCGGCTGTTCGGCGATCAAGGGGCGGGGCTGGGCAGCACGACGGATCACGACGTGCTGTTTGCCGGCGCGGGCAACGACGACTTGATCGGCGGACAAGGCACGAACGGGCTGTACGCCTGGTCGATCGATCCCGACTCGACGGGCGACCCCGCGCAGTTCGGCGTATTCGTGCGGCCGGACGGTTCGCTCTCGCCACACAACGGCGACGCCGACGGCGACGGTCTCAACGATCTCAATGCGGCCTCGCCGCTGTGGAGCCTGGAAGAAACCGGTCTCAATCGCATGTTGGGCGGCGACTTTGAAGATTCGCTGTTCGGTGGCACGGGCGTCGACTTCCTACACGGCGCGGGCGGAAACAACACGCTCTACAACCGTGACGGCATCGAGCTAGTCGATCTACAGGGCGAAGACGCATGGAAGCAGTATGCCGCCACGATCGACCGCGTGTGGTACGTCGGCGGGTCGAATGTTGATGATGTGATTTCGGTCGATTTCGTCACCGAGCCGGGCGTGCTGGCCGGGCATCATCTGGTGACGCGGCTGACCGACAACAACGGCAGCTTCAGCTTCGCCGCGCAGGTTCGGCTCGACTTCTCGGCGACCGATGCCAAT
>JAJDEG010000397.1 GCA_029259895.1 Planctomycetota bacterium
CGAGAACCAGTCGACGATCGACTGCCAGGCGTCGCAAAGAAAACAGCCGCCGCCTGCACGGACTTTGAAAGGCAGCGCCGCGGTCATCATGCACAGAAGTTTCGTCAGCATGGCTTGTCCCTTTGTTCGCGAGTCAAAATGCTCCCAGCCGTCGGCCAGTATAGCCCAGCCGCGCCGCCATAGCCAAGCATTCTGCAATTCTGCCGCAAACGAAGAAATCCACGCCACATCGGCGTCAGAGAGCAGCGCTCGCCACCGTACAGGCCGCCACCGTGCAGGCCGCCAATCGATCCGCATGCGGCGAAGCACCCGTGCCCGGCGTATTCGGAGCCAAGACGCTAGGCACGCCGTCCTCATTTTTCACCAACGCGACATCCGGCCGCGAAAGATCCTCCGCGTAAAACCGCCGCGACGGAAAGATATCCGCAGGGTACGTGAAATTCCCAAGCATCGCCAGCGCCACGCAAATCCGCGCTCCGATCGCGCTTTCCAGCATTCCGCCCACCCAACATGGCACGCCCGCGTCGCGGCACAGGTCGTGAATCGCCACGGCGTTCGTCAGTCCGCCCACTCGGCCCGGCTTCACGTTCACGTAGCGGCAACTCCCCAGTTCAATCGCCTGCCGCGTCCGCGCCACCGACGTAATGCTCTCGTCCAAACAAATCGGCGTGCGAATCCGCGCTTGCAGTTTGGCGTGGTCGACCACGTCGTCGTGCGCCAGCGGCTGCTCGATCATCGCCAACTCAAATTCATCGACCCGCCGAAACAGATCGACGTCGTCGAGCGTGTATCCGCTGTTGCAGTCGATATGAATCGTCGCCGTCGGAAACTCCTTGCGCACCGCGGCCAACATCGCAATGTCCCAGCCCGGCCGAAACTTCAGCTTGATCCGCGGAAAACCCTGCTCCACCGCCACAGCAATCTTCTTCAGCAACGCGTCGATCGAATCGGTAACGCCGAAGTCGGCCCCCACGCAAACTTGATCGCGCGTCGCGCCCAGCAACCGATGCAACGGCACGCCCAATCGAGTCGCTTCGAGCACCCACCAGGCATTATCGAGCGCAGCCTTGGCGAACGGATTGCCCTTGAAGTGTCCCAACCGCCGCGGCAGCGCTTCGCCAGACTCGATCTCCCGTCCCACAATCGCCGGCGCGAACCAATCGCGCAACAATACGAACGCACCGGCCGCAAATTCCGGGCTATAGCAAGGCGCGGCCAGCGGCGAAGTCTCCGCCCAAGCCTCATCCGAACCGCTCGTCATCCGCACCAAAACCGACTCAATCGCCGCATCCTCGCCATAAGCCGTCCGCCAAGGCTCGACCAGCGGCATGCGAACGTGGTACAGGTGGATGGAGTCGATGAACACGGGATGTAAAGACTCGAAAGCTACGGGTTGGGAGCAAAAACAGAAAACCGCGTTCCCGCGCCCACACTATTCAACGAACTCGGGCACAACCTTCCGCTCGATCGCCCCCGCCGCATGACCGCGCGCCAGCAACTCTGCCACAGCCTTCCGCCCTCGCTCGCCGAAGTCCAGCGTCCAATCGTTGACGTACATGCCGACGAACTTGTCCGTCAGCGGCCGGTCCAAGTCGCGGCCATATTGCATCGCATACTCGAGCGCTTCCTGCCGATTCGCCAAACCGTACTCGATGCTCTGCTTGAGCAACCGATTCACGTCGCCAATCACCTGCGGACCCAGGTCGCGACGGATCGCATTTCCTCCCAGCGGCAGCGGCAACCCCGTTTCGCCCATCCACCACTCCCCCGTGTCGACGATCAACGACAGCTGGTGATTCGCATACGTAAGCTGTCCCTCGTGGATAATCAACCCAGCGTCGACGCGCTCTCCATTCCAATCGCCCCGTTCGACCGCGTCCAGAATCTCATCAAACGGCACGACCACGTGCCGCGGCTCCACGCCCAAACATAGCCGCAGCGCAAGAAACGCCGTCGTAAGCGTCCCCGGCACGGCGATCGTCTTGTCTCTTAGATCGTCGATCGCACACTTCTCGCGAGCCACGACCATCGGACCATACCCGTCGCCCATGCTCGCCCCGCACGGACAAAGCAGATACTTATCCGTAAGATGGGCGTAAGCGTGAATGCTGACCGCCGTCAATTCCAACTCACCGGAGAACGCCCGCCGGTTGAGCGTCTCGATGTCGACCAACTCGTGCGTGAAGCGGTACGGCCCCGTATCGATCTTGTCGCTCGCCAACGCATGAAACATGAACGCGTCGTCGGGGTCCGGCGAGTGGCCGACGCGGATAAGCTTGCTTTCGGTCGAAATCGACATGAAAAAATCTTCCTAACGCGGGCAGAAGTCGAGCGCGGCGGTCGAGTCACAGCACAGCGGCCCGCGCTGCACCGAAAACGCCGGAAAGTACGCCATCATAGGACGGGCGACCGCAAATCGTCAACGCAGCGACGCGATCAGTCGTGTCCTAAGAGTGTGTTGCTATGCGTTCGGGTAACTTGCTCGGATTTCCTCAATGTCGTCAGCCGATTGCGCCCACTCTTCACTAAAGCCGCATTTGCCGCATAGGTAGCGGGCTAGCCTCACGTTCGCCCCGAGGCCGAGCAACCAAGAGGAGGTGATAAAGTCCCACCCATTCCTATTGAGCACTTTGATGATGTCCGTCGAGCCGCACTTCGGGCACATGCCTGAGTTTTTCATGGCAAGCTCGGGGTTCGTACAGCGTCGAACAACTCGTCAAAACTCCAAACATGCCCGGCCAATCCGACCATTATCGCGGCGATCAGGCGCTTCTTGCCAGTCGTTCCCTTGAGCCGGGTCTGCCAGCAGTAATTGTAGTAGACCGCGAACATCCCGAAAGCTGCTTCCAGGGCGCGGAGTTTTTTTTGCTAAACGCCAGCGTCAGCCCATTCGGTCGCTTCAGGAATAGCCGCTGCGTGCCGTTCAAGCGTTCGACGTGGCTGGTGCATATCGTCCGTTGCTCGCGGCACTCTATGCCCTGTATCTCCGTCCGCTTCGTTCCGACCATTCCCCAGGGCGTGTCGATCATCTTGGCATTTCGATAATCCTTGACTATCGTCCCGTACCGGCAGTAGGGGCCGAAGGCGAGATCAACGGCTTCGGGAAACGCTGCATAGCCGACTGTCGAGATTTGAATGACCGGCGTAGTGCCCTACGAGTGTGTTGCCGCCCGCCGCCGCGTCCGTCCGACGCTTCGATAACCGCAGTGCCCGCGCGCCGATAACGCAAGACCGACGATGATCCGTCAATAACCACCCGCCTCTGCGGCTGCATCTGCGGCCGCCAACCAAAGCCGAACGACCAGCGGCGCGGCAATCTCGCTCTCCAGCTCAAACCACCGTCACCGCCGCCTTGATCGGCCGTCGCCCGGCCCCAGCACGATGCAGCGACCGCGCCCCGCGCGGCGGCGACAATCGAAACACGGCCGTCGCCGCGGCCTCGTTCACCGAGGCATACATTTCAAATGCCGGAAAGCGATGCACCTCGCCGTGAAACTCCAGTGCGGCGCGCTGCGGATCGAAGATAGCAACGCCTTCAAAAGTGATGTCGCCAAAGTGCGCGGCCATTTTCTCGCACGCAGGCGTGGCCGCCGCCGCAAAGTGCAAGTAGATCTCATCCGCCGAAGCGTCCATCCGCCGCGGGAGCACGCCGATCGCCCGCGCGACGTCGCGATGAGCCGACAGCGTTCGCTGCGTCGCCATGGCAATCCGCATGCGCGAAACGTCCGCCGCATGATGCCTTGCCTCCGCCCCCTCCGCGTCCCGCAGTGGCGTCGAGAAATCGCAAGCGTGCCACTGCGTGATCTTCGCCGGCGACGACAGAAAATCGACCAACACCTCGCTGTGCATCTGCGAAGATGCGTCGAGCGCCGACGAGAACATCCGCTGATCCGTCAGATACGCCTCCTTCTCGTCCCCCAAGCCATACAGCACGGTCTTGCCCGCGTCCGGACCCGTCGTCAACGCATCCGTATACCCCGGCACGTGCGCCGGAATGAACGCGTTCACCCACACGCGAAGTGATCGAACTGCCTGCAACACGGCGACCTCCCCAGGTTGTCACGAACGATGCACCCGCCGCACGGCAATCCATAAACGGGCCGCCAACGAATTGCCCCGCCTCCATTATCGCCTTCTCTACCGCCAAGTTGCTCGAAATCCGCCGCCGCAACCCGGCAGCGATTCCTACGCGTTCCTCCGCGCGCCGGCTCAGCGACCTCCGTGGCCACATGAACCACGTTACCCGCGCGCCGGCTATTTCGATTCCTTCGCCGCCGCCTGAAACGCCCGCCGCACGTCCGATGCATCGGCATTAGGAAAATTTGCCCGTTGCACCATCAGCACATACACCCGCTTCTTCTCCGCGTCGATCCAAGCCTGCGTGCCGTAAGCTCCGCCATGCCCGTGCGAGCCCGGCGACAGCGCCTCCGTTACTCCCTGCGGCTTGCGCACCACGCACCACCCCAAGCCCCAGCCGTTCCCTTCGGTAAAACCCGTCTTCAAATCCCCCGTCACCGCGCCCGTCATCAGCTTCACCGACTCGCTCGAAAGATAACGCCGCCCATCGAACTCGCCGCCGCCGAGCACCATCCGGCAAAACCGCCCATAGTCGGCCGCCGTCGAAAACAGCCCGCCGTTCGCCGCCGGAAAGCGATCACGGGTCGTCGGCGACTTGCCGTACAGAATAAATATCTCGGCCTCTTCCAGCGCGTCGCCGTTGCGCTTATACGACTTCGCCAGCCGCGGCAGTTGCTCCTGCGAAAGATAGAATGTCGTATCTGTCATCCCCAGCGGCCCGAACAACCGCTTGTCGAGAAACTCGACGAACGACATTCCCGAAACGATCTCCACGATCCGCGCCGCCGTGTTGATGCCCGACTGGCAATACTGCCACTTCGACCCCGGCTCGAATCCCACGGGCCGCTCGGCGTACAGCGGCATGATTTCCGCCAGCGTCGTCGCCCGTCGCGCCTCGGCCGCCGAAATCTCGCCCATCCCCGAAGTATGCGTCAGCAAGTGTCGGATCGTCACCGTCGCTTTCTCGCCATCGCGCGTTTTCAGCGCCGCCAACTCCGGCACGTACTTCGCCGCGGGATCGTCGACGGACAGCTTCCCCTCGTCCTGCAACATCATCACGGCCGCGCCGGTAATCGGCTTCGTCATCGACGCGATCCAGAAGATCGCATCCGCCTTCATCGGCTTCTCGCCAGCCACGTCGGCCATCCCCACGGCGTCCAAATGCAACACGCCCTCGCCGTCGGCCACCAAAGTAACCGCCCCGGCGATCTCCTTCGATTCGACAAACGCCCGCACGGCCCCCGAAACGCCATCGATGCGTTTTGGCTCCGCCGCACCCGCCAAAACGAGCATCCCGATCATGACGATAACCGCCGTCACCAATGCGGTTCGGCCAATGACTGGGAATCGAATCTGAGTCGTACGCGACATGAATTGGCTCCAGGGCAACAAGTGGTCGGGCGCATCCGCTATCGACGCCATTGTAGGTTGGCGCATTCCGTCCGTGAATCGCTTCGGGGCGTGAGCCGACCTGTTTGTCACTCACCCGTTTGTCCGCTAAAATCGAAACTCGTGGGCCGCGCATCGGGCGAATTGCCCCCACGAAGCCTTCCGGATACGCAGTGCCCCTCATTGAGGTCCAACGTGGCAGATATTCAAGGAGGAATCGAAAAGGCGCTGTATGCCTTGACGATGGAACACTTGGCGAAGCTAGCCGACTACGTTCCAGGTCCGGTGAAAAAACGCGGCACTCGCAAAGAACTGCTCGTCGCGTATCAAAGAGACCCGGTGTTCAGCATCTTTGGCTTGGACTCCCAGGAATACCTTGGTGCCACGCTCGCTGGCGGAACGGTTACCAGTATCCATCGAAAAATTGGAGATATCTACGAGGCATGCGTAAAGTCGATCTTGATGCAAGCCCTCCGCCTTTCGCTCGAACAAGTGTCGTATCGCGCCACGCTTCGTAGCGGCGACGGCGACGAAGTTCGCAGCGCCGACGCCTATCTGCAATTCGATCGGCTCGGCAAGACGGTTCGTCGGCGAGTAGCAGCATTCTGCGAGGCAGAGGTCGCGCGACTGACCAGCAGTCCCAACGTCAACTTGATCGGCGTGGCGATGGAGATTCGCCACTGCTATCAAACCGGGGACAGCAAGCGCACGCAAGCCGACGAGGCAATGGCCCGCCACTTGCTGCTAAGCGGCATCCTCCCGATCATGCCGCTATTCTGCAATCAAAGCAATCCGGGCATCGTCAATAGATATCGTAGCGTCTGGGTAATCAAGGAAGGAATCGAAGCCTATGATATGGTGAAACGATTCTCGGGGTTCGACTTTATGGACTTCCTCAAACGTAACCGCGAGGACTTTCGCGCCCCCGTCATCGCCCTGTTGCGGAGTTTGACCAAGTGAAACAGGGTTTACTATTTGATCGCGATCCCACGTTCACGAATCGCCGTACCAAGGCGGTTACGTTTCAGGGCAAGCTCAACTTGCCGATTCACCGCTGGTACCGGCTTACACCGAGCTTTTCGCCAGAACTCGCCGATGACATCGCGAACCATTTCAAGTTGACGAAGGACGATTTTGTCCTCGATCCGTTTAGCGGTGTTGGCACGGTCCCCCTGTGCATGAAATACCGCGGCATCCCAGCGTGTAGCGTCGAAATCAACCCCTATCTGCATTTCGTCGGCACCGTCAAAACGCGCGACTATACCGACCTCGATGGCATCGAAACGTCGTTTCACCGATTCATTGCGTTGTACCGGTCAGAACTCTTGACCGTGCCATTTGAAGTCGATCCCGCCGCGTATCTGTCGCAACATCTCGACGACATTCCCCGCATCAATTATCCCGAACGCTGGTGGTCTCAGGGCAATCTGGCGCAACTGGTCTGCTTGCGAAGAACCGTGGCCAGCTTTTCCGACCGCCCTCACATAAAGGATTTGATCAAAATGGGCGTCCTCGGGATACTAATCCCCGTCAGCAACGCCCGGCACAATCATGTATCGCTGACGTTTGCCAAAACCCAACTCCCGACCGTTGATGTCGCGGCAACGCTGGAACGCCACATGCTTGGCATGTTGAGCGACCTCCGCGAAATGTCCAATCGCGGCGCGGCGGCCGCTACCATCTATAAGGGCAACAGCAAAGAACTATCCAAAGTCCTCCCCAAACGCCCGAAAGTCTCCGTCGTCATCACGTCGCCGCCTTATCCGAATCGATTCAGCTACGCACGCGAAACGCGCCCACATTTGTTCTTCTTCGATTTCATTCAAGACGCGACCGCCGTCGGACAACTCGAAACCGACGCCATCGGCGGAACCTGGGGCAGGGCGACGTCAGTTTTGGCCAAGGGCGTGTCGCCAAAAAACGACATCGTCGCGACCGCGCTGAACGCCTATCTCGGCGACATCCAAACCAACGGCAACCTTATGGCGAGTTACGTCGTGAAGTATTTTAACGACATCTACGACCACGCCGAACAGATTGCCCAAGTGTGCCGAAAGGATGCGCGGCTCGCCTACGTAATTGGGAACAGCAAGTTTTACGAACAACCACTTCCAAGTGATGAAATACTCGCGACCATCTTCCAGCACTTCGGGTTCGCGACGCAACGCATTGACCGCATGCGCAAGCGCCAGAGCAAGACCGGTTTGTATGAGGCGATTGTTTTCATGCACCGTGAGTAACCGCCCAATTCCTGGAGACGGGTTCCCGGACAGTTGACCAGCCAGATCCTGCCAGCGCAGTTGACAACATCAATTGATTTCGCCGTCGCTCGCGGTCGCGACTGTGTCCTAGAATTGTAAGACTGCTAAGCCAGCGCAACCGGTTTTAGCGGTTGCGCGGTGTCTATACTTGTTCGCCTACCAATCGCATACCATGAAAATCGCCGTCATCGGAACCGGATACGTCGGCCTCGTCACGGGCACTTGCTTCGCCGATAGCGGCAACCAGGTCGCCTGTCTCGACGTCGACGCCAAGAAAGTCGAGCGCCTCCTCGCCGGCGACATCCCCATCTACGAGCCAGGCCTCGCCGAACTCGTCGAGCGCAACGCCGCTTCCGGCCGTTTGCAATTCACCACCGACGTCGCCTCGGCCGTCGCCCCCGCACAAATCGTCTACCTGGCCGTCGGCACACCCTCCGCCGCCGACGGATCGGCCGACATGACCTACCTCTTCGCGGCCGCCGAGAGCATCGCCCCGCACCTCCGCGCCGACGCCGTCGTCGTCACCAAGAGCACGGTCCCGGTCGGCACCTGTGCCCGCCTCGAAGGCCGATTCCGCGAAATGCTCGGTCGCCCCGTCGACGTCGCCAGCAATCCCGAGTTTCTCAAGGAAGGCGCGGCCATCGACGACTTCACCAAACCCGACCGCGTCGTCGTCGGCGTCCGCCGGCCCGAAGTCGCCGAACTACTCCGCGAACTTTACGCCCCGTTCCTGCGGACCGAGCACCCGTTCCTGGTCATGTCGCCCGAGAGCGCCGAGATGACCAAGTACGTCGCCAACGCTCTGCTCTCCACCAAGATCAGCTTCATCAATGAAGTCGCCAACGTCTGCGAGCGACTCGACGCCGACATCAACGACGTCCGCCGCGGCATCGGCCACGACTCGCGGATCGGCTTCGCGTTCCTGTTCCCCGGTGTCGGCTACGGCGGCAGTTGCTTCCCCAAAGACGTCCGCGCCCTGGCCCACCTCGCCAAGCAACACGGCGTCGAGCCGCAAATCCTCACCAGCGTCGATGAAGTCAACACCCGCCAGAAAGACGTGCTCCTCGAAAAGATCGACCGCCACTTCGGCGACGAACTTGCCGGCCGCACGATCGCCATCTGGGGCCTGGCATTCAAACCGAAAACCGACGACATTCGCGAGGCCCCAGCCCTCGTCCTCATCGACGGCCTCCTCGCCCGCGGCGCGAAGCTCCAAGTCCACGACCCCGAAGCCATGGAAAACGTCCGCGCCCGATACGGCGACCGCCTCACCTACGCCGACACGCCCATCGCCGCGCTCACCGCCGCCGACGCCCTGGCGATCGTCACCGAGTGGAGCGAGTTCCGTAACCCCGACTTCGAAGCCATCCGCACGGCCATGAAAGCCCCGCTCATCTTCGACGGCCGCAATCTCTTCTCGCTAACGCAAATGCGCCAAGCCAACTTCACCTACCACTCGATCGGCCGCGAAGTAGTCAAAGCAAAGTAAAAAGCCATCAGCGGTCAACGGCAAGAACTAACGCGCGTCCACTGCCAACTGCCCCCTACTCCCTGCCCTCTTTCCCCGACCCCCAACCCCCAGCCCCCGACCCCTGCTCCATGTGGCACCGCATCGCCGCCATCGCCGATTGCCCGCCCGGAGCGTGCCTCGAAGCCGTCGCCGCCGACCGCATCGTCGCCCTCTATAACGTCGACGGTCAGTTCCACGCCCTCGACGGCGTTTGCCCGCACCAAGGCGGCCCGCTCGGCAAAGGCCAACTAGCAGGCTGCATCGTCACGTGCCCCTGGCACGGCTGGCAATTCGACGTCCGCACTGGCCAGCACCAACTCAGCGCGACGATTCGCCAAGAACGCTTCGAGACCCGCGTCGACGGCGAAGAGGTATTCGCCGATTTGCCATAGCCGACCTGCCATCGCCGACTGCGACCCCCTGCCCGTTCGCGGCTGTTCCCACCACTAGCGCCGCGGATCACCGTCGGCCGATTGCCAGCCCGTATCGCGCACCGGTTCCGGCCGCTCGCCATAGCGGGAACGCCCTAAAGCCACCGGCGACGATCCCGTCGAAGCCGTCCCGCCCATTCCTGCCGTCGAAGCCATCCGCATCGATTCACCCGCAGAGACATTCCCCGCCAGCACCGCATTCCCCGGCAAGTTACGCGGATCGCTCACATCCACGTTCGGAAAACCCTGCTGCTCCGGCTTCACAAACGCATCCGCCGGCGGCGGCACGTTCACGTCCCAGCGTTCGATGCTCAGTGTCATCGAAAGACTACCCGACGGAATCGCCAGCTCGATCGTGTGCGGCAGCCACGCGTGGCTCATCGCGTCGAGCTTATGATCGCTCGTCTTCACGCTCGCCAGCAACTGCCCCGCCGCGTCGTGCAACTGCTGCTCGACCACCCACGCCGACCGCGCGTCGACGACCGTCGTCTTGGTTAGCAGTCCTTCCGGCCCAGCGATTGTCGACCGCACCGCCAACCGTCCCTCGCCCTGTGGAAACGGCCCCTGATGCGCCGCCTGCGGATCGAACGTCGCAATTCCAAACGCCTCGACCAACTGCTGCGGCGAAAGCGGCATCAACCGCCGAAATCCGCTGCTCGCCAATTGCGAATGTCGCGCGAAGTACAACGCCGGCGGCTCGCTCCGTTTAATCCACAACCAGAACATCTCGTCGTTGCTGCCCAAATCGACTTCCGGTCCACTGAGCGCATGCGTCCCCCGCACGCGAAACCGTCCCGGCTTCTCGATAAACAGCGCCGCACGCAGCGACGGCGCGCCCTGCGGCGAAAGCGTCGCATAATTCGTCGATATCGACTGCACGAGCGCCGAATTCCCATTCACGGCCTGCAAGATCTCGTCCAGTGAAGGATTCGCCGTCAACACGCTCGGCACAGGCATAGCAGTCGCCCAAGGCCAACGCATTTTCTGCGGGCACCCCGAACCGCCAGCCACCATCAGCACCAGCGGCGCCAAGCAAACCACTCGACGTCGATATTGAAAGAAGTGACGACCCAAAACGTCCCTCCATGAACGACAAACGTAATCGCAATTCAACGGCATTTCGCCAAATGCACTCGATGAGCAGCTAAAGTAGTTTGCGGATGAGCGACGCTACTTCGGAATGACACCAAGAAACTTCGCGGCTATCCCCTATCCCCTGCCCCCTGTTCCACTACTCTCCCGACGCATACAACAACCGCCCCAACTCCTCCTGAATCTCCGCCGCCCGTTCCTCCGTCGGCATCGTCACGAGCGTCTTCAGCGTCGCCTCGCGCCGCGGACAATACATCATCATCCACTCGCGTCCCTCTTCGTCCGTTTCGCTCTCCTCCGGCCGCGCCACGCGCCGCCGCACGAGCAACAGCGCCAGCACATACCGCATGTCCGTTTTGTCGTCCTGCTCCGCAAGTTGATCGAACAGCTCCAGAATCACATCGTTCGGCGCAAGCTGCGCCTTCTTCGTCGTCGCCTCCGGCATCCGCGACTTCCACCAACCCATCACGCCCTCTGGCGGACCGCTCCAAGCCTCGCACGCATAGTCGTGCCGAACCAGCGCCGCCCCTTCCGCAACCAACGTCGAGAAAAACGCTTCGCCCGCCCGCAACTCCCGCCCAGTAATCGCACACTGCCGCGTACAGCGTTGGACGTCGTATTCCATGAAATCGCATTCCCTACGAACCGACGCGGCACAAAGTTCGCCCCAACGAAAACGTAGGGTGTGCGTTGCCCACCAAAATCGCGCGCGAGGCGCCAACGAACGAAGTCCGCGCCGCGCGCCAACAATGGCGGCGGGATACTACGCAAACCGCGCAATCAACTCAAGGCACACTCGAAGCCAGCACGGCCTCTCAGGCACGGTTTCCCCGCCGCGGCCGGTTTCCCGACCAAACGTTGTGGCCGGTCTCCCGACCGCGTCACTCGCCGCAAGCACCGCCAGCAGCCTCAAAGAAAAGCAGGCATAGAAACGCGGTTCGGGTCCGCCCGCTCAGTGCGCCGTAAAGAATCGCGAGTTCGTCCCGCCCGGCCCGATCGCCATCCGCACGGCCCGAGCGCACCGCGGGCAGCGGCCCTCATACGCCGTCCCGTCGCGATTGACGTAAACGCGCGTGTATACCGAACAACATTCAAACCGCACGCCAACGAATCGCCGCACGCCGGCCGCCGTTCCCGGCTCCGCGCCGCTGCGATTCGCCGCCGAGGTCGAAACTTCACTCGACAAATCCAAATGTTCGCCAGACATATCAAGAAACCACCACCGCGTCCGCACATCGCAGCGATCCGCCCGCTGCATCGCCCAAGCACTCTATATTTCGCATCGGCCGACCGGCCAAGTTTCTTCGCCCAAGTCGCACCGACTGCATTTTCCCACACGTCCGCTACCATCCAAAGCCCAATATCGCCCCCATCTGCCCCGTGTGGGCGTCATGATTGCGGGTTAATTTGGGTGGTCTTTCCAGAAGGCTTCCCATTGGCTTGGTTCGCTTAGGATTCGCTTAGGAATAGTGCGCGGAGTTGGCAGGTGGCGTGTGAGCCGGCTTTGCTCCAGCGCATGCCGCTGCCTTTGAGGCGGTCGCCGACGACCGTGCCGCACGCGCTCTCGACGGGGCCGGAGCCGATTTGCCAGCCGCTGGCGACGTACGCCGGGTAGTCCATCCGATGCACGTTGTTGCGGAAGTAGCCGCTGTGCCG
>JAJDEG010000398.1 GCA_029259895.1 Planctomycetota bacterium
TTGCCGCAACCGATCGATCGCACGCCGCTGGCTTTCGAACGCCTGGGAAAGTCGCTCGGCGGACGCCAACGCCTCGGCTGCGTGGCGCATGTCTCCAGCGGCCGCACGCAACACCTCTGCGAACGCGGCCACGTCCACCGCTGCGGCAAGCTGACCCGTTTCATTCGCCAATGCTTGCTGGCGCTCAATGGCATCCGTTGTCGCGCTGCGCCAGTCTTCGTCCGCGGCGGTCGCCGCGATTTGCTCGAAGGCTGTGGACTGGGCGAGCAACAACGCTTGCCGCCCGACGATTTGCGCAACTTGCTCCGCAAGTGTGTCGAGCCGCTGACGGATCTGTTGCGACTCGACCTGTCGCTTTCGAGCTTGCAAGAATCTTTGCGCCGACACGAGGTCGCTTCGAATCGCCACGCGCGCGTCCGGCCACTCGGCAGGCCGTTCGATCACCAGTTGCCCCAACCCATCGACGCCGATGGCCGCTCGGGCCAATCGTTCGGCTGCAAGCAACGCCTCGAGGCGAATCGCTTCGCGCGACACCTTGCGAATCTCGCTTGCAAGCCCGATACGTTGCACATCGAGACTCGCCATCGCCGCGGAACGACGCCCATCGTCGCTCGTCGCCGCACGGTCGATTTCCATCGCCAGAGCGTCGAAGCGAGCCACGAGCTCTTCCGCCTGGTCGAACGCTTTCGTGAGCCGGTCGGCCAGACGCTGGGCATCCTCCTCGGGCCGATTGTCGAGCAGCGACAGCAATTCGCCAAGCGCGGAAATCACCGCGGACTGCGTGCGCGCCGCTTGAGCGATCCGGTTGGCGGCGATTTGATCGGCGGCCGCGGCGAGGTCGCTCGCAATGGGGTTCGCCGCAAGATAGTCGAGCGCGTCGGCCACAATGCCCGCCGCATGCGCGTCCTCGGCACCAAGCGTCGCCCGCAGGTTTTCCATCCGCGATTGCGCCCGATCGAGCCGTCGCCGCAAATCGCGCTGCGACTCGACGAGTCGGGCCAACTCGCCGCGCGTATCGGCCGGCAGATCGTCGATCCGCATCCCCAGCGTCGTCCGCGCGATGTCCGTCACGCGACTAGCCAATCCCTGCTCGACTCGCCGAACTTCAGCGATCTCGCGAGAAACGCGGCGAACGCTGTCCCACCGCGCCAGACCCTCGTGCAATTGCGACAATGTCGCGACGATACGTTCCTGTAGTTCAGCGGCATCGCCGATCGTCGCGGCAAGCGCCGCGGCGGACGACGGCGACGATCGAACGACCGCCCACACGTCGGCCAGCGAACGATCGAACGGCCCGAACGCGTCTCGTTCGAGCCGGCGAAGCTCCGCCAGCATTTGCATCAAGCGCCGATTTCCCTCAGGCAGTTCCACGCCGTTGCTCTGTAGATCGGCCAGCAGCCGCTCGCATTGCGGAGCCACGCCCGAAACCGGTTCGACGAGAATTCGCGTCAGTTGTCGATGTTCCGTCTCCACGGCGCGAAGTTCATCGCCGTCGTTGTCGCTAAGCGATCCGCTTTGTCGCGCCTTGATGAGCAGACCGGAAAGCAACCGCTGCGATTGCCTGGCCAGGTCCAACGCCCGCGTCAGTTGTTCCGCAATGTGAACCTGTTGGTCGATCGAGCGTTCGATAAACTCGTCCCGCGTAACGACGACGATCCTCGACGTGGCACTAGGCGTCAGCGCCCCCTGGCGATCCGTTGCGACCGCCTCGTACTCGATTGTGTCGCCCGGCGAAACGTTCAGCCCGGCGAGGCTCCACTGCAACGTCTGCGGCCCGACTCGATCGTCGCGCGGCCAACGGGCGAGCGACGCCTCTGGCACGCTTGGCGACGGCGACTCGGCATAGAGTTCAACGACATCGTCGTGGGCCGCGGTCCGGTCGTTTCCGCGTCGAATGCGGCGTTCGAGCATGACGCGAGCGACCGCGAAATCGTCCGACGCCGCGACGCGCACGCCGATGTTGGCTCGCGCAGTCGCATACACCACGCCGCCAGGATGTTCGATCGTCGCCACGGGCGGTAGATCGACGATCGGCTGAATCTCCCAAGACTCGCCGCCGGTGGCAAATGATTGCGTGCCGTCGCGAGCCGTCAACTCAAATCGGTACGAACGCGACTCGTCGATCTCCCAAATCGCCGCCTGTTCGTCGTTTTTCTGTTTGTCGTCGTTATGCTCGCCGCCGTTCTGTTCGTTGCCGCTACGTGCCTTCGCTGGCGCATCGGCCGCAAGCGTCAACCTGAGTCCGTCGCTGTCGAGGCCAAGCGGAATTCGCGTCCCGGAGTCCAACACGACCGCCGCTTCTGCCAGCGGACGCAACGCGGTCGCTTCGATCGACACGCGCGAGCCGACCAAGGCGCGAATCGCTCGAGGCGACTCCGCCGGCGGCCATCCCGTGTACGACGGCGGATATATCGTAATCCGACAGTTCACCAAGCGCGGCGGCTCGACAACCGTGACGCGTCGCCATGCCATCGACTCGTCGTCGCCGCCAACCGCCCGATACCAGAAGCTCGCGCGAACGTTTTCTCGCCGCGCGATCATTGCGTCGCCCAGCCGCTGCATGAGGAAGCGCGAATCCGCCGCATCGCCGACAGGTCGAGCGTCCGCGTCCGAATATTCGATCCACACATCGTCGGGAAGCCAGCCGTCCTGCTCGACGACGCGGGCCTCAAATGCATCGCCTTGTGCCAAATGCGATATTTCTGGATCGAACGCCAGCCGATGCCGCGGCGGCCAGGGCAAATCGTCGCCGGGACTGCCCAGGCGGGCAAGCGCCAATCGCGCCGCTTCCGGCGACGCCACAAAAAAACAAACCGCAACCGCCACCACCGCGAACGCACAAGCCGTCGCTTTCAACGTCGGCCGCGAATCGAGAACGTCGTCGAGTTGCACGCCGCCAAGAGCTGCGCCGACGTCGGCGACCACGGACTCGCGCAACCGAGTCGAGCCGCCGTCGATGCTTTCCTTTTTTTCGTCCGACGACTGCACGAATTCGAGCGCACTGGTCAGACGGCTGGCCGCCATCGGCATGCGCCCGTCGATGCGGCGGGCGACATCGACGTCGGTCAGCCGCATCGAGGCCAGCGGCAACAGAAACCGCCACGCCGCCCAGAGGGCGACGGCCACGATCCCAATCAACCCGAGCGTTCGCAGGCCGTGCTCGCGGTAGCGCAGCGTGTAATCCGACACCGCCCAAAGCAACGTCGCGGCGACGGCCACCGCCGCAAAGCGGCTTAACGCCTGAATCCACGCCATCCGCCGAGCGCGACGGCGAACGCGAGCGATCTCGATTTGGATTGGGTGCGGGGTCACGGCAGATAACAGAACGTCGACGGGCTACACGAGACCGGGCTACACGCGGCTGGGCCACACCGCGGCCACTCTCATCAATTCTAGCCGCTGCTCTCGAATCGAGCGATTCCGTTCAAAGTTTGAGACGTTTCTCGGCTGCTGGAGGTTCCCCTCGATTCACCGGCTCTCCTTACGCCCAGCCGCCCGCCGACCGCCGCGGCTCTGACATCGTGGACAGAAAAAAGTCGACCGCTGGGCTTGGACGATACGGCAAACGGCGGCCACGCCGCACTCAGGACAAAGACAGCCTTCGCGATCGTAAACGCGATGGTGATTCTGGTAACCGCCGCTTTGATTGAGCGCGTTGCGGTACGTCCCGTCGGAAAGCGTCGAACCTTCGTGGGCGATGGCGTCGTGCAGAACTTCTCCGATGGCCGCATGCAAAGCATGCCACTGCTCCGCGCGGAGCCGATCGCACGGTGTCGCCGGATGAATCGCCGCCACGTGCAGCATCTCGCTGGCATACAGGTTGCCAATGCCGGCGACCGCCCTTTGATCGAGCAACGCCACTTTAATCGCCCGCCGCGAGCGGCCGAGATTGGCCGCCAACTCGTCGCGGGAAATCGCCAGCGCGTCCGGACCGAGCCGCGGCGGCCCGAGCGCCGCAGCCTGTTCCACCGGCGTAAGCAGCCGAACGCTTCCCAAACCGCGACGGTCCCAATACAACAACGCACGCCCCTTGGCCAACCTACGCGATGGCCGAAATGTAATTCGCACGCGAAGATATTGCTCGTCCGGCGGATCGGCGATCAGCACGAGACCGGTCATGCGCGGCTCGAACACGATCGCGTCGCCCGAGTCCAGCACGACCAACACCCGCTTGCCCGCCCGACGAACGTCCACGATCCGGCAACCCGTCGCGCGCCGGCGGAATCGATCGATCCGCGGCACGACCGCAATCGGCTTGCACGAACATGCCGTGCGGGCGACGTCGGCGATCGTCAGGCCGACAATCGGCAACACGCCGCGACGCATCGTTTCAACTTCGGGGAGTTCGGGCATGAGGGCAGGGGTCGGGGAACAGGGGTTGGGGGTCGGGGACTGGGGGTCGGGGAGGAAACGGGATTCGGGGAGAGAACTGCGAATGGTCGATGGTGAATGGGGACGGCAGCGAGCGTCGGAATTCATTTACAATTCGCAATTGGGCGTTTTCCATTCACCATTCTCTTGCGTCGCTGGGCATCATTGTCATGTTTCGCCCGCCGGGATCAATCCGTGCCGTGTTGTTCGATGCCGTCGGGACGTTGATCCGGCCGCAGCCGAGTGTTGGGGCGGCCTATCTGGCGGCGGCGCGGCGACTTGGGAGGGCGACGGACTGGTCGGAGGACGAAGTCGCACGGCGGTTTCGCGTTGCTTTCGGTCGGCAGGAATCGGTCGATCGCGCCGCGGGTTGGGCGACGAGCGAGCGGCGCGAGCGCGAGCGGTGGCAAGCGATCGTCGGTGAGGTGTTCGACGGCGAAGTTGTCGGCGAAGCGGCCGCGGGAGACGGGCTGTTCGCGGCGCTGTGGGATCACTTCGCCGATGCGGGGAACTGGTCGGTGATGGAGGCGGCCGCGGCGTGGATCGACGAGGCCCGCCGCATGGGACTGATCGTCGGCGTGGCGTCCAATTTCGACGAGCGGCTGCACGGAATCCTCACGGCGATGCCCGAGCTAGGTGTCGACGAGAGCGTTTTCGTTTCGTCCGAGATCGGCTGGCGGAAACCGAGCCTCGCGTTCTTTCGCGCGATCGAGAAGCGGTTGGGACTTGCGGCCGGCGAGCTAATGCTCATTGGCGACGACGTACACAATGACGTCGAGGCGGCGCGGGAGGCTGGATGGCATGGCGACCTGTTGATCGCCCGAGCGTGACGGGACCAACGTGACGGGACCAACGTGCTTGCGGAATTGGTTCGCGCCGGGGCACTGGCCGAAGCCGTGCGACGCCGCCGACGACGGTCTGGTCCCGCCCGACGTTTTGGGGCGGATTTCTCCTGGAAATTGGGCCACCGCGTTGCTACGTTGGGGTTGCTACGTTGGACGGCCGATTTGTTTGAGCGCGCAAGGCTACGCTCGGCACGGATGGCCATCGACGGTCAAGCGGTCGCGGTCAAGCGGCGGCGGGCAGGGATGCTGTCGCGGATAGCCCAGAGGAGGGAATTTGTGAGCATTACTCGCGTTTTTTTCGGAGCGAGAGCGAGTTTGGCCGGCAGCCTGGGAAGAATGGGTTGTTGGGCGAAGATTTGCGCGAAAGAGAACGCGGGGCGGCAGTTTGCTGGCTGAGCCAATGCCAGCTAGCGAGAACGAAAACGTCGGCGGATTCACCCTCGCCGCCGGCTGACGGTCGTTGCGAGAGGATGATGGCCAAACAGAAACAAACGTCACGGCGATTCGACGAGAGACGAAATGGACTCGAAGGTGGGCACAGTTCGCCCTACTAGTTGGCTTCCGTTTCCTACGTCGGGCAGCTTCCCCGCCGCACCTTGGGCAGGTTCTGAACTAGCGTCGGAGTTTCACGCCGAAGCAACTTGTGGCGTTAGTTGCCAACGTTGTATTGACGACTGTCTATATAGATAATATGCTATGTTCATGCCTACACTAGACCAGACGTTTGCCGCACTCTCCGACCCAACGCGCCGTGGCATCGTCGTGCATCTAGCACGCGGCGAAGCGACAGTCTCGGAATTGGTGGACCAATTCGACCTGAGACAGCCGACGATTTCATCACACATCAAGGTGCTGGAGTCGGCGGGCTTGGTTTCGCGAACGAGAGATGCCCAAACCCGCCCTTGCAAGTTGGAGCCCGACCGAATGCAGGCTATCAATGATTGGCTTTGCCAGGTTCAGGACGTCTGTGAAGGGAACTACAAGCGACTCGACGTATTGCTGTCAGAGCTTAGGAAAGCAAAAAAGGAGCGAAAGAGATGAAGCCCGCCGAAGTAAACACGCCCTCAGATACCGAGGTCAAAGTCAGCCGGAGTTTTGATGCTTCTGCCGAAGTCGTTTGGAAAGCGTTTACTGAACCTGAGCTAGTGAAACGATGGCTGCTTGGGCCGCCGGGCTGGACCATGCCAGTTTGTGAGATGGACTTTCGTGTCGGCGGAAACTATCAGTGGCAGTGGCGGAACAATGCCGATGGCAAACAGTTTGGGTTCGTAGGAGAGTATCGAGAAATTGAGCCGCACTCCAAAATCGTCCACACAGAGAACTACCTGCCGGGAAGCGTTGGGGGCGATATGGGCGAGGAGACGCTTGTCACAGTCACCTTTCATGAAACAGACCGAGTCACCACCGTTGAAACGTTGGTTGGATACTCCTCAATAGAGGACCGCGACGCGGCTCTTGCAACGGGGATGACTGAGGGCATGGAGGTGGGCTACAAGTTGCTCGATGAAGTCCTAACGAGTTGAGATTGAGACGCCTGAAACGGGTAATTAAAGACTCCCGTCCCCTTTAATTTGGCCCCTTTAATTTGGCTTTAATTTGGCATGGCTTGAGGAAAAGCTGACGACGACGAATGAGGCTCACGTGGTGACGGATGTTTTGGCATTGACCTGACGGCCAAGTGTTCGTCCGTTGCGGAATCCATGCCCGGCGGGCACACCGTCGACTGGGGGGATATCTTCTCCACAGGTATTGACGGCGTGGTGCCGGCCATTCATAGTTGCTGTGGAGTCGCTTCGCCAATCTATTTCTCGACTACGACGCGGTTTGCTCGTGTAACGCACCATTTGCGATGAGGTCCGCCCTTGTCGCTGCCCGCGTTTTCCGACGACGAGCAAGGTCTACCGCGTTTGAAGCGCAGCCCGAGCATTTGCGTTGGCAAGCGCGGTGAAGTGTCAATTTGTCGCTCCCTACGATTGCCGATTGATTGGTCGCTCGCGTCGTGAACACGCCCGCTCGTTGCAACCGATTCAGTCCCAAGAAAGGAAAGTCAACCGTGCCCAACTGCTTCCCGATCCGCGCATGCTTGGTCGTCGCCTTGTTCGCTTTTCCGTCCGCTATCGTTAATGGTCAGAATATTTTCTTTTCCGAAGTCGGAATGCCCGTTCTGGAAGATCCAACGGACGCGCTGTCTCCCTACGTCGCGCCGACGCCGCTCACCGTAGCGGATGTACCGGTCATTGACATGCTCGTCGGCGAAACGCGCACGCTCCACGTTTGGATCAATTTGAACGACCTCTCCGCGGCGGAGAGCATCGTTACCTTGGGGTTAGACGTTGAGAGCAGTCACCTGAGGGTTGCGCACCCTCTTAGTTTCGTTGTCAGCGACCCGTCCAATCGCACTTTCGGCCTACAGCGGTGGTCGCAGGTCGTGAATGGCGCACTGGGGTCCGCAGAGTCCCGTATGTGGCTTACCAACGCGAGGGCTCTTCACCTAGCTGATTCCAGCAACCGATATGGCGTCGGCATGCGCAACGATGAAATAGTCGCATCTGGCGACTCTGGTCACGACAGTCACTCGGGCTCTTTCTACCTCGGCGAATTGGACTTTCATGCGGACGGGCGCGGGCGCACAGGTCTGTACTTCAGGACCGGGGATGCCACGACGATGATTCAACGACCAGGTAGCACGTTCGCACCGGCGCAGTTGCATTACGGCGGAAACGTCTTGACGCCTTCGATTCCTGGAAATGTTTCGGGTAGCGGTGACCCGATCACGTCGGACTTGATGTATGCCGACGCGATCATTAACGTTCGCGTCCCGGAACCGTCGGCTACTCTCGTCGCCGTTTGCGGCATATTCTCGTTGCTCTCGATCCATCTTCTTCGGCGAAGACGAATTGGGCGGGCTGCGCCGAGTGCCACTGCTGGCTTGTCCAGCAGGGGTAATTAAAGACTCCCGTCCCCTTTAATTTGCCTTTAATTTGCCCAATTCTCGGTGCGCCGGGTGCCATTGCCGGCTTGCCCAGCAGTGCGAAATCGGCAAACGATCATCCATCGCTTGAAAGTGCTTTTGACGCTCCAACGTTGTCGCCGCTTTCCAACGGATTCGAGAACGGATCGTCCGACGGCGGTTACGCTGTGCAGGGCGGCAGGTCCATTAGCAAATCCGACAGGCCGGCGCCGATTGGCGCGATCGATGATGGTGAATTGTTTCGCCGCTTGGCCTGACCTACCGCTATTGCAACGCTCACTCGCGTCGCGTGCCTTTGACTCGCGTGCCGTCGACCACGCTGCTTTCTGGGGCAAGAATAACTTCGTCGTCGTCGGAAAGCCCCTCGACGACTTCCGCGAATTCGTCGTTGAGCAGGCCGACTTGCACCGTTTCTAGCTTGGCCGCGCCGCCGCGGATGGCGAACACCTGCCACTCGCCGCTGCGGCCGCGGAACAGCGCCGAACGCGGAACGATGAGCGCGTCGTCTTTTTTGGCCGTGATGATGCGGACGCGGACGCGGTATTCGACGCCCATGCGGCGCTGCTCACGCAGGCGCTGTAGCTCTTGCGACGTGAACTTGAGCACGACCTTGACGCGCTGCTGTTCGACGCCGAGCGAGCTGATCTTCGTGAAGCCGGCCGGGAAGATGCGGTCGACCGTGGCGATGGCCGGCTGCTCACCGATCGCCGGGCCGTAGACTTCGGCCGTGTCGCCCGGCTTGACGTTGCCAACGTCCTGCGTGAGGACTTCCGATTCCACCTCCAGCCGGTCGAGTTCGCCAATCCGCAACAACACCGTGCCGGCGGCGACGTACCGTTCGTTGCTGTCGTAACGTTCGAGCACGACGCCATCGACCGGGCTGGTCATCGTGCCGCGCTGTCGATCGACCTTGGCCTGCTCGAGCGCTGCGAGCGCTTCGGCCTGCTGCTTCTTCCAGACTTCGCCGGTGAGGCCCTTGCGCGAGATGTACTGCATGACCATCGTCGGCATCAGGCCCGTGGCGGTCTGCGTGGCTTCGATGGCGGCGAGGATGAGTTGGTCCTGGCGATACGAGACTTCCGCTTCGATCTTGAGGAGCAACGCCCGCTCTTCGTCGTCGAGCGACTTCGCGCCGCTGGGGCGGAGCGACTTGATGCGTTCGTAGTTGCCCTCGGCGTAGTCGAGCTTGGCCTTGCCGGACTTGACCCGTTCGCGGGCGGCGGCGACCGTGGCGTTCATCGATGTGACGAAGGAGAGGGCCTGTTGGTAGGACGTATCTTCGACGGAGGTGTCGGCGTTCTCGGCGTAGGCCGCTTCGAGACGTTCGTAGGCGGCTTGTGCCTGATTGACCTGGAGATCGAGATCGCGCTGCACGATTTGCGCCACGACCTGGTCTTTCGCGACAGGCGCGCCTTCGTCGAGCGCGATCGGCTCGATGCGGGCCGCGTAAGGCATCGTGACGAGTTGCGTTTCCGGCAGCCGCGTCTTGGCTTGCTCGTCGATCAATTCGAAGATTTCGCCGCGGCGGACCAACGCGGACTCGACACTTTGGCCGCCAGTCCACTGCGAGAAGCTAAGCCCGGCGGCAACGACGAGCACGCCGGCGACGATGAGAAGTAGTTTGGGTTTGGACATTGTTGCGAGGGGTTCGGGGTGCGGGGTTCGGGATTCGGGATTCGGAGTTTGCGGGTTCTAATTCGCGAACCCCAGCCCCTCTCATTCTTTCACTTTCAGCGCATCGAGCCAGTCCATTTTCAGTATGGCCCATTGGACGAAGGCGTGGGCGACGATGGTGAATATTACGGCGAGCATCAGCGTGGTCGCCCACAGACTGGGTGGTGTGCTGACGGCGATGCGGAACAGTTCGTTGTTGTAAGCTTCGGTGATGCCGAGGGAGAGGACGTAGCCGAGCGGCAGACCGAGCAGCGTGCCGACGGCGTTGACGACGGCCGTTTCGCGAAAGAACAGCCCCCCGATCTGCCAGGGCGTGTAGCCAAGCACACGGAAGGTGGCGACTTCGCGCTGACGTTCGGCGAGACTGATGAGCGAGTTGTTCAAGACGCTGCCGAAGAAGATGATGCCGGCGAAGACGATCAGCACGCCGATGAACGTTTTCTGCGTGTCGATGACCGTGTCTTGCAGGTTTTTGATCATGTGCCGGCGAATCGAGACGGCTTGGATTGCCGGCAGGTCTTTGAGTTCTTTATGCAGCGCGCGGTTCGCGTCGCGGTCTGTTCCTTGGGCGTCGTTGATGGCAAGCTGCACGCCGGAGACGGCGTACTCTTCGCCCACCAGAGAGTTGAGATAGTGAAAGTCGGCGTAGACGGAAAGGCCGAGAAACGTGTCCGTCACGGCGCTGATCGGAGCCACGAGATCGCGACGTTCGCCGCGGATTGGGCGGATCGTCACTTCGTCGCCAACGTCGAGATGCAATATGTCGGCCAGCATGCGCGTCATCGTCAGACCGACGGGGGCGAGACGCACCGGCGCGCCGGCCGCGTCGCGAGGGATCGTTAGCCGCGCGCCCGGCAGCAGACCCGTCACGGTGCCGCGGCGGCGATAAGGACCGTTGGTGAACGTGCAGGCGACTTCGAGAATCGGCTCGGCGTGGTCGACGCCGGGCAAGTCCCTGGCCTCGCTGAGCGCTTCGACGCCGCGCTCGTCTTTGAAAAAGAGGTCCATATCGCTCCGCTGGATGCGATTGAACTGAAACTCGACGAGGTAATCCATCGATTCTTGCATCATCAAGCCGGTGACGAGAATCGCCGTGCCCAACGCGGCGGCCGTCATGCCTGCGACCGTGCGGAAGCGATTGCGAAACAAGCCGCGCAGCACGGTCCGCCAACCGGAGCCGAGTTGACGCCAGAGCCAGGCGACGCGCTCGATCAGAATCTGCTTGCCTTGCGTCGGCGGTTTGGGACGCATGGCCGAAGCCGGGTTGAGCTTGAGAACGCTGCGTGCGCCGTAGATCGTGCCGCCGACGGCGCACGTCACGCTGATCGCCAAGCCTTCGAGCATCAGGCCGGGATAGAGCTGGTTCGACAGATCCGGGAATTCGTAGAACTGCGTGTAAATGCCCGTCAGCCAGCCGGCCAGGTAATAGCCGAGGATCGAACCGGCCACGCCGCCGACAACGCCGATGAACAGGCCGAACTTGATGAAGTGCCAGAACAGTTGCCCGTCGCCGTAGCCGACGGCTTTGAGCGTGCCGATGACGGTGCGTTGCTGCTCGGCCATGCGGGTCATCAACACGTTCAGCACGAGCGCGGCGACGACCAGGAAGATCGTCGGCATGATCCGCGAAAACGTGGCGAGCCCTTCGATCTCTTCCGTGATGAAGCGGTTCGACGCCTGATCCTTGCGGGCGGTGGTCGTCAACACGCCGTAGTCGGTGAGCAACGTTTCCGCGCGGCGCATGATGACGTCGACGTGGTCTTGCGCGTCGGGCGAAGCGCGGACGACGACCTGATTCGCCGCGCCCTCGAAGTTAAACACCTCTTCGGCGTAGCGCTGCTTGAGATAGAAGACGCCAAAGTGCTTCGGGTCGGGCGTGATCGCGCCGGGACCGACGAGGTAGACGAATTCGCTGCTAATCGCCGTGCCAACGATGAACAACTCCTGGCGGCGGTTGTTCATGATCAGATGAATCCACTGGCCCGGCGCAAGG
>JAJDEG010000399.1 GCA_029259895.1 Planctomycetota bacterium
CCGCCGCGTGCTGACCCGCTTCGAAAAGACCGCCAAGAATTTCGGCGGATTCATCAAAATGGCATTCATAGAACGTTACTTCCGCCTAATGGGAATCTGACTTTTCCGACAGAGCCTAGAATCGAGGCACTTTCCGGCCCCATGCTCGTTCAAGGGCCAAATGTTACCACAACCGTCCGATCGCTCACCCTCGGCGGCGAAACCGGGGCGGCCGCGACCTTGCAGTTATCGGGTACTTCGACCGCCGAGTTTCGAGCCATCGGCGAAATCCGAATCGCGCCGCTCGGTCGCCTCGCTCTCCGCGATGGGCGCTCGCTCACAGCGAGGGACATCGAAATCCGAGGCCGAATCCTGGTCGAAGCGGGCGACAGTCAAATCAGCGGCGCCGTCGTAAACTCTGGTTTGATTTCGATCGGGGCCGGCTCCGCTGCGACATTCCTCTCCGAAGTAACCGGCGACGGCTCAGTCGTCGTGTCAACGGGTTCCACCGTGACCTTTGCCGAATCGTATTTCGGCAGCCGAATTGGTGGCCCAGGCAGCGTGGTTTTTCATGGTGCCGTCACACCGCAAGGCGCCGAGCGAAAGTTGCTGATTGACGGAGAAGCCACGCTCGGCGAAACGGCGGTGCTTGAGATAACACTCGGCGGAAATATCGCCGGCTCACTGCATGACAGCGTGGTGTTCCAGGGACACGTAGCGCTCGGTGGAACACTATCGCTTACGGCCGCGAATGGGAACATCCCGCCGGTGAATCAGTCATTCACGCTGTTGCAGTACGCTAGCCGCAGCGGTCAGTTCGATCTCGTCGAGTTCGATCATTCGCTCCCCAGCGGATTGGATTGGGCGATCACTTACACGACGACCGGCGTCGAACTGACGACAAGTGCGCTGCCAGGCGATATCGACCTCGACGGCAACGTCGACCGCAGCGATCTCGCATTACTCACCGCGAACCTAGGAATGTCCACAGGCGCCACCTGGACCACCGGCGATCTCAACGCCGACGGGGCGACGTCGCTTCACGATCTGATGCTCCTACGAAATCTTCTCGGCGCATCAGCAGCGGCCTCTGCATCCACGCCAGTCCCCGAACCGGCGATGCACTGGATGGCAGTCGCAATGCTGGGTTGCGTGGCAGTTCGGTCGGCAAACTCATGCCGAACAGCGACGCGGATGCGATGAAATAGCTTCAATCGGACGTCCGGCAGGCACCGACGTGACGGCACTATATGACCATTGACCGTGGGAGTGTCAGTCCTTACTCTAGGGTAGAGAGGGGTTGGTCGCTGCACCGCTCTATTTCTATTCTCGCGCTCTCTGTTTTTTCGCGCGCGTTGTTAAGCCGGCTGTCGCGAAAAGTTAGTAGAGCGTTTTTCTGCGCGCCGACCGAATGAGACTTCAACTCCGTAAGTCTGCATCGTTTTTGGCTTTAACTGCGATAGAGCAAACAGAGAAAGTTTATGAAGAGGGTTAGGTCCGGGGAGGTCGGTCGACCAGGCGGCGATTTCGGATTGTAACGTCGGCAGCGCACCGAACCGGCGGCCGGAAACGCATTGCCGGGTCATCGAACTCAGTTCGTTTTCCGCGACGTTCAACCAACTGCCGTGTTTGGGCGTGTGGCAGAAATGGATTCGCTGTACCAGCGATCGAGCACGCGATGGGGAAAACGCCTCGTAAAATGCGCCGAACGTGTGCGTGTTCAGATTATCGCACACCAAGATCACGCGCGAACACTTGCGGTAGCGGCCTTCCAACAAGCGAGCCACTTCCACCGCCCAATCCACCTTGGTCTTGGAAGCACGCGCCGTCGCCTCGCGCCAACCGGCCAACGGTTCGGCAAACATGAAGATGCTCGCCGTGCCCGCCCGTTCGTATTCGTAGTCGACGCGTCGTGCGTGACGTCTCGTGGCCGGAATCGGGCGGCGCGTCTCTTTGGTCAACTGCACGGGTTGTTCGTCCATGCACAGCACCGGACACGCCGGATCACACGGCTTTTCATAGGTGGCGAGCACTTGCTCCATGGCCGCCACAAACTCCGCGTCTGCCTTTGGCGGGATGACCCAGTATTGAATCTTGCGGTTGGTCATCCCGTTTTTTTAAGCGTTCGGCGCACGGTTTCGTGGCTGATCGCTTCGACGATCTCCAATTCGACAACCTTCCGCGCCAACAAGCGAAGCGTCCAATTGGCGTAGCCGGAGGGCGGCGGGCCAAGCCGCATTGCAATGACTTGAGCCTCTTGCTTGCCGCCAAGAATCTTTTCCGTCGCAGGATTTTCTCGTCGCTTGCCATGCAACGTTTGCTCGAAACCTTCGGTCACGAATCGCTCGCGCAGCTTTTCGACCGTCCGCGTGCGGCTGTCGAACGCCTCGGCAATTCGCTCGTCGGTCCACGCCGGACCCGCCACGTCCGCCTTGAGCAGCATCTGCGCACGACGAACCTTCTGGCTCGATCCGCTGAGCTTCTTGACGACCTCCCGCAAAATCCGACGTTCCTTCGCCGTCAACCGAACAATATACTTCTTGTGCACGGGAAACCTCCTTGTTGCCGGAAGTTTCCCAAATCCACCGAACCAAGCCAACCCGAACTTCTGGTCGTGCCAAAGCACTAGGCTGAAGTGGACGGCGGCTGCGCTAACGGCTCGAACTTTCGACGGCCGCTCGAGTGATGCATTTCCGTTTCGAGGAACGGTGCTCGAAGCAGAGGGGGCGAGGATTAGGACGTCTTTCGCCACCCGCATTTCGACCGTTGCGTCCTAGCCAACTCGCCGAAATCGAATCCAAGCGAATGGCATGCGGGGACCTGCGGAAATCGGCAAATCAGACGCCCGCAGAACGGAATACATTCCTAAACGAGGCCGATTCGCCGAAAATTGCACGGAGCCGACATGCCATCGCAAAGACAACGTCGCTGATGACTTCGCTCCGCGAATGATTTTGCATCACCTACCGGTTATACGCTTGATCGCCTCACGTAAAGGCACGTGACAAGGTGTTTCTCCCTCACCACGAAAAGCAGAATCAAGAAAAGCGACGAACTACATTTGGACTTGCGCTGCCCGCATCAGCCGTCGCACCTGCTCGATCCACTTCCGAGAAGGATACGGCCAGTCGTCGCGACGGGAACCCAGTTCGTGCCCACGTTCTAGTGCATCGAGCGCTTCGTCGAGTTGTCCCATTCGGCGCAGAACGTGCCCGAGATTGCAGTGTGCCTCGGCGAAATCGGGGTCGAGGCGAATCACTTCGCGATACGTCGACGCAGCGCCCCCCCAATCTTCCAATGCCTGGAGTCCGGAGCCGAGGTTGTATTGATTCGGCGCTGAGTCCGGCTTGAGATTGACCGCTGCCCGATACGCTGACGTGGCCAGATCGGCACGACCCATGAGATGCCAAGCCGCTCCTAAGTTGCTGAACACCTTGTCGAGTTCCGATTGCGGCCCCAATTGAATCGCGTGTTTGTATTCCTCAATGGCCTCATTCAATCGGCCGAGCGCCTTGAACGAATTTCCCAAGTTGTTGCGTGCCATGGCAAAATCGGCATCCAGCCGAACGGCGCGTTGGTACGCCGCAAGCGCCTTCGTGTATTCTCGCTTTTCATAACGAACGTTCCCCAGCATGTACCAATACTCGGCGTCATTGGGATCGAGCTGCGTGGCCCGTTCGAGCGCCGAAAGCGCGTCGTCGAGGCCTCCTTGGCGTTGGCGAAGCAAGCCGAGATTGTAGTGTGCTTCCGCCAGGTCGGCATTCAGTGATAACGCCTTTTGATATGCGTCGACCGCCTCGTTGGCACTCCCGATCTTCGACAATCCGACGCCGAGCAGGTTATGCGCACTGGCCAAATCGGCGTCTCTTTCGATCGCCTGTCGGGCATAGAATACCGCACCTTCCCAGTCCTGGCCCTCCGCGAGCAGACTTCCGATATTCAAGTACACGCCGGCCAGATCAGGGCGAAGCAATCGCGCCACCGAAAAGCAGCGCAACGCCTCCGCGTTGCTCGCCGGCCGTTGCCGCAAGAGGGCCCAACCGAGGTCGAAATTCATCCAAAAGTCGTCGGGATAACGACGCTGCGCGCGCCGCAATAGGCCGATCGCCGCGTCGTCGCCCTCGAATTCTAACAGCGCTTGAGCGAGTGTTTTCAGTGCTGTCGGCGGCTGTGCCAGAACGTGATCTTCGCGAGCAAGCGCTAGCAAATGCGGAAGGTTCTTCTGCACGACGGCTTTCCGTAGCCGGGTTCGCCACGAAGCATCATCGGCGCGTGCTAGTACGTCCGCAATCCAGGTGGCGACCGAAGCATTCGCGTCTCGTTCAATCAGCCACCAATGGTCCAACGCGGCGATGATCGCGTCGCGCATTGGCGTCTCGTATTGTTCAATGCGCTCTGCCGTGCTGGACGGCGACGCCGACGGATCGATTCCGTGCGAGGCAAACACTTCGGCATAACGCGGGCGGCGGCGCGACGCCGTGAAAAATAAAAAAATCGGCTCCTCGCCCTAATTGAGGGTATAATCCGCGAAGTATCGATCGGCTAATCCTGCCTACACGAAAAGACTCGTGGGCCGAGCCGCAGGTAAATTTCCAGCAATCGCAAGGGAGCGAGCTAATGAATGCTTTTGCGTGCATTATTCTTTTCTGTCTTCGCCGTGGAACGACGGTTCCATGCGTCGCGCGTCTGGCGGGTATTGTTGCTGGCACCGTTGCGATCATGTTCGTCGCGGCTCGCCCGACTATGGCCGTTGTGTATAGCTTTACCAACGTGCTCGATAGCACGGGACCGCTCTCACGATTCAGCAACCTCCGCCGGACGGCAGCTATCAACGAATCAGGCAACATTTTTTCCTTGCGTCATTTCACGCTGGAGGAGGAGGCCGAGCCCCAAGATCGATCAGTTGTCACGGCGGCCACAGCCAGCGTGAAATCCCGCTCGTCCGCCGTCAATAAAACCATTTGCCACAAACGACCACGATTG
>JAJDEG010000400.1 GCA_029259895.1 Planctomycetota bacterium
ATCGATCCCGCGCCGGCGATTGCTCCTACGCCGACCGAACCCGAACCCACCGACGCATCCGGCTCGACCGCGGCGCTTCCCGCCCCGGCGCGCCGCACCGCCGAGACTCCGCCCCAGCGCGACGGTTGGGAGACCGAAGCGTTCAATGATTTGGCCGACAAGCAGCTCAAGCGGCTGGCCGGACTCATCGCCGCCGCCAAGCCGGTCGAGCCGGCGGACCTTGAAGCCATTGCCACCGAGGACGTAACGGCCACGCCGCTCCGCGCTAAGAAACTCGGCGACGTGTTCCGTGACAAGACGTTCCACGTCCGCCGCTCGCCGGACGAAGAGGACGCCACCTACCGCGGACTTTCCGGTTTTGCCGACGTCATCAATGACTTGATCGCGTCGCTCGGAAACGATCCGCACGTTCACGCTAAGTTCAAGACCGTTAGCGTCGAACTCTCCGACGACGACGTTAAGACGACGATGATCGTGCAAATCGGCGGCCCCACGCAATCGGTCACGGCGTCGGGCGACACTCCCGCGAGCAGCACCGCTGGCAGCGTCCAGTGGAACGCACACTGCCGCTGCACGTGGACGCGGCCGACCGACCAGTCGCCGCCGCGGCTCAAGGCGATCGCCGCCAGCGACTTCGAGCAGATCGTTGCCACCGTACCGACCGCGACTCCCAATGGCGGCCTCTTCGCCGATTGCACCGCCGCCGTCCTGGGCGGGAACTCGTCGTTCGCCTCGCAACTCCTGTTGGGCACCGATCACTGGATCGGCAATCTCGACGAACGCCTCGGCATTGACGTTGGCGGCTGGCAAGGGCTTGCCATCGGCGATGCGAACGGCGACGGTCTCGACGACCTTTACGTTTGCCAGCCCGGCGGACTGCCGAATCGACTGTACATCCAAAACGCCGATGGCACGGCGACCGACGCATCGTCGTACACGGGCGTCGATCTCGTCGACGCCACGCACGCGGCGCTGCTGGCCGACTTCGACAACGACGGCGATCAGGATCTCGCCGTCGCCGTTTGGGAAGGCGTCGCCTTCTTCGCCAACGACGGCCGCGGCCGCTTCGCACCGACCGCTACGGCGCTGATGCCGGCTTCGTTTTCCTATTCGCTCGCGGCCGCCGATTACGACCGCGACGGCGACCTCGACCTGTTCGTGTGCGGCTACAATCCGCGGCCCGGCGTCGATCGGCACATTCTCTTTGCCCGCCCTGTGCCGTATCACGACGCGAACAACGGCGGCCGCAACACGATGCTCCGTAACGACGGCCTCGCGCCGACGGACAAGCGCCGGGGGACGCAATGGCGGTTTCGTCAGGTCACCACCGAAGTCGGCATGGACGAGAACAACCGCCGTTTCAGCTACGCCGCCGCGTGGTGCGATTACGACGACGACGGTGACGACGACCTGTTCGTCGCCAACGACTTCGGCCGCGACAATCTCTACCGCAACGACGGCGGGAAATTCCGCGACGTCGCTCCCGAAGCGGGTGTCGACGACGTCGGGCCGGGCATGTCGGCGTGCTGGGGCGATTACGACAACGACGGCCGGCCGGACCTGTACGTCGCCAACATGTTCTCCTCCGCCGGCAATCGCATTACCACGCAGGCTCAATTCCTCGCCGGGGCCGACGCCAAGACGCTGGCCGAGTTGCGTCACCACGCCCGCGGCAATTCGCTCTATCGCAACCTCGGCGACGGCAAATTCCGCGATGTCAGTCTCGACGCGGCGGTGACGCTCGGCCGTTGGGCGTGGGGCTCCAAGTTCGTCGATCTCAACAACGACGGCTGGGAAGACATTTACGTGGCCAACGGATTCATTACGCAAGACGACAGCGGCGATTTGTGAAGTTTCTATTGGCGACAGGTCGTGTCGCAAACACCGACGGGCAGCGGCGCATTGACGCCCAGCGAAGAATACCTCGACGCCTGGGGCCAACTCGCGCAGATGATCCAGGAAGGCCGCTCGTTCAGCGGTCGCGAACGCAACTGCTGTTTTCTCAACACGCGCGGACCGCGGTTTGCCGATGTTTCGGCCGCCACCGGTCTCGACTTCGCCGACGATGCCCGCACGGTTGCGGTGGCCGATTGGGATCACGACGGCGATCTCGATTTGTGGCTCGCCAACCGCACCAGCCCGCGCGTGCGGTTCCTTCGCAATGATGTGCCGTCGGACTCGGCGCATCTGACGCTCGAACTTGTCGGCGATCCCGAGCGCGGCACGAACCGCGACGCGATCGGTGCCCGCGTGGAAGTGTATCTCGGCGGCCCGCAGCCGCGCACGCTCGTCAAGTCGCTCGTCGCCGGCGACGGTTTCTTGAGCCAGTCGTCCAAGCAACTCCACTTCGGCCTTGGCGAACGAGAGACCGGCGGTGGCGAGAATGGCGTAGTAGCGAAAATTGACCGCGTCGTCGTTCGCTGGCCGACCAACGCCGAACCGAACGTCGAGACGTTTACGAACGTCGCCGCGAACGGCCGCTATCGCATCGTCCAAGGCACGGGCAAGGCCGACGCACTGGCCGCCACGCCGCGAACCGTGGCCCTCCAACCGGCCGACCTTAAGCCGCCGCCGGAAACTTCCGTTGCCCGCGTCAAGTTGACGGAGCCGCTTCCCATCGAAGCGTTCGAGTACCGCGACCTCGACGGCCGCACGAATCGCTCGTCCGAGTTCGTCGGCGCGCCCGTGCTGATCAACTTCTGGTCCACGACGTGCGCTCCCTGCATGAAGGAACTACGCGAGTTCTCCACCGAAAAGGCCACGCTCGACCGGCTCAAGGTCCGCATCGTGGCGCTCAACGTCGACGCGCTCAATCAATCGGAACCGCCCACTGCGGCCGCCCTGAAAACGGCGCTGGCGAATCTGAAGTACGAATTTGAATCCGGTTGGGCGAACAAGGAACTGCTCGACGCGGTCGATAAGTTTCAGCGTCGCGTCGTCTATCGCCAGCGCACGCTGCCGCTGCCGATGAGCGTGTTGATCGATCCGGCCGGGCGCGGATCGGCGATCTATTTCGGCCCGGTGACGCCGCGGGTGCTGCTCGCCGACATTCTTGCCATGACCGCCAATCCCGCCACGTTTCGTCAGCAAGCGGTTCCCTTCGCCGGCCGTTGGGCGAGGGACCTGTTCGAGTCGCACCCCATCGCCGTCGCCTCGGCCTATCTCGAAGGCGGTTATCCCACCGACGCCCGTGCGTACATCGACAAGTTCCTTGCCAACGAATCGGCCCCGCCGAGCATCGGCCGTTCGCGCGACGAGATCAATCGCAACCTCCGCGTCGCCGACATGCACCACACGATCGGCCGCATCGCCGAATTTGAGGCCAAGCCTAGCGACGCGGTGAAAGCCTATCGCCGTGCGATCGACTACCACGCCGAACACGCCGCCGCGCGCGTGAGCCTCGCTTGGCTGCTGGCCACCAGCAGCGACGACACGGTTCGCAATGCGGCCGATGCGATTCCGCTCGTCGAGCCGATGGCCCGCGGCGGCTGGGGCGACGAAATCCCCGTCTTCGACGCGCTCGCCGCCGCCTACGCCGCGTCGGGAAAGTTCCGCGAAGCCATCGCCGCCGCCGAAACCGCGCTGGCCGCCGCCGAAAATTCGAACGACGGGCAACGGGCCGCCGAGATCAGGGTTCGGCTTGCCCGCTATCGTGCTGATGAACCTTACCGCTCGCCAGCGGCGCAACCGCCGAGCGGTCGCTGAGAAACGTGCCGAGATCGTCGTTTCATGCGACAACGGCAAAGCATCGCGAATGCAATCGCGTCGCCGTTAGGGCAGTCATCGAGTACGTACAAAGCACGTGCCCACCCCGCTACAATGCCAGCATGGCCGAGAACGAAATAATTGCTGGCGGTGGGCGTCGTCCGGAATGGGACGAAGGGGATCGGCTCGCCGGATTCTGGACAGGACTCATAGCTGCGCTGGTGGCTTTTCTTTGCGGCGCGGCGTGGCTTTTGGACTGGCTGGCCGATTGGCTTGCCGCGCGGTAGCCCAGCAACACACACTTAGGCCACCATTCCACGACCCTCCTCGCCGGCCACTTGCTGGCTCGCGGGTTGTCGTGCTAGCATTGGGAGATTTTAGATTTCGAGCGGCCGCGGTGGGTGCGGTCGCGATCCGCGCTTGCCTTTATTCGCTAGGAAACCGCCCAGCCGTGCCCCGCCGTAACGACATTCACAAGATCATGCTCATCGGGTCTGGCCCCATCATCATCGGCCAGGCTTGCGAGTTCGACTATTCCGGTACCCAAGCCTGCAAGGCCCTGCGCGAGGAAGGTTACGTGGTCGTGTTGGTCAATTCCAACCCGGCTACGATCATGACCGACCCCGGAACGGCCGACCGGACGTACATCGAGCCGCTCACCTGGGAAATCGTCGCCAAGGTGATCGAGAAAGAACGGCCGGACGCATTGCTGCCGACGCTCGGCGGGCAGACGGGCCTGAACCTCGCGATGGAACTTGCCAAGCACGGCGTGCTGGAGAAGTTCGGCGTCGAGATGATCGGCGCCAAGGCCGACGTCATCGCCAAGGCCGAGGAACGCGACCAGTTCAAAGCGGCGATGGAGAAGATCGGCCTGGAAGTCTGCCGCGGCGAAGTCGTTCGCGACCTGGAGCATGCGCGGCGCGTGTTGCAGATGGTCGGCCTGCCGTGCGTGGTGCGGCCCAGCTTCACGCTCGGCGGCAGCGGCTCGAACATCGCCTACAACCGCGAAGAGTTCGACGCGCTGGTCCGCTATGGGCTGGATATGTCGCCGGTCACGCAGGTGCTGATCGAGGAATCGATCATCGGCTGGAAAGAATATGAAATGGAGGTCATGCGCGACGTCGACGACAACGTTGTGATTATCTGCTCGATCGAGAACTTCGATCCGATGGGCGTCCATACCGGCGACTCGATCACCGTCGCGCCCGCGCAAACGCTTACCGACAAAGAGTATCAGCGGATGCGCGATGCTTCGCTGGCCGTGATTCGCGAGATCGGCGTCGAGACGGGCGGCTCGAACATCCAATTCGCCATCGATCCGCAGACCGGCCGGATGATCGTCATCGAAATGAATCCGCGCGTGAGCCGCTCGAGCGCCCTGGCGTCGAAGGCGACCGGCTTTCCGATCGCCAAGATCGCCGCCAAGCTGGCCGTCGGCTATCGGCTGCACGAACTGCCCAACGACATCACGCGCGAGACGATGGC
>JAJDEG010000005.1 GCA_029259895.1 Planctomycetota bacterium
CGGCATCCGCATCGAGCGGAGCGAAGTACGCAACTTGCAAATCACCGGCAACGACATCGAGTACAACAACGACGCCACGCACGGCATCGCCGACGATCCGACCGCCGAGATTTACATCGACACGACCGCGCCGGACGCCACGGTGTGCGAAGTGACGATCGCCTCGAACACGATTCAGGCCACCGTATCGCGCGGCGGCGCGAACTTGCGGATCGTCGAAGACGGTGCGGCCGCCGGCCGCCCGCCCGGTTTGTTCGCCATCACCGGCAACGTCGTCGGCAGTCAAGAAACCAACGTTCATCTCACGGGCTGCTACGGCATCACGCTGACCGGGAACAACATCTACTCCGCCGGTCGCTACAATTTGCACCTCGACAACTGCCGCCAGATGATCGTTAGCTCGAATCAGTTTCGCCGCCACACGCCGGAATTCGGCACGGGCGTATTGATCGAAAACTGCCGCGACAGCGTACTCAGCGCGTGCCACGTTCTCGATGAAGAGACGGCCGGCCAAGAGTCCGGGGTGCCGCTGTTGAACTTGCGTCGTTGCGAAGGCCTGACCGTCACTGGCTGCCAACTCGTCGCGCCGGGCGTGACCTGCCTAGTGGTCGAAGACTGCCGCGATACTTTGGTGAGCAGTTGCTCGCTATTCGGCCAAGACGCAGACAAGGCCGCGGGCAAGCCGGCACTCCGTTGGGCCGGCTCAGGAAGCGGCAATCAGCTCGTCGCCTGCCGAATTCGGCCCGCCATCGGCGACAACGACATCGCAGCCACCGCCAACGTACAACAACTAGGAAACGCCGCCGGCTAGTCTCGCGCGACGATTTCAGAACGACGACTCCAGAATACGTGTTGCAGCACGCTCGCCAGATTTCGTCGTGGCATGGCCTCTCGCTCGGCTCATCGCCGCACCGGGGACATCAGGCACGAATTGGCTAGGTCCATCATGCGCGTCATTGGACGAGCGTGTCGGCCTTGTCCGTATGACGCGGGCGGCGTAGGCTACTCGGCCTTTGGCCGGCCAAAGGCCGAATAGTGCTTGCCGCCAGCCTGCGGCCACCCGCCACCGCCTCACCCCGGTTGAATGCCATGCCTTCATCTAGTCAGCCCATCCGCATCGGCATCATCGGAGCCGGCGCGGTTAGCGATTATCACCACGTGCCGGGGATTCGGTTGGATTCTCGGTGCGTTCTGGCGGCCGTTTGCGACACGAGCGAGGAGTTGCTGGCGAAGCGAAAGGGCGAGTGGGGCGTCGAGCGCGTGACGACCGATCCTTTGGAGATTTGCCGTGGCGACGATGTCGATGCCGTAGTGATTGCTACGCCGAACTTTACCCATCGAGCGATCGCCGTCGAAGCAGCCAACCACGGCAAGCACGTAATGTGCGAGAAGCCGCTCGGGCTAAACGGGGCCGACGTGCAGGACATGTACGACGCCGCTCGACGAAACAAGGTCGTGCACATGACGGCATTCACGTATCGCTTCGCGCCGGCGATGCGGTATTTGTCCCATTTGCTAAAGGGCGGTTCGCTCGGCGTTCCGAGGCACTTTCGCAGCCAGCGTTTTTTGGATTGGGCCGAAACGAGTTGGGGTTGGCGACAATACAAGGCAACGGCCGGGGCCGGCGATCTGTTCGACATGACGATCCATCGCTTGGACTTTGCGATGGACCTGTGCGGGCCGCTAGCCCGAGTCTGCGGAGCCGTGGCGCGGTTTGCTCCACGGGACAAGACGAAGGAAGGGAAGGAATGCCCGCCGTCGGAAGTCGACGACTGGTCGGCATTGATCGGCGAATTTCGCGACGGCGCGGTCGGCGTCTGGGAAGGAACGACGCTGGCCAAGGGCTATCACCGCAATGGATTCGGCCACGAATGGGCGGAGATCAACGGAGCGGAAGGTTCGGCCGTGTATCAATTGCACGAGCCGAACACGATCCTGCTGGGCAAGACCGGCGACGATCTGCATGCAGTGCCGGTGCCCAGCGAATTCCTCTCGCCGCTGGGAAGCCCGCGGAACCCGACTGAGGGTGAACCGGCGACGGTTTTCCGGTACGATTTGATGTGGGAGTTCGTGTCGGCGATCGTCGAAGGGCGCGAGGCCGTGCCAAGCTTCCGCGACGGGCTCAACGCACAACTAGTTGCCGACGCCGTGTTGGTCTCGCACGAAGAGCGGCGCTGGGTCGATTTGGAATTGGAGTGATCGTTTTGCATATCGTCCGTCGAAACGAACCGCGGTGGACGCGGATGGGGAGCACTGAGTTTGCGGACAAGACGACGTGACGAGTGTCGACGGAAGTTTTCACGCTCGTCGATACCGACGAATGTTTCGAGTTTCTTATCCCTAGCCTCGAGACCCCAAGCCCCCGTTCTTCATGGCCGATGACCTCGAACTTAACCGACGTTCGCCCGTTCGCCGTTTGACTGGTGTGCGTTTGGTGGCGACGGGAAGTTACGTTCCCGAGCGCGTGGTGACCAACGCCGATTTGGCGGCGCTGGGGTTCGATGCGGATTGGATCGTTCAGCGGACCGGCATTCTCGAACGCCGCTTCGCCCCGCCGGAAATGGCGACGAGCGATGTCGCGACCGAGGCGGCTCGGCGATGCATGGAAGCGGCCGACGTGAAACCGGCCGATATCGACCTGGTAATTTTGGGCACGTTCACCGCCGACATGCCCGTACCTGCATCGGCATGTCGCGTGCAAGATAACTTGGGAATCTGCGCGGCCGCGTTCGACGTGCAAGCGGCCTGCGCGGGTTTCATGTATTCGCTGGTGACGGCGGCGCAGTACGTCGTCGCCGGGACGAGTCAACTTGCGCTCGTCATCGGCGCCGACTGCAACAGCCGGGCGATCAACCCGAACGACAAGAAGACCTACCCGCTATTCGGCGACGGCGGTGGCGCCGTGTTGCTGTCGCGCGGAACTGAGGAGCAGGGGCTGCTCGGGTACACGCTCGGCTCCGATGGCGCGGGACGGGATTTGCTATGCCGCCCGATGGGCGGGTCGCGGATTCCGCCCAGCGAAGAGGCGATGGCGCGGGGCGACCAATACCTATTCATGAACGGCCGGCCGGTGTTCAAGTGGGCCGTGCGGCTGTTGGACGATACGGTGCATGCCGTGCTCGATCGCGCCGGGCTCGCGATTAGCGACATCGACCTGTTCGTCATGCATCAGGCGAACAAGAGGATTCTCGACGCCGCGGCCGAGGCGATGGACATCGACCCGGACAGGATCGCGATCAACGTCGACCGCTACGGCAATACGTCGGCGGGAAGCATCCCGCTGGCGCTCGACGAAGCGCATCGTGCCGGACGCGTCGGACCGGGGAGCCGCCTCTGCCTGAGCGGCTTCGGGGCAGGACTCGCCTGGGGCACCGCCGTTTGGCAATGGTAAGGAATTTGTCCAGACCAAGTTCCCTGAATCTTGGCAGACTTCGAGTAGGGTGGGTCGAACGAAGTGTGGCCCGCCACGCGATAGATTACATACAATCCGGTGGGCATCACGTTCGTTCGACCCACCCTACGAATTCGCCGAACGGGGAATCAGGAAGCCGTTTCTGGCCAAGTCCTAAGCGGGGCCGCGTCACTCGACTCGTTCCACGACCACGCGGCAATCTGGCAACGATTCGAGGAGAAGCTTGCCGTATGGCTTCGAGCGAACGCGCGGGTCGAGGATCACCACCTGGCCCGTATCTTTTGAGGAACGGATCAAGCGGCCGAATCCCTGTTTGAGCTTGATGGCGGCCTCGGGAAGTTGATACTCGCGAAACGGCACGCCGCCACGCTGTCGAATCGCGTCCAGACGCGCTTCCAAAAGCGGCCGATCGGGCACGCTGAATGGAAGCTTCGTGATGATCACGTTCTGCAGCGCGTCGCCGGGCACGTCGACGCCTTGCCAGAAGCTATCCGTGCCGAACAGCACCGCGCCGCGCGTGGCCTTGAATTCTTCGAGCATTTGATGCCGGGGCGTGCCGGCACCCTGGCAGAAAAGTCGCAGACCGTCGCGGCCGAGCGAGGCCTCGAGTTCCTTCGCAACGCGCTGCAACAGTTGATAGCTGGTGAACAATACGAACGCATGGCCGCCCGTGCGATGGACGTAGCGGCGGACCATTTTAGAAACTTGCCGATCGTATGCTTCGCGCTGGCTCGACGGATCGGGCATGCCTTCGAGCAGAATTAGCGTCGCCTGGCGTTGATAGTCGAAGGGACTGCCTAACTGCTTGCCCCGTGCCTTGGTCGCGCCGAGACGGGTTTTGAAGAATTCGAACGAGGCGTCGCGCCCGACGGCGAGCGTTGCGCTGGTGAGAATTACGGTCTTCACCCGCGCGAACAGTTGCTCCGCGAGCACCGGCCCGACGTCGATCGGCGAGGCGGCGAGTGTGACGCGCGTGCCGCGGCGTTTCTGCTCGGCCTCGATCCAATAGACGCTGCCTTCGGCCGATTGCTCGACCCATTCATCGATCGCCGCGCCGATCAATTCGAGGCGATTGCCGGCCGACGTGAAATCTTGTCGCTCGACTTCGTCCTTGATGCGATTGCCTTCCTTGCGAACCATCTTGCCCAACGCGGCCAGCGCCGCACCGAGTTCGTTATGCACGACGCCGGCCTTGCGCACGCGGCCGTTACCGCCCCACTGCTCGAACCAGTCCTGAACGTCGCGAAAGAACGCGTCGGCCCGTTGGCGGCAGCGCATGACTTCCTGCTGCGGCGCGGCCAAATGGCGCGTGACGAGCAATCCCTTGTTGGTGCGGTCGTTGTAGAGTTTGCTCAAGACGTAGTCGACCTGGCTGGACGTAATGCGAAGCCCGAGGTGATCGCCGGCGGTGGCTTCGAGCGTGTGGGCTTCGTCGAGAATCGCGACGTCGTAGTCGGGCAGCAGGCTGACGTTCTGCCGCCGCAGGGCGAGGTCGCTAAAGAACAGCGCGTGGTTGACGATCATCACCTGGGCATGTTCCAGCCGCCGTCGGGCCGCGAAGTAGAAGCAGTCTTTGTACCGCGGGCATTTGCGACCCAGGCAATTGCCGCTGTCGCTGGCCGCTTCGTCCCATACACTCGGCGAGGGACGAAACGGCATGTCGGCCAGCGTTCCGTCATGCGTCGTCTTGGACCACTTTACGAGTTCGCGGACTTGCTCGAATTCGCCAGCGTCGACGAACAGGCTACCGCCCCGCATGGCGGCCGCTTCGAGTCGCCGCAGACTGACGTAGTTTCCGCGCCCCTTGGCGAGCACGGCAGAGAAATCGCGTGGAATGACACCCTTGAGCAGCGGCAAGTCCTTGCCCAAGAGTTGCTCTTGGAGACTGATCGTGTGCGTCGATACGACGATGCGGCGGGGCCTACGCTCGGCGACGTCGTCATCGCCACCTTCCGCGGCAGCCGATTCGGGCGTCTCCGCTTCGGGTTCCGTCACCGCCAGAATCGCAGGCACGAGATAGGCGAAACTCTTGCCGACGCCGGTGCCAGCCTCGACCACCAAGTGTTCCTTCGCGGCAATCGCGGCGGCCACGGCCTCGGCCATCTCGACTTGCTGCGGCCGGGCCTCGTAGTTGGTCAATCGCCGCGCGATGCTTCCGCCGGAACCCAGGATATCGGCGACGGTGAGCATGAAACGCACTTTCTCGAAACGACGTACCACGTTGTCGGGTCGACGAGCTGCCGACCGCCGGCGGTCCTGGTCCGCGATCATACGCCCCCGGGGCGACCGCTGAACAGGGGAAGCCCGGTCTGCACGATCGTCGCAAGCCCGTCGATCGTCGCGAACCGAACTCGTTTCGTGCGTTCGCCGCTCGCCGTACCTGCGTCGTCCGTACGACGTAGATTTTAGGACCGTTACGCCTCCCCTTGGCCGTCGGCCCCGTTCGTAAACCGATCGAAAGATCTTTCGGCCGCCGCTAATCCCGGCGTTACGACCATGAGCCACCGCCAGAAACTGTTAGTGATCGACGACGACGACGCCCAAGTCCGCTTGCTGACGAGGATTGTCAGCAAGTCGTTCGTCGATCGATTTGAGATGACCGCGCTCACCGATGCGCAAGAGGCGTGTCGGTGGATCGAGGAATTCGGTCCCGACCTCGTCATCACCGACCTGGAAATGCCCGGCGCCAGCGGCCTGGACGTTCTTCGGACGACGAAACGTCGAAATCCGGCCGCCCAAGTGCTAATGCTGACGGGCTGTTCGTCCGCGCAAGCGCTGCTCGACGCGCTCGAGTTCGGTGCGACGGATTATCTGCTCAAGCCGCTGGTGCCCGACGAGTTGGTCGATTTGCTGCAGCAGTCGACCGCTCGCATCGAGCGATGGCAACTTGCGTTGACCGACACGATGCGATCGCGAAAAGATCGCGTCGCCGCGGTAGTCAGCGATTGACGGTTGGGCGCGACGAAAAGAGTCGCGTCAGTCAATCCGAGCGCAAAGAGAACCGCGCAATGCCTACGTCGTCACGACGCGGCATCGCGCGGTCACATACCAATCTCCGTGCCGATGCCCTAGACGTAGGTGATCAAGTCGGCATTTGCTCCGCGCCGCCGATAGTCGATGACCCAATCGCCGAGGTTGATGATAAACCAGTCGGCACCGGAGCCGCCGCTGAGGATATCGAAGTCGTCGTCGACGGCCGATTCGTCGAGTGTGCCGTCGTCGATGCCCTCGGCGGCCGTGCGATCGGCGGCCCAAGCCTGAGACACGTCGCGCAGCATCGCGGCGGTGAACAGGGGCGATATGCTGCCGGCGACGAGCACGTCGTGCCCGGCACCGCCGACCAACAGGTCGAAGCCGTCGCCACCGATCAGCATGTCGTTGCCGGCGTTGCCGAACAGCAGGTCGACGCCGTTTCCGCCGAAGATCAGGTCACTGCCGCTGCCACCGTATACGAGGTCGTTGCCGTTGCCGGCGTCGATCAGCGTATCGACGAAAATCCCACTGTCGATAACGATGGTATCGTTCCCGTCGCGACCCCAAACGCGGATTTCGTCAATGCTCGCCAACGGGAAATCGGAAATCGTCCCGTTGATCGAAACTCGAATGGTCGAGCCGATGCGATCGACGAGCAACGTGTCGCCACCCGTGGCCGTGCCGCCAACGCGCAGGATTCCGTCGATAAGCGTGACCGTTGCGTCGGCCACAGCAGGAACAACGTTGATCGTCACGGTCGCCGCGGCGCTCGTTTGAGCCGGGTCGCCCGGCGCGTTGTCCGGATCGCCACGGTCCGTCACCGTAAAGTCAAATGCAGCGCTCGTGGCCCCCGAACCGGCGGCCGGTTCGAAAACCAGCGCCGGTGGGCCGGCGAACGCGTCGCCGATTTGCACGTCGACTCCGCCGAACGTCAACGCTCCAGTAGTCGGCAACGACGTGACCGTGAACGTCAAGTTGGCGTCGGCCGTTTCGACATCCGAGCCGCTCAGCGTAATCGTCACCTGACCATCCTCGGACACGTTCACGCTTTGTGCGTTGGCGGTTGGTGCGTCGTTGAGCGGATTCACCGTGATCGTGAACATCGCTGGGGCGGACGTGTCGTCGCCGCCGTTGGCCGTGCCGCCGTCGTCCTGAACCTCGACCGTAACCGTGGCCGAGCCGTTTGCGTCGGCCGCCGCCGTGTACGTCAATGTTCCGTCCGGTGCAATCGACGGTTGCACGGCGAACATCGCGAAGTTCGTAATCGACGTGATGTTGTATGTCAGCGACTGGCCGGACTCGTTTGCCGGGCCGACCGACGCCGTTGCGAAGGCAGCGACCGTTTGCGCGCCGCCGTCTTCGTTTGACGTATGATTGGCGGCAGACAAAAACGTCGGCGCGTCGTTGACCGCGTCGACCGTGATGCCCACCGAGTCCGAGTCCGTCTGCGGCCCGCCCGTGCCCGTATTGCCCAAGTCGTCCGTCAAGATGTCAACGGACGCTGGCCCGAAATAATCCGCGTCGGTCGGCGCGAACACCGTGCCGTCGAGGGCGGCGTTGATGGCGGCGATCGTTCCGTCGAAGGTCATCGTGGTATCGCCCGTGCCGGTGCCGACGTTAAACGTAAGCCCGGTCGTGTCGCCGAGCGTCAGCGTTCCATTGGTCGCCGACAGCGTCACTCGCATCGCCGCGCCGAACGCATCGACGTCGCCAATCGAAATCGCGTTGCCGTTCAACGCCGAGAAAGTAAGCGTGGAGCCTTCGTTGAGCGACTGTGCGCCGGGTACGCTATTGACCGGGGCATCGTTGGGATCGACGAAGATGTACGCCGAACCGGAATTGGAAATCGGACCTGTGTGGTCGTGTAACCGGGATCCGACGACGATAAAACCGCCGTCCAACGCGACGGATTGGCCGAAAAAGTCCTGGTCGCCGACGATGCTGTCGGTAGCATTGATCAGGTCGCCCGGTCCCCAGATGCTGCCGCTTTGTGTAAACGCGAAGGCACTGCCGTTGACGCCGCCGGTTGCGCCGACGACCGCCAAATTGCCTTGCAAGTCGACGGCGGTTCCGAACAAACTTCCCGACGGCGGCAAGAGCTTCGCCTGCTGCGTCCAGATCGCGCCACCACCGGTAAAGACGTAGGCTGCGCCGTTTGTGTTTTCCTTGGGCGCTCCGATCAGAACCGTCGATCCTTCGACGGCAACGGACGTGCCGAATTCGTCGTCGACGGATTGGTCGCCGGTGGCCACGATCTTGGCGACCTCGGCAAACGGATTTCCCGCGCCGGGTCGATCGAAGACGTACACGGACCCGTCGTTCGATGCGGCACCGTTGTCGAACGGCGCGCCGACGACGATGCGGTTGGCGAAGATGTCGACGTCGAAGCCGAAGCGGTCGCCGGCAGCGCCGTCGCTGGCGAGTAGTTTTTGGGGCGGATTGACGGTCCATCCACTGCCCGTGTCCTTGAACACGTATGCCGAACCTCGCACGACGCCGGAAGCGTCGTTGTCGGACCGCGCGCCTACGACGATTGTGTTGCCCTCGATGGCGACTGATTCGCCGAAGTTCTCGCCGACCGTGTTTTGGCCGACAAAATCGGGAACGGGCAGCAAATGGGCCGTCTCCGCCCATGTTCCCGGGCCCGACGGTTCAAAGACGTAGACCGAACCTTCATCGCCGAAGGTCACGTCGTCGCCGATCGCGCTGACGACAATTGTGCCGCCCGAAATGGCGACGGCGCTTCCGAAGCGATCGCCGGGCGCACCGTCGCTGGCGACCAACGTCGCGATCTGATTCCAGGTCGATCCGGTTCGCTGGAATACGAATACTTTGCCTTCGTCGGATGTTGGCGTCACGGTAATGTCGTCGCGCCACGCGCCGACAACCGCCAAGTCGCCCTCAATGGCCACCGTTTGGCCCAATTCGTCGTTTGCGGTCAGGCCCGCCGACAACAATTCGGCTTGCTGGGTCCAGGAAGCCAGCACGCGGCGGTGTTCGAGCGATTCAAAGACGCCACGCCCTGGCTTGCGTTGCCGTCTCGTGGTGCTGCTTCGGCGTCGCGCCGTCGCGGAAGAGGCGTTTAGGGAATTCCACGGTCGAAAAAGTCTACTAAACATCGTTGGGCCTCACCGGTTACGACCAAGAAAGAGAGAACGGCGACACGAATGCCACATGAGAGACCACTCCATTTGTCACCCTTCTCTGGCGGATCCAGGTTCCAACGCCCGCCATCATTGGTCGACAATGCGGAGAATATCCCCGCGAGAGGTTGCCCCATCTCCCCTGCGTAACCTAGATGTTAAAATCTTCCCGACTCAAAAGTCAACGCTTATCCTTGCGAGCAACAATACTTTTTCGGAAAAATCGTCTTTTCTCACCCTACAACCCGCTCAATCGGCGGAGTTTGTCCACCGCGACCGCGACGGCGTCGACGGCGAACGCGATTTCGTCGTCCGTGTTGAATCGGCCGAGACCGAATCGCAAGCTGCTGCGAGCCTCGTCGACCGAAAGCCCGAGGGCCTGCAACACGTGGCTTGGCTCTGGATTGGCCGACGTGCATGCCGCGCCGCTGCTAACGGCCAAGTCCTTGATGCTCATCATCAGCGCTTCGCCGTCGACGCCGGCGAACGTCACGTTGAGATTGCCGGCGAGCCGCAAGTGCGTCAGCGCAAGGGCTGGCCCATTGAGCGAAACGTCCGCCACGCGCTCGAAGATTTCCGCATGCAAGCGGTCGCGCATGGCTCGCAGTCTGGCTTGCTCGTCGCCCATCTCCGCGAGCGAGATCTCGATGGCCTTAGCGAAGCCAACGATGCTCGACACGTTGAGCGTGCCACCGCGGAGACCGCCTTCTTGCCCTCCGCCGGTAATTTGTGGGTCCAATCGCACACTCGGCGTCCGCCGCCTAACGTACAACGCTCCGACCCCCTTGGGACCATAGAATTTGTGTGCGGAGAAGCTCATCAAGTCGACGTTGAGCGCATCGACGTCGACCGGCAGCTTGCCGACGGCCTGCGTCGCGTCGCAATGGAATGGCACGCCGCGCTGGCGGCAGATCGCACCGATCTCGGCGATGGGCGCGATCGCGCCGATTTCGTTGTTGGCGAGCATCACGGAAACGAGCGCCGTGTCGTCGCGAATGGCCGCCGCTATTTGGTCGACGTCGACGATGCCGGCATCGTCCGCGCCGCGCTGCTTCACGCTTACGAGCGTCACGTCGTATCCGCGGCGGCCTAGCCGAGCGATCGGATCGAGAACGGCCTTGTGCTCCGTGGTCACGGTCACGAGATGATCGCCGCGCCGCCTGGGCCGTTCGGCCACGCCGCGGATCGCCAGGTTGTCGCTCTCCGTCGCGCCGCTAGTAAAGACGATTTCTTTTTCGCCGGCCCCGATGGCCGCGGCGATCGTTGCTCGTGCGGCGTCGACGGCGTCGCGAGCTTCCCAGCCGAAGGGATGATTCACGCTGCCGGCGTTGCCGAACTTTTCGGTGAAGTACGGCAGCATCGCCTCCACCACGCGCGGATCGACCGGCGTCGTCGAGTGATGGTCCATGAATACGGGCAAGCGAAGCATGGAACGGGGGTCGGGGGCTGGAGGTCGGGGGACAGGGAATACCAATTAGCCCCCTTGAACACAAACGGCCGAACGACGCGAAGACAAGACCGAGTCACGAATGACCGGTTTGCGTGAGGGAACGGTCTTTATCTTAGACCGCGCAAGAAAACGCCGCCATGCGCGCCGACCGGCGCGAGCGTGGCGGAAGTAGAATCGCGGTCGAGAAGTCGCGGCCGGACTTGCGGCAACGGATTGAGAACGGCTACTGCCGCGGCGGCGCCGCCGGGCCTTGTTGGGCAGTCTGCTGCTGTGCCCGCACGACTTGATAGTCCGAAGGGACTTTCGGCCGTTTGATATCGCCCATGAACACGTTGTTGATCTTGATCTTGCGGAACTCGTACACGGTGTAGTCCGTGCCGTTCGGGGAATACATGCGCAGCGCATAGGGCAAGAAGTCCGCCCGTTTCATAATCAAGTGGGCACTCTTAAAGTTGGCGGCGTCTTCGGCCCACCGCGGATAGGATTCGAGCCAAATCTCTTCCTTTTCAAACTGAGGATGCGTCTGCTCGCGCATGAAGTACCGCGCTTTGAGCTTGGCCGCCTCGCCACCGAACAGCATGAACGGCAGCGGCCCGTTGGCGATTTGCTCGCCCTGCATTTCCGGCGGAATCGGGTTTTCCTTGACCTGCTTGAATTTGGCGTCGACTTCCCACACGACCTTGCCGTCGCAGACCCAGTGCTCGCCCACGTCGTCGCTGGCTTTTTCGTACTTACCGGTGGTCTTGTTGAGAATTCGTGTATCCGTTACGTGAAACAGGCCTTTGTCTGGCTTGATGTACTTCATCTCGCCGCTGGAAATCGCCGTGGCCTTTAGTTGTCCGTTCGCGTCGACCGGTACGAAGGTAGGCGAATACTCCCAGCGCGTGAAATCGCACTCAAACGTCTTGATCCCGGCGCTGTGCTTCTCCCATGCCGCCAGCAGTTCGTCGATAAACCGTTGCTGCTGCGCATCGAGTTGAAATGGCGCTGCTGGCCGTGGCTGTGCGATTGCCAGGCCGCTCTTCTGTGCGGCTGTTTGACGCTCGCCGCCTTGCGTTGCGCCGGGGTCGGCTGGTGTCGCTTCGCGGGGGCCGTACTCGCGTTCGTCGTAACGGCGGTCGTTCGTGGGGCGCACTTCGATCGGGCGGATTTCGTAGGCGCGCTCGCCCGACGGTCGTTCTTGTCCATAGATGGGCGTCGCCGCCCAAGCCGCAAGCGCCAGCAACGCCAGCGTTAGCCGGAGAATTGTCTTCGCGATCATCGAAATCCGTCTCGTGCAAAGCGGAAGGCAGCGGCCGGCAGACATCCCTATCCGTCGGTCCTAGAGGAGGTGGCATTCTAGCGGCGTCCGGGCCGTCGCCCTAGATCGATTTGGCGGTTGCGGAAAAGCACCGGCAAATCGGAAAACCGACGCGGCGAAGGCCACAATCCGACGACGAGCCAAGCGACATTACGGACGTGCTTCGATCCGCGCGAAGTCGAGATTATTCGAGTTGTTCGAGCCAATCCCGCAGCTCGCTGTCGTATTCGCTGGCCAGATCGCCTTTGATGAGCTGTCGCAGAAATGCCCCGGCCCCGTCTTTCTGCATGTCAGCCGCTTCGGCACTGGTGAACCGCCGCGTCGGGTCCGGCGCGATCATGTTGCGGCAGAACGTCATCAGCAACTCGTTGCAGGCCACTTCTTGCGGCAAGACCTGCGCGATGCGCTGGGCGAGAAACCGCTTGGCTTCGAGCAACTCGTTGAAATCGCCCAGACCGGCAAATAGCGGTTGGCCGGACAGCATTTCGACGAGCACGTAGCCCAAACTGGCCAAGTCGGACTGGGCCGTGTATTGGCCCCGTTCCAGCACTTCCGGCGCGGCGTAAGCCGGTGTGCACGTACGACGCTCGGGCGGGTCGGTCAACTCGAACGCCGATCCGATGTCGATCAGCTTCGACGTGCCCGTCCGCTTGACCATGATGTTCGACGGCTTGATGTCGCCGTGAACGATTCCTTCTTTGTGCAGGGCAATCAGGGCGGCGAGGCAGTCCCGCATCACCGCCACGGCGACGCCCGGCTTCATCCGCGGATGGACGGGCCCGGCGGTCATCACGACGTTGTTGATGTGGTCCCAGCGCCGTTGGCTCGACGTCGCCTGCGTTTGTTCGAGCATCCGCGGGCTGAGCAGTTCGGCCAGATCGAAGCCGTCGATCCACTCCATCTCCATCATCCGGATACGGTTGCGGTCGATGAAGTTGTGGACCTTCATCAGGTTGTCTTGCTGAATCTGCGCGATTCGGGCCGCGACGCGCGCCATGCGGGCCATCGACCGATCGTACGCCCGCGCGTCGGGATAGCGGTCGGGCGAAAAGACCTTGATGGCGACGGGGAGCGTGAAGTGGTCGGCCCCGCGACGTTCGCCGAGAAATACGACGCCCTGTCCGCCGCTGCCGAGAAGGCGAGAAAGCCGGTGATGTTCCGTCCAACTGAGCCGCTTGTCGCGGAGAATTCCTTCGTATCGATCGAGCAACTCCCAGCCGTCGTCGCCGGGCAGTTCCGCTTGCGGTCCGTAGGGAAGCGTCCTTGCGAACGGAAACAGCGTCGTGGTGCTGGACATAAAGTGTGCCTGAGATCCGTGACCACGCGGTTCGATCCTTCGCGTCGGCGCGCCGCGTTTCGCGCGCATCGTCGAAACGCCGCGTCCATCTCGCGACTCGTTCCTACGACCTAAAAGACATGCTCATTCTAGTCGCCGCGTGATCGGAGCGTCCAGTGAAACTAAAAAACGGCCGTTCTCCGGCGGCCGTCGGCTGTCGTCGGTTGGTGCGTTCGCTACCGACGTCGCGATGCGTGAATAATCCGCGGCCAATCGCGTCGCGACTCAAGCGGAGCAACCGCCGTGCGTCGCAACGACAATTGCAATCGGCGAAGGGATTCGCTTCCTACAATTCCGCAGTTGCCACGAACCAGGCACAGCGGCCGGCGACAAAAAACGGCAAGGACTCTTGTTGCCACGGGCTAGTCCGGATAGAATTGGGCATGACATGAGAATGAGTCTCAATTGCCAGTGCGGTTGACGCCACGAAGCTCAGCGGCTCGGCGATTGCCTTTTGATTGCTGCCTGCGAGGGGTTTCGGTATGCACGACGTGATGCCGCTGGGATGTTTGGCCGCGGGGGCCCGTGGGGAAATCGCCGGAGTGATCGGCCGGCCCGAATACGTGCATCGGCTTCGCGAGATGGGCCTGCGCGACGGCGTTCGCATCGAGATCGTGCAAAGCGGGTCGCCCTGCATATTGCGCGTCGACGGACACCGGCTGTGCTTTCGCGATTGCGAAACGATGGGCGTGTTGGTGCGGACGACGGCCGCGGCATGCGTCGAAACCGTCGCGACAGTGGCATCCCGGTCAGCGGCGGCCCCGACCGCGGTCAACTATTGAGCGGCGTTCTTCGTTCGGAATTCTTGGAGGCCGAGGCAGGAGTTTGGACGCGACCCATCGCAACGTCGGGTTCGTCCTCGCGCCGTTTTTTTCCGCACCAATGCCATGCCGCTGTTGTCTGAACTTCTGATCGGCCAACGTGCCCGCGTGGTGAACGTGGCAGGCGCGGATGGCGTGGGCGTCCGGCTGCTGGAGATGGGATTGATCCCCGGCGTCGAGATACGTTTGCTGGGCGCCGCGCCGCTGGGCGATCCGCTGGAGTTCGAGTTGCGCGGCTATCGCTTGAGTCTGCGGCGATCCGAGGCCGCCCGCGTTGAGGTGCAAATGGATGCCGCGCAAGCCGAGGAGGCGACGGGCTGACTCGTTGGCCGAACGCGCATGGAAACCACTCGAAGCGAATCCGCCGGCAGCACCGCGAAGACGATCACGGTCGCGCTGGTTGGCAATCCCAACACGGGCAAATCGACGCTGTTCACCGCGCTGGCCGGAGTGCGGCAGCGGGTGGGGAATTATCCGGGCGTGACGGTCGAGAAAAAGATCGGCCGCACGAGCGTCTCCGGTCGGGCCGTCGATCTCGTCGATCTGCCGGGCACCTACAGCCTCGCGCCGCGATCGCCGGATGAGATGGTGACGGTCGACGTGCTGCTCGGTCGCCAAACCGGCACGCCGCGGCCCGACGCCGTGCTGTGCGTGGTCGATGCCAGCAACTTGGAACGAAATCTGTATTTGGTTAGCCAGGCGTTGGAACTCGGCCTGCCGACGGTGGTGGTGCTGACGATGGTCGATCTGGCCGAAGGACGCGGGTTGCGCGTCGATGTCGCGCGGCTGGAACGTCAGTTGGGCGTGCCGGTCGTGGCAGTGGCGGCCCATCGACGGATGGGACTCGATCCGCTTCGCCGAGCGCTCGTGAGCGCGATCGACGGCGGACGGAGCGCGGCCGTGACTCCGTTTTCGCCGGAGTTTCAGCGCGAAGTGAGTGAATTGCAATCGCGACTCTCGGCCAGCAACGGCGGCCAAACGCCGCGATTCTTGGCCGAACGGTTGCTGCTCGACACGAGCGGCTATATCGAAAGCGACTTGCTCGCGGCCGATGACCGCGCGACGCGCGAGGCGCTCGCCGCGGCGCGGCAGCGGCTCGCTGAGGCGGGACAACCGGTGCCGGCAGTCGAGGCGATCGCCCGCTATGGCTGGGCGGCGAAGGTGCTCGACGGCGTCGTCGAACGCAGCGCCAGCGAATCGGCATCGCTCAGCGATCGGCTGGATCGCGTGCTGTGCCACAAGGTGTACGGTGTGGCGATTTTCGTCGCGCTCATGTTTTTGATGTTCCAGTCGATCTTCACGTGGGCCGCGCCGGCGATGGAAGGCATCGACGGCATCAAGACGGCGCTCGTCGAGTGGATCGAGGGCGTCGGTGGCGAACCGCTGATGGCGGATGGCCCGCTGCGGTCGCTGATCACTAGCGGCGTTATCGAGGGCGTCGGCGGCGTGCTGATCTTTCTGCCGCAGATTTTGATTCTCTTCTTGTTTATCGCCTTGCTGGAAGACTGCGGCTATATGGCGCGGGCCGCGTATTTGATGGACAAGCTGATGGCTCCCATCGGGCTGAGCGGCAAGTCGTTCATTCCGCTGCTTTCGTCGTTCGCGTGCGCGATTCCCGGCGTGATGGCGGCCCGGGTTATCGAAAATCGCCGCGACAGGTTGCTGACGATTCTCGTCGCGCCGCTGATGAGTTGTTCGGCCCGCCTACCGGTGTATACGTTGTTGATCGCCGCGTTCATACCGGAGCGGCTGCTGGCCGGATTTTCTGTAGGCGCGGTCGACGTTGGCTTTGGCCTGCAAGGGGCGACGATGTTCGCCATGTATCTGGTGGGGATTGTGGCAGCGGTGCTGGTGACGCTTGTGCTGCGCGGCACGATCCTCAAGGGCGAGACGCCGCCGTTCGTGATGGAGTTGCCGAGCTACAAGGTGCCGTCGCTCCGAGTTGTCGCTTCGCGCGTCGTCGATCGTGGTTGGGCGTTCGTCCGCCGGGCAGGGACGATGATTTTTGCCGTGATGGTCCTCGTATGGGCGGCGGCGTATTATCCGCGGCTCGACGACGACGCCAGCCGGACGCTGGCCGCCGAGCAGGAAACGCTCGAGATCAAGATCGCCGCGATGGAGGAAGCGGAACAGGAAGAATCGCCCGAAATCGCCGCGCTGGGCGAGCGACGCGATGAGATCGCGAATCAATTGGCCGGCGAGCAGGTGCGGCAAAGCTATTTGGGCCGAGCGGGACAATGGATTGAGCCGGTGGTTGAGCCGCTGGGCTGGGATTGGCGAATCGGCTGCGCGGCGATCGCGTCGTTTCCGGCCCGCGAAGTGGTGGTCGGTACGATGGGCGTGCTGTACGACCTGGGATCGGAGGAAGACGAGGAGTCGCCGAGCCTGCGTGAGAAATTGCAGACCGCGACTTGGGACGGAACTAACCGAAAGGTGTTCGGTGTGCCCGTCGCCCTGTCGATCATGGTGTTCTTCGCGCTGTGCTGCCAATGCGCGGCAACGCTGGCGGTAATCAAGCGCGAGACGAATTCCTGGCGGTGGCCGGCATTTACGTTCGCTTACATGACGCTGCTGGCCTATGTGGCGGCGCTGGCGACCTATCAGATTGCCGTGCGAATCGTAGCGTCGTGACGGCGGCCTGTTTCCGCGTTTTTCTGGGGGGCGCTGGGGCGTAGTCGGCTCGTCTACCGCGTTTCGAGCAGTATTTGCACCGCGAATTGCCGGCTACCACCGTTGATGGACTCCGCGGCGGGCGCTATACTGGCGGATTCGAGTTAGGCCCGTTTCCAAGCAGGTCCATTAGCAGGTCCAGGTTATGACGATCGACAAAACACTCAAGGTTGCCCGCGGTCTGATTCGCAGCCGCAGCGTTCTTACCCGCGGCGAGCGTCTGGTGCGGCTCAAGGAAGCCGACCGTTGGCAGGAAGGGGACAGCCCCGTCGGCCTGCCAAAGGTGCGCGTCTATAAGCTGGCGATGAAGAAGAAAAAGAAGAAGGCGGCCGAAGAGGGTGCCGAAGGGGCCGCGGCTCCGGCGGCTGCGCCGGCCAAGGGCGCGCCAGCCAAGGGTGGGGCGGGCAAGAAATAGCTGCTGGCGGCGCTCGTTGCTCGCCGCGTGGTGCTGGCGGTTATGGCCACTGGCATCAGCCGACGTTCGATCTTCGACGGGTGCTTCCGATGCGCGTTCGCCTGGAATATGGTCGGCAGGGTTTGGAGGTCGACTTGCCGGCCGATCGGGTCGTGCGGACGCTTAAGTACAAAGACGCGCCGCCGCTGGCCGAGCCGCTGGCCGAACTGGAGAAACTCCTCGACGCGCCGATCGGCACGCCGCCGCTGGTCGAGCTTGCCCGCGTGAAGCGGAGTGCGTGCATCGCCATCTGCGACATTACGCGGCCCGTGCCCAACGCCTTGATGCTGCCCCCGATCCTCCAACGGCTCGAAGCGGCTGGCATTGCTCGCGAGGCGATCACAATTCTGATCGCCACGGGTCTGCATCGGCCGAACGAAGGTGACGAACTGGTCGAGTTGGTTGGGGCGGAGATCGCGGCCAACTATCGGATCGAGAATCACCACGGCAAAGTACTCGGCGAGCATACGTATTGCGGCGAGAGCCCGCGGGGCGTGCCGATTTGGATCGACTCGCGGTACGTCGAAGCGGAACTCAAGATCACGACCGGTTTGATCGAGCCGCATTTGATGGCCGGTTTTTCCGGCGGCCGGAAGTTGATCTGTCCGGGCATCGCGGCGCTGGAAACGGTGAAGATCTGGCACGGGCCGGACTTCTTGGAAAGCCCGCTGGCCGACTGCGGCATTCTCGACGGTAATCCGGTGCACGAGGAAAACACGTGGATCGGTCGGCACGTGGGCTGCGACTTCATCGCCAACGTGGTGATCGACTCGCAGCGGCGGCCGCTGAAGTTTGTGGCCGGCGACATGGAGGCCGCGTTTCTCGACGGCGTGGCGTTCTGCCGGGCGGTGGTCCGCGACACGGTCGACGAGCCGGTCGATATCGTCGTGACCAGTTGCGCCGGCTATCCGCTCGACACGACGTTTTATCAAGCGGTGAAGGGACTGACCGGGGCGTTGCCGATCGTCAAGCAAGGCGGCACGATCATCATGGCGGCCAGCCTGACCGAGGGCATCGGCAGTCCGGAGTTCGAGAGCCTGTTTCGCGACAATGCGAGCCTCGACGTGTTCATCGAGCGGATTCTGGGCAAGGACTATTTCGTGATGGACCAGTGGCAACTCGAAGAGCTGGCCAAGGTCTGTCGCAAGGCGAAGGTGAAGATCGTCAGCGACGGGTTGCCGGCCGAGACGCTCAACAAGTTGTTCGTTGAGGCTGCGCCGTCGGTCGAACGGGCGCTGGCGGAGTCGCTCGACGAATACGGCCCGACGGCGACGGTGGCGGTGATTCCGAAGGGGCCCTATGTGCTGGCGCAGGTGGTTTAGCGCAGGCGTCGGCGTGCAGTCGTCGGCCGCGATGAAAAACAAGCTGGTTCAGTTTTTCACGCGGAGGACGCGGAGGGCACGCAGAGCGGCTGTGTTTAGAAACGAACCAATGCAGATTCGCACGAGCGAGCACGAAGCTGCGAGCGATTCGTGCGGAACCCGCGTGCACGTCAGGCGATGATTTCTTTAACGACGCGACCGTGTACGTCGGTGAGCCGGAAGTCGCGGCCGCTGTAGCGGTAGGTTAGCCGCTCGTGATCGAGGCCCATCAAGTGCAGGATGGTGGCGTGCAGGTCGTGGACGTGTACGCGGTTATCGACCGCCGAAAGGCCGAACTCGTCGGTCGCTCCGTAACTGACGCCGCCCTTGACGCCGCCGCCGGCCATCCACGTGGTGAAGCCGTAATGGTCGTGGTCGCGGCCTTTTTGGCCTTCGGAAGTGGGCGCGCGGCCGAATTCTCCGCCCCACACGACGAGCGTTTCGTCGAGCAGGCCGCGCTGCTTTAAGTCGGTTAGCAACGCAGCAATGCCCTGGTCGCAGGCGTCGGCCAGCTGCTTATGGCCGCCAACGATATCGCCGTGGCCCGTGTCCCAGGCGATATCGTAGCCGTCGATCGACAGCGAAACCTGCACGCAGCGGACGCCGCGCTCGATCAACCGGCGGGCGAGCAGGCAGCCTTTCGCATACTCCTCCGGGCCGTACAGGTCGAGTGTGGCTTTGGTTTCTCGCTCGGTGTCGAACGCCTCGGGCACGGCGAACTGCATGCGGAACGCCATTTCCATCGCCTGAATGCTGGCTTCGAGTTGCGGGTCTTCCGTTTGCCGGTCGAGGTGCAGACGGTTGAGACGCGCGAGCAAGTCGGCCTGACGGCGCTGGTCGTCGCGGGCGAGATACTGGTTCTTCAAATCGCCGAGAATGCGGTCCGGACGCATCTCGTGGATGTTCACGTAGGTGCCGGCATACGCGCCGGGCAGAAAAGCGTTGCCCCAATTGGCGAGTTTGCCGCGGGGCTGGGCGCGGGGACTCATGGCGACGAAGCCGGGCAGGTTCTCGTTCTCGCTGCCCAGGCCATAGACGAGCCACGCGCCCATGCTGGGGCGATTGGGTTGCAGGTGGCCGACGTTCATCATCATCATCGCGCCGGCGTGTTCCGGGATGTCGGTGTGCATCGAGTGGATGAAGGCGATGTCGTCGACGCATTGGGCCGTGCGGGGAAAGATATCGCTGACCCACTTGCCACACTGGCCGTACTGCTTGAAGCCGAACGGCGAGGGCATGAGGCCGTTCGTCGTGTTCCGCAGCGACTTGCGATCGACCGCTTGGGGACGCTGACCGGCGTGGGCGGCGATGGCCGGTTTGTAGTCGAACGTGTCGACCTGCGACGGGCCGCCGGGCATGAAGAGTTGGATCACGCGCTTCGCCTTGGGGGCGAAGTGCGGTGGTTTGACGGCCAGCGGCGACGCCGGATGATTTACCGTTTGGCCTGGGGAAGCGAAGAGGCGTGCGTCGGCCATTACGCTGGCCAGGCCGAGCGTGCCGAAGCCGGCACCGATCCGCGTGAGCATGTCGCGGCGGGAGATCGGCGGCAGCGGGTCACGGTGGTGAAGCGATGGCATCGGGATTGTCCGCTGGGGAGCGAGATTTGGTTTTTGAACCGTTGCTTGGTGGGCCTCACTTCGTTCGACCCACCCTACCAAGTCATTGAACGTACATGAACTCGTTCGAGCCGAGGAGTACTTGGGCGTACTGTTCCCACGGTGATAGGCGGTCGGTGCCGTTGGCCGTGGCGATGTAGGCTAGACCGACTTCGACTTCTTCGGCTGTTGGTGGCCGTTGATACAACAGCGAATACGCCAACTCAATCCGCGCCGCATTAGATTCGGACTCGTCAGCGAGCCTTTTGACGAGCGCCTTCGACCGTTCGATCATGAATGGGCTGTTCATCAGGAACAGAAACTGCTGCGGTACGATGCTCAACGGTCGGCGTTCGACGCTGGCTCGCATGATCGGGAAATCGAATAGCCGCAAGAACTCGTCGGTGGCGAAGACGTCGCCGTTGCGGCTGACTTTGAAGTAGAGCGTGCGGCGGCGGCTGTCGACTTTGTCGGTCGGCTGGCCGCCGAGGTTGCGGTCGAGTTCGCCGGTGATGTCGAGCAGAGCGTCGCGCCAGGCTTCGACGTCGAGCCGCCGCGGATTCATCCGCCATAGCAGACGGTTGTCGCCGTCGGTGCGGAATGCGGCTTCGTCGAATGTGCTGCTCATCTGGTATGCAGACGACAGCATCATCGTGCGATGGAGTGCTTTGATCGACTGCCCGGACTCGATGAACGTGGCGGTGAGCCAATCGAGAAGCTGCGGATGCGTCGGTTTTTCACCCAGCGCACCGAAATTACTCGGCGTGCGGACGATTGCTTTGCCGAAGTGGTGCATCCAGACGCGGTTGACCATCACCCGCGAGGTGAGCGGATTGGTCGGCGCGGCGACGGCTTCGGCGAGTTGGCGGCGACCGCTGGCGTCGTCGAACGGCGCGGCGTCATCGCCGGCGAGAATGCGGAGGAACCGCCGCGGGGCTTTCTCGCCGGGCTTGCGGAGGTCGCCGCGGATTGCCACCTGCATGTCGGCCGCGCCGCTGTCGTGCAACATGTGGGCGGTGTCGAAGCGCGGCGGCGCGTCCTCGCGGAGCTTACTTAGTTCCGCCGTCCAGTCGTCCAACAGCTGTTTTTCGTCGTCGCTGGGTTCGCGTTTTTCGTTCTTGATCTTGCCGCGGAGGTCGTCGATTCGTTTTTCCGCTTCTTTAATGGACTGTTCGTGGCGGTTGAACGTGTCGACGACTTCCGGCGGCGCGAGCGGCGATTCGCCAGCGCCGGTGTTGTTGAATACGCCGGCCAACGAGTAATAGTCTTGCTGCGGCAGCGGATCGAATTTGTGGTCGTGGCAACGGGCGCAGGCTAGCGTTAGGCCGAGCATGCCTCGGCTGAGCGTGTCGAGCCGATCGGAGAGGGTTTCGGCTTTCGCCTGGGCGACGCTGTCTGGATCGCCGCCGTCGCTGTTGTACGTTGGCCCGAGCGCGAAGAATCCGGTGGCCACGGCGTCGCCGCGCTCGCCGATGATGTCGCCGGCGATTTGCAGCGCGATGAACTTGTCGAACGGCAAATCGGCGTTGAGGGCGTCGACAACCCAATCGCGATACCGCCATGCTTGGGCGTAGGCGGCGTTGTCGAGGAAACCGCCGTGTCCGTCGCTGTAGCGGGCCACGTCGAGCCAGTGCCGTGCCCAGCGCTCGCCGTAGTGGGGCGAACTGAGAAGGCGATCGACCAATTCGCGAATCGCGGTTGCTCGGTCCCGTTCGCAGGCGGCGACAAAGTCGCTGACTTCGTCGGGCGTGGGAGGCAGTCCGATCAGATCAAAATAGATGCGCCGCACCAGCACGCTTGGCTCGGCCGGCGATGCGGGCGCGAGTCCGGCTCGTTCGAGGCTGGCTAATATGAAGCGGTCGACGTCGCTTTGGACCCAGGATTCGTTTGCGACCTTTGGCGGGTCAGGCATTGCGACGGGTTGGAAGGCCCAATGTTCGCTGCGCCACTTGGCCCAGTCGTAACCCGCGGCCTCTTTGGCGGTCGACGCGGCGTCGCTGGGCGCAGCGTTGGGGGGCCACGGGGCACCCATCTCGATCCACTTTTCGAGCGTCGCGATTTCCGCCGGCTTGAGCTTGCCGGCCGGCGGCATCTCGAACGATTCCCAGCGAACGGCTTCGAGCAGCAGACTTTCGGCCGGATTGCCGGGCGAAACGGCGCTGCCAGAATCGCCGCCGCGGATGGCCAATTCGCGACCGTCGAGCCGCAGCCCGGCCATGAGCTTCTTGGCCTCGCCGCTGTGGCATTCGTAGCAATGCTTCACCAGCAGCGGGCGGACTTTGGCCTCGAAGAATTCGATTTGCTCGGCGGAAAACTTGGTGGCAGATTCTGTGGTGGAATTTGCGGTGGACTCTGCGGCGGACGCTGCATCATCTGCCAGACAGACCTCGGCCCAGGACGCCAAGGCGAGTAGAACGAGCGCGATTTGTGGCCGCAAGGAGGGCACGAAAGACCACTTTTTCGGCAGGAAGGGCGAGCGTTACTGCCTATACGCATAACCTGTTATCGATGGGTGTGTCAACCTTGGCGGCCGAAATCCTGGATGAGGGCCGTGATCGGGCGGCCGGCAAGATCGAGCGGTAATGGGGTTGGCTTCGGCCGATGGTGGTGCGATTTGGCGAGCGCGTTGATGTTGAGGAGGAGGACGGCGAGGAGGACAGGCCGGGCGTTGGACGGCGTTAGACGTCGACGCCCCGCAGTGGCTGAGTTACCCTTAATCTCGAGGCGAGAGAGAAAGCGCTCGCTCGATTCGTATTCCAACTTTCATCGGGAGAGACGTTCCGTGATGCAACGATTTCAAAGTCGCGTATCGTGCGCGTTCGTGGTTCTCATTTGCGCATGGGCTACGGTTTCGCTGCGTGCGGAGGAGGACGCGGCGCAGGAGAAGCCGGCGAAGCAGGAGACGATTGATTTGGCCGAAGGCAAACTGCTGCTCAAAGCGCCGGCCGAATGGGTCCGCAAGCAGCCGGCCGTGCGGATCATCGATCAAGAGTTCGTCGTGCCCAAGGCCGAGGGAGACGAGGTCGACGGCCGTGTGACCGTGATGGGGGCCGGCGGCGGCGTGAAGGCGAACGTCGATCGATGGAAGGCACAGTTCACGAAACTCGCCGCGCAGAAAGAAGAAACGAAGAAGGTCGTCGGCATTGAGATTCACGTCATCGATCTTTCGGGCACGTACAAAGACCAGCGCGGGCCGTTTGCGCCGGCGGAGAATCACGAAGGGTATCGGATGCTCGGGGCGATCATCGTTGGCGAGAAGCTGGGGGCGTACTTTGTGAAGTTCTATGGGCCGGAGAAGACGGTGGCTGCGCACGAGAAGGCGTTTGCGGCGATGCTGGACGGGTTGGAGAAGAAGTAGGTTGGGGCAGGAGACAGGAGATAGGAGACAGGGGGATATCGATTGGAGCTTGTAAGCGGCGAGACTGTTTGTCTGTTTCGCCGACCACGTTGGATATGTGCGGCCGATTTACGCTTCGAGCTCCGATGCAGTTGTTGGTGCGTCAGTTTCGGCTGGACGTGAGTGTTCCGCTGCGTCCGCGGTACAACATTGCGCCGACGCAGGATGCGCCGGCGGTGCGTACGACGCCGGATGGGCAACGCGAGCTTGTCATGTTGCGTTGGGGATTGGTGCCGAGTTGGGCCGATGACTTGGCGATTGGGAATCGGATGATTAACGCCCGCGGGGAAACGGTGGCAGAGAAGCCGTCGTTTCGCACGGCATTGAAAAAGCGGCGGTGTGTGGTTGTCGCCGATGGGTATTACGAATGGCAGAAAGTGGGCAAGCGAAAGCAGCCGTACTTGTTTCACTTTGCGGACGACCGGGTGTTTGCGCTAGCGGGGTTGTGGGAGCGGTGGTCGAAGGGGAGCGTGCCGGTCGAGACCTGTACGATCATCACGACGACGCCGAGTCGGCTGGCGGCGACGGTTCACGATCGGATGCCGGCGATTCTCGACGGTGCGGCGATCGACATGTGGCTCGATCCGGACGTGACGGACGCGGCGGCACTGACGGGCTTTCTGCGACCGTTTGACGACGAGCAACTCGCGGCCGACGCGGTGAGTACCTTGGTCAACAGCCCGGCGAATGAGGATCCACGGTGCGTCGAGCCGGCGGCGACGGAATGACCACGGTTTGAAGACGATTTTTAGGCGGCGTAAGTCGATTTGAAGGAATTGACCGCGAGCGTCTCGCAAGCAACGCTAGCGTAAGACTCGGTTTTCGCGATCGGAATTCGGCGGATTTGCCCGATTCCGTAGAGTTTGCCGTGGGTTGATCGAAGAGGGCGCGGCGACATGGTCGATGGACCGTGATAGACTTGCAGGTGTTGGCCGAGGGCCAGACCGTATTGCGTTTCATGTTGGAAGGGTGAGTGCGATGATGGGACGACGAGCTTGGACTTTCTTGTCCGCTGCATTTCTCGGCTTGTTGGTGTGTGCCGCGGAATCGAGCGCCCAATCGCCGCGGGGCATCGGGTCGCCGTACTCTGGGCGGTATCAGCCGTCGCGGCCTACGGTCAGTCCGTATATGAATCTGTTCCGTAACCAGCGCGGCCCGATCCCGAATTATCATCTGTACGTGCGACCGATCTTACGGCAGCAGTCGATTAACTCGCAACAAGGGTCGGCCGTGCAGCAACTCGAGCAGGGCTTGCGGCAGACGCAGACTACGCCGCACGGCCCGACGGGCATTTCTTCGGGCTATCGCAACTTCTCGCACTACTACTCGGGACTGCGATAGACGGGCCTGCGATGGGCGCGTCGTTGCGCTTCTGTACCACCGGCAATCGTTCCTTGTCGTTGCGTGCGCGCAGCCGTATTGAAATCGGCTTTCTTTGCGTCGCGCCGGCCTCGTCTGCCGTGCATTTGATATCGACGCTATCGCTGCGTCTCCGCTCGGCAAACTTTGCCGAATAAGTAGCAAGTTCCGGCCGATTTGATTGAGCGGTTGGGGCGGAGTTTGTCGATGAGTCAAACGTACGGGGTCTTGGCGTCGACGCCTTTGCGACGTTGTTACGGCGGCGCGGCGACTGGCGCTGCTGAGATCCCATCAACGAACTCGCGGAATACGACGGGAACCATCCCATGCCTGCGACAGTTAACGCATTGGCGGCGGCGAAAGTTTGTGCGCCGATCTTGTTGGCGATTGGAATGCTTGGGTGCCAGCCGATGGCGTCGAAGAAAAATTCGACGACGGCGGCGGATGCGCGGTCGAACGCGCTTGCCGCACAGGCTGCGGCCAGTGGCGTGGGACGTATCGACAACATGCGACCGCGATCGCCGTCGGCCGCGTCGTCTGGCGTGCGGCCCGTTTCGTTCGACCTTCAGATCGAACCGTTGGCTTCTCCGCCGATAGCGACCGGCAGCGTCGCGCCGAATCCTCTGGTTTCGGTGCCGCGCGAACTGGCGAAAGTGATCCTGCCGGACTATCGCATCGAACCGCCGGATATCGTCCAAATCGACGCCGTACACATCGCGCCGAAAGCGCCGTATCGCCTACGGGCGTTCGATACGCTGGTTGTGATCGCACAGGCCGCGCTACCCGACGCACCGGTCAATGCGGCTTACACGGTCGAGCCGGGCGGGATGATCGACTTCGGAGCGCCTTATGGCCGGGTGCGCGTGTTGGATATGACCGTCGACGAAGCACGGGCAGCGATCGAAAAACATCTGGCCGAGCAGCTCAACGATGCGACGACGTCGGTGAGTCTGGGCGACATCGCGGCGAAGCAGCAGATATCGGGGCAGCACCTCGTTAGTTCGGACGGCAAGGTCACGTTGGGCAGCTACGGCAAGGTGCAGATCGTCGGCATGACGGTCGGCGAGGCCAAGGCGGCGATCGAGCGGCACTTGTCGCAAACGCTGGAGCAGCCCGAGATTTCGCTCGACGTGTTCGCCTACAACAGCAAGGTGTTCTACATCATCACGCAGGGCGCCGGCATGGGCGATGGCGTGGCGCGGTTCCCGATCACGGGCAACGACACCGTGCTGGACGCGATCTCGCTGATCAATGGACTCGCGCCGACCTCGTCGACGCGGATTTGGGTCGCCAGGCCGGGCCGCGACAACTTGGGATGCCACCAGATTCTGCCGGTCGACTGGTACATGATTACCCAATGCGGTGATACGCAATCGAACTATCAGCTTTTGCCGGGCGATCGCGTTTACGTCGCGGAAGACCGGCTGATGTCGATCGATACATGGCTCGGAAAGGCACTGGCTCCATGGGAGCGGATCTTCGGATTCGTGTCGCTGGGAACGAGTACGGTGTCGAGCGTCACGTTCTTCAAGCAGCAGGGCGCGCGGGGCTTCGGCGGGAGTGGTTTCTAGCCCGAGTGGCAACGAGTTTGGCGTTGCACGTGTCGCGGGGCGGCGACGGGCACGCATGCGGACGGTCGAGATCGAACTTTCATAAAGAACGAACGAAGGGTACGAACATGGCACGGGCACCACGACGGCGGTGGCAGATCGGCGCGACGCTTTGCGCATTGGTTTGCGTTGGTGTGACAGCAGGTTGTCGCACGCTTACGGTGCCGTGGGAACATCCGACCGCCGTTAAGAAGACGCCGGTGTGCGATTCGCCGGGGCCGTGTGGAGACGGTGGTTGCTACGTTGCGCCGCCGCCGATGCTCGACTCGGACTGCTACGGCTACCGATTCACCTGCTGGCATCCGTGGCCGGAACATTGTCAGCCGCGGTGCGAGGAAGGGTACGAGCAGCCGCACGTCGTGGTCGAGCGAGAATTGCCGGTTACTCCGCCAGTTGCGCCGCCCGCAATGCCGGAGATAGCTCCCGAAACGCCACCGGAATTGCCGCCCGAATCGACGAGCTTCGCGCCGCCTTCGTCCGCGACGACTCGGCATGCGAATGAGACGCGCGATTATCGCGAACCTGCGCCGCGAGCACAGTATCTGCCGACGCAGCAAGCGGGTGCCTTTCAGCCGGGCGCGCGGTGGAGCCGCGGCGTGTCGGCACCAGCAGAAATGGGGCCGCCAGCGACAACGGCACCGGCCGACGCTCGCGCGTCGAACTACGGATTTCTGAACGCCGTGGCCGAGTCGTCAGGCGCGAGGCGCGACGATGCGGTTCGCCCAGCGAGCCGCGTGACACGACTCTACGAGCCTGGTAGGGACGACAGCAACGCTCCGGCGGACCACCAGCGACGGACGGATCGCGGGGGCGAGCAACGGTTTGAGTGGTAGCGGCGTTTGACTTGCGGTAGGCGTGGAGTACGGTTGTGAGGTTCGCGACGACTTTGCCATAGGGTCGTGCGGCCTTGCCGATCTTCCACGTCCGAAAGGCTCCGCTCCATGTCGCCGATCTCTACTCCGTCGTTCGACTTGCCCGACTGCCATACGACGAATGAATCTTTTGCGGGCGATGCTTTCGCAGATGTCGGATCTGCATCGTCGCGCGTCGTCGTGTTGGCCGACGGATCGCGGTTGAGCTTGGAAGGAATCTCGCCGGCCGAACTACTGCGGCTGCAATTGGAGCAGGAGCAAGCGTACGCGCGTCGATTCGTCGAGTTTCCCAAGCGGTCGGCCGAGCGAGCGGCGGCGTTCGCCGAGGGTTACGACACGGTCACGGCGCTGTTCGCGGCCGCCAACGGCATCGATGGCCCCGTCGCGATGGGCGTCGATGGGCGACACGAACAACTCGTCCTCAACTTGCTCGACCAGCAACGGCGGCGCGGCGCGGCGGCTAAGTTGTTCGAGGTCGGCTATGGCTGCGGCACGCTGCTCGAACGGGTCAGCCGGCACGGTTATGCCGTTGGCGGGATCGAGGTTTCGCCGGCGATGCATCGCGAAGCACAGGACGCTGTCGCGGCGGAACATCGGAGCCGGCTGCTGCTCGGCGACTTCATGGCCGACGACGCGCCGCTCGAATACGGCGAATACACGCTGTGCTACTGGAACGATGTGTTCGAGCACGTCGCGCCGGACGAGATTAGCGATTACCTGGAACGCATCTTTCAACTGCTCGCGCCGGGCGGATCGCTGGTGACGATCACGCCGAACTGGCACGTCCGCCCGAACGACGTGACCGCGGATTTCTTTCCGCCGCGGACGGAGGCCAGCGGAGTTCACCTGAAAGAGTACACGCTGGGCGAAGTGACGCAGTTGCTTCGCCGGGCGGGATTTCAGCACGTGGCGACGCCGTTGTTTGTGACGAGGAGGCAGATCGCTGTGTGCGGCAGCGGACTGGCGGGAATCAAGCGATTGGCGGAGCCGCTGCTCGAATGGTTGCCGTTTTCGTTTGCGCGACTGTTGGTCCGCGGCTTCGGGTTCTCTTGCACAATCGCCCGCCGGCCGTAGACACGCGGCTGTTGCGCAAGTTCCGCCGGCGTTTTCCAGGATTCGTCCTGCGGAATGTCCGCGACCGTCGGGTGCGGGCGAAATCGTCGACAGTTCGCGTCTAAGCCGTTTGGCCGGCACGACTTGGCGTCGCCGCGATTGCGGCGGCACTCGCCTGCGATGAACGCTGTGCGTACACTATAGATCGCTACGGATCGCCGCAATTGATCCGTCGAGATTTCTCTGGCTTTTTCCCCGGCACGGTTTATGGCAGGACGATTCCTCACGGCACTGCCGGTATTCAATGAAGCTCGTCATCTGACGCCCGTGCTCGACGAAGTGCGGCGTTACAGCGACGACATCCTGGTGGTGGACGACGGCTCTTCGGACGACACACCGCTGCTTCTGGCTAAGCGCGGAGACGTGCGGACGGCGCGGCACGCGAAGAATCGCGGCTACGGCGCGGCGCTGCGGACGGCGTTCGACTACGCCGCCAAGAACAACTACGAAATCGTCGTTACGATCGACTGCGACGGCCAGCACGAGCCAAAGAGGATTCCGCAATTCGTCGACGCTTGCCGAGACGTCGACATCGTGTCGGGCAGCCGCTATCTGCAAACGTTCGATAGCGACACGCCTCCGCCCGAACAGCGACGGCGCATCAACGCGATGTTGACCGAAGAGTTGAACCGGCGGTTGAAGTTGGAGTTGACGGATGCGTTTTGCGGTTTCAAGGCGTATCGCGTGGCGGCGCTCGGCGCGTTGAACTTGACCGAAGACGGGTATGCGATGCCGTTGGAACTGTGGGTTCAGGCGGTGGCGGCCGGATTGCGGATCGTCGAGTCGCCGGTTCCGCTGATCTACCTCGACGAGAGGCGGTCGTTCGGCGGCGCGCTCGATGACGCGGAGAAGCGGATGGCGTACTATCGCGATGTGCTGGATCGGTCGATGGCGGCGGATCGTGCGTCGAAGTCGTCGGCGAACAATTCGGCGAAACCATCGGCGGACGCCTCGGCGGACTCAGCGTCGCGGAATCCGCGGGGCGAGTTGTGTGGATATTCTCCGTCTGCGAGTGAGTCGTCGCGCTGCCATGAATGAATCGAACGCCGTGGGGGCGCTGCGGGCACCGCGCCGCTCGGGCGAGGCGCTCGTCGAGCCGCCGCTCGACGCGATTGGCGGTCTGTTGGGCCGCAACGCGGCTGCGGCGACGTCCACGGCAATGGGCTGCGTCGATCTTGGGGGCCGTTCGCTTGCGGAACTCTCACGGATGGCGCGTGCGCAGATGCTCGGCGAAGCGGTGCGATATACGCGGCAGTATCGCGACGTTGCGGAGATTCCGCCACAGCCGCCGCGTTTGATCTTGGCCGGTCATCAGCCGGAGCTATTTCACCCGGGCGTGTGGTTCAAGAATTTCGTCCTGGATCGTATCGCTCGGCAGCACGAGGCGGTCGCCGTGAATCTCGTCGTGGACCACGACACTTGCCGACGGGCGTCGGTTCGCGTGCCGACGGGTTCGGCCGAACAGCCGACGGTCGAGACGGTTGAGTTCGATGCCGCCGCGTTCCATACGTCGTCGTTCACTTCGGCATCGTTCACTTCGGCGGCGGCTGTGCCGTGGGAAGATCGAGCCATTGCCGACATCGATACGTTTCGCTCGTTCGGCAAGCGGGCGGGCGAGTTGCTGCGGCCGCTGGTCGCGGAGCCGCTGCTCGGCGCGCTATGGCCGTTGGCCATCGAAGCGGCGGATCGAGGGGCCACGCTCGGCGAGTCGCTCGCTCAGGCCCGGCATGCGTTGGAGGGCCAGATCGGACTGGAGACGTTGGAAGTTCCGCTTAGTCGCTTGTGTCGCGGCGAGGCGTTCGCGTGGTTCGCCGCGTGGCTGCTGGCGGAAGCGCCGCGGGTTCGCCAGGTTTACAACGACGCGGTGCGAGACTATCGACAGGCCAATCGCGTGCGCAGCGCGTCGCATCCGGTGCCCGACTTGGCCGACGACGGCGAGTATTGCGAGTCGCCGCTGTGGGTGTGGTCACGATCGAATCCGCGGCGACGCCACGCGTTCGTCGCTCGGCGGCGGGGAGGCCTGACGCTTTCGGATCGCGAAGGCTGGAGTTGCGACGTTCCGGCCATCGACGCCGGATCGGCGAGGGCCGCGGTCGAACGGCTGCTGGCCCTGGACGGCGAGGGCGTTCGCTTGCGGCCGCGTGCGCTGACGACGACGTGGTACGCCCGCGTCGTGTTGGGCGATCTGTTCGTGCATGGGATCGGCGGCGCGAAGTACGACGAAGTTACGGACCGCATTATTGCGAAGCTTTTCGGTATCGCGCCGCCGGCGTACTTGACGGCCACGGCGACGTTGCATCTGCCGGTGGTTCACGCAGCGGACGCCGAGGGGCGATTGCGTGCGGCGCGCAAACGGCGACGGGACTTGCGGTTTCATGCCGAGACGTTGATACGGGATGGCGACGAGCGTTGGCGCGACGTCGTGAGCGCGAAGCGAGCGTGCGTCGACGCGTTTCGTCGCGCTGCGGAGTTGCCTTGGCAGCGCGAGGCGGCGCGCGAGCGGCATCTTGCCGTCGTGCGCGCCAATGCGTCGTTTGCGCCGTGGGCCGACGAGGAATTGCACGCCCTCGAGGCCGACGAGGCGCGGCTCGCCGAGCAGCTTCGCGTCGAGCAAGTACTCGAATCGCGCGAGTACGCTTTCTGCTTCTTTCCGCGCGACGCGGTCGTGCCGCGATTGCTTGCTTTGGCAGACGGCGGTGTTTAGCGCATACCCGTAAACGAATCGCATGTACTTCGCTCTGTAGACATTGCGGCCTTCGGTTGGGCAGCTTGCGCGATCGCTCTACATTTTCATTGGGCCACAGCCGCAAGCGTGCCCGCCGCGCCATAGTTCCCAGCCCTCGCGGAGCACTAGCACGGCGATGACGAGCGCGGCCGCGGGATCGGCCCACCATAGGCCGAATGCATAGTGCAGCAGCAGGCCGAACAGCAAGGCGACGGAAAGGAACATGCAGGCGAGACTTTGCTTGGCGTCGGCGATGAGGCTGGCGCTGCCGATCTGTTTGCCGAGTCGGTACTTCCACAGGAAGAGCGCGGGCATGAGCGTGAGCGAAACGCCGGCGATGGCCAGACCGTACCACGTGGCCTGTGGCGGTTCGGCGGCGAGGAGGTCCGAACCGGCATCGAAGAAGATGTAGCCGGCCAGCAGGAAGTACGT
>JAJDEG010000041.1 GCA_029259895.1 Planctomycetota bacterium
CTGACCTGACTGAACCGACGATGCACATCCCAACCAACCGCCAAAACGCTCATAGCTACCTCCGCTGAGACGAACACAAAAGGGTCAGCAAAACCAACCCCCAGTCTACGCCTCAGCGAGGTAGCGTTTCAGACCATTACCGAGGTTTTTTGTCGCGTGCCAATTCCAGCGTTGCCCAGAGACTTGGGTCGGACTCGAATGGGAACTCGGTGCCGATGGTGTAGGTTTGCACGCCGAGCTCGCGATCGTAGATGGCATAGGCGAACCCGAGGCGCGGATGGTCGGACGGTCCCCAGCCGGTGAGTGCTTCGGCCGGGATGAGGGCTTCCATCACGTAGCCGTCGACGCGCTTCTCGCTGCGAACTTGCAGGATGCCGGGGCGGATGGGGCGGGCGTTTTCGCGGGCGCGATCGACGAGCAGTTGATCGGCGACCGGCTCGGCGAGTTGCCGCCCGCCACCGCTGGGGAGGAACATGAAGCGATGGCAGAACCGCGTCGCGCGGTGGACGGTTTGTGTATCGCGGGTGTCGATCCAGACGGCCAGCCCGTCGCTGTCTTCAAGCCGGGCTTCGCGGCACCAGGTGGCTTGCCGCTTTCCTTCGACGCGAACGCTAAAGGCGAGGCCAGCTTCGCACCAGGCCGCGCGAACGTCGGCAAACATCCGCCGGCCGTCCAACTCGCCAAAGGGCAACAAGCGGCAAGCATCATCGAGCGCCGTCTTCTTGGCGGGCCAAAGCGGATCGCGAAAAGCCAGGGGGGCGGCGAAACGGAACAGGAACGTGGGGGCGAGGAGGGATTCGGACATGGCGGGTGTTGGTTACGTTGTCTGGTGGGGAGTCGAGCGTTTGCGGCGCGGATTGGTGAGAGTTTGGTGAGAGTAGCCGACATTATAACGAATTTTCGTAGCCGTATTTCGTAGCCGCTGGAAGGTCGATGGACGATGGACGATGGCTAGCTGGGCAACGGCTACAAGTCGCCCGGCGAAACGGTGTCCCGCGATGCGCGACGAATGTGCAGGATGTGAACTTGGCTGCGTTCGATAACAAAAAGGATGCGGTATTTTGCGTTGCGTCGACCGAAAAGCAGTTCCCGCAATTCGATTTTCAGGTCTGCCGCCTCCGCGGCTAACGAACAGCGTGCGGGCATGGTTTCAAGCGTTTCGATCTTAGCCCATAGTTGTGCGAGCCAACGCGCCGCCGCCACTTCGGCTTGTTGATCGGCGAACCACCTCAAGACGTCGTCGACGTCGTTCTCGGCCTTAGCAGATAGCCGGACGCGAAATTTCACGTCATTTGCCCGCCGAGGTGATGCCATACTTCTTGGCGAGCTTCGCGAGCGCCGCTTTGGCAGGCTTGGAGCGGCCCGCCTTCATGTCGGCCAAACCTTCGCGGATGGCGGCGAGCGTTTCCTCACGTTCGATACGGGCGGCGGCCTCGACGAGCTTCTGATAGGCCGCGGCGTCTTGTACGACGACTTCGGCCTTGCCGTTGACGGTTAGCACCAGCGGCTCGCCGGTACGTCGCAGCTCGTCGAGGAACTCGGCCGTTTGCCGCTTGAACTTCGTGAGCGAATCGATGCCCGAGGCGAGATTGACCATCGCACGTCCCTTAGGTTCGCATTTAATTCGATGCCTATTGAATGCTAGCACAAGGACGTGAATGGCGGAAGCGGGGGAATTCGCACGGCACGATTGTTACGTGGTGCCGGCCACGGCTCGCAGTTCATTCGCCAAACTTCGGTAATCTTCCGCCCCGTTGGAGTCCGGTGCATAGGCGAAGATCGACTGCCCGAAGCTCGGTGCTTCGGCTAGGCGGATGTTGCGGCGGACTCGGGTTTGGAATGTTTGGACGTCCGCCCAAGGGGTGCGGGCGCCGCGGGATTGGGCGAAGAATTCGTCGACGTCTCGAGTGACTTCAGCGGCGAGGCGCGTGCCGGCGTCGTACATGCAGTAGACGACGCCGGAGAGTCGCAGGCGGGGATTGATTCGCTTGGCGACGAGATCGATCGTTTCGAGCAGCTTGCTCATGCCGTGCAACGCGAGGAAGTGCGGCTGCATGGGGAGCAGCACTTCGTCGACGGCGGCCAGCGCGTTGAGCGTGAGCACGCCGAGCGATGGCGGGCAGTCGATGAGGACGTAGTCGATTTGCTGTTCAATCGCGGCGAGCCGATCGCGGAGGATCGTTTCGCGGCCGACGACGCCGGCCAGTTCGACTTCGACGGCGGCGAGGTCGATGTGCGAACCGACGATGGATAGGTATTCGCTCGATTGCTGGACAGCGTCGGCTAGCGGCGTTTCGCCGACGAGGACGTCGTAGACGTTGGGCCGCTGGGCATCGGCGGCCACGCCCATGTGGAGCGTGGCGTGGGCCTGCGGATCGAGATCGATCAGCAACACGCGCTGGGCACAGTCGGCCAGGGCGGCGGAGAGATTGACGGCGGTGGTCGTTTTACCGACGCCCCCTTTTTGATTGATGATGGCGATCCGTCGCATAAGTTTGTTCGTGCTCGTTTCTGGTGAGTCGCGGAAGCAAACACCGAGTACGACTTGCTGGCGACGCCTCGGCCGGTTGAGAAATTCGATCTGATTCCAGATGAGGCCAAGCGCCGCGTGAAGTCCCCGTGTTTGGAAATCACGATTAGGGCAAGACCATGCGAGGGACGATTATAAGAGGGCCGTACCGCGCTGACCTAGGCCAGTTCGGACCGGATCGCCGTGTTTCCGCTCGGCTGGCCGATTCGCGTTAAGTGTTGTCGGGCAAGCACTTGCGCACGTGGTATGATTCGTCAGAAGTCTTTCGATCCCGGCGGCCGAATAAGCGTTGCGATGAAGCCGATTCCGCTCAAACATGCCCAGCGCCGCTTTGAGGCTGCCCGCGATGATGCGGGTGTGCCGCATGTTTCGGCTGGGTCTTGGCGGGAGGCTCTGTATGCCTTGGGGTATCTGCACGCGCTGGATCGGCCGACGCAGATTCTTTTCGCCCGCGTGATGGCCAGCGGTCGGGCGGCCGAGCGGATCGCGAACAAACCGGAGTTGGTCGAGACGGACCGCTTCTTTCGCCGCGCGGGATTGTACTTACATCTCGATCGCGAGGTGGGCCGGTTGGACGACCGGACGTTTGGCGATTTGACGGCCTATTGCGAAGGCGTGAACGACGGATTGAAGCAGTCTGGCCGGTCGCTGCCGATGTGGGCGACTCGGTTTCGGCCTCAGCCTTGGGATCAGCGGTCGGTGCTGCTGTTGGGCAACATGCTGAGCTTTGCCGGGCTGGCCGTGGGTCAGCAGCAGAGCGAGCGGCTGCTTTTGGAGTTGATTCAATCGGGCATCGACGACGACAAGCTACGCGAGCTGTTTGCGCCGCGGTTGGACGACGTCGATTTTGCGTTGCTGCGGCAGATCAAGGTGGCGCATCAGCTATCGGACGAAGCGCTGGAGTTGATCGCCGACTTGCCGCGGTTGGTGGGGAGCAACGCTTGGGCGGTTTCTCCTTCGCGGAGCGCGACGGGCGGGGCGCTGCTGGCGTCCGATCCGCATTTGGAAGTCAACCGCTTGCCGGCGATTTGGTATGAGGCCGTGTTGCGGTTCGGCGATCGTTATGTGATGGGGGCGACGCTGCCGGGCTGTCCGATCTTCGCCGTCGCGCGGACGGAGCGCGTGGCGTGGGGCGTGACGTATATGAAGGCCGACGCGACGGACTATTTCATCGAAGATTGCCGCGCGGGCGGAGCGACCGGCTGGCAATATCGCCGCGGCGATGCATGGCAAGACTTCGCGGTTCGCGAGGAGACGATCGAACGCAAGAACGCGGACGCCGAGAGCGTGCGTATCTACTTCAATGACGTCGGCACGCTGGAGACGCATCCGGATTCGGCCGGGCCGGGATACTACTTGTCGTCGGCGTGGGTCGGGCATGGCGAGGGATCGGGCAAAGCGATCGGCATCTGGCTCGACGCGATCAACGCCGGCGACGCGGCCGAGGCGATGGACGTCGTGCGGGAGTTGAGCGCGCCGTCGCTGTGTTGGATTTTCGCCGACACGCGAGGCAACATCGGTCTGCAAGGGAGCGGCTGGATTCCGCGGCGGGGCGCTGGCGTTTCGGGTCTTACGCCTGTGCCGGCTTGGGACGAGCGGAATCACTGGCGCGGTTGGCTGGAAAGCCACAAGTTGCCGCGGGAGTTTAATCCCGCGCGGGGTTTCGTGTCGGCGGCGAATGAAGACGTGAATAAGAGCGGCGGACCGCTGATCGTTACGCTGCCGCTGCCGGACTATCGCAAGCGGCGGATCGACGAGCGGCTGTTGGCGATGCCGGCGGCGACGATCGAGGAGATGCAGCGGCTGCAATATGACGTAACGAGCTTGCAGGCCCGCGATCTGCTGGCGGTGTTCTTGCCGCATCTCAGCGATGGGCCGCTCAAGGATCGGCTGGCGGCGTGGGACATGCGTTATGCGCCGGAAGCCATCGAGCCGACGCTGTTCGCTGGACTTTACCGCAACGTGTTGTTGGAAATCTTCGGTCACGAGCAGGGCATCGGCTGGCGGCGGATGTTGTATCTCTGCACGCGGGTCGGCTTCTCGACGATGGTGCTCAGTGCGATCGATCGCGTGCTCGTCAAGGAGCAGTCGTTGTGGTGGGCGGGCCGCGACAAGCGCGAGTTGATTCGCCGCGCGGCCCAGCGGCTGGAGCGCGAGAAGCAGCAGCCGTGGTCGAAGACGAATGCCTTTCGGTTCACGAATCGGTTTTTCAATAACCGCGTCGGTCGCGTGTTGGGTTTTAACACCGGCGAGCTACCGATGCCGGGCTGTCATGCGACGCCGTTTCAAGGGCATCTGTTGCGAACCGCGACGCGCGAATCGACGTTCGCCCCGTCGTATCACTTCGTCAGCGACCTCTCGACGCAAGAGGCATGGACGAACCTGCCGGGCGGGCCGAACGAGAGCCGGTTTTCGCCGTGGTACAAGTCGGATATTCCGCGCTGGCGGAACGGTCAGTACAAACGGTTAGTGGCGGATGATTCGTGACCGAGTAGGCCGGCGGGGAGATTGAACCACGGAGGCACAGAGACACGGAGAGGAAAGAATGAAAGGTGATCGCGTGAGCGCGAATTCATACGTCATCTTGCCTTTTGCATTTCCTCCGTGACTCCGTAACTCCGTGGTTCACACTTCGTGTTTCCATCTTTTTTGGCAGCACGGCCAAGTACGTCGCAACCCATTTCGCGAGCTAAACTTACGCTGTCCGATGGTCCAGCTTGTCGCCGCGTCGCCGCGGTTGCCGCATGAAGCCGCTTGCCCTGTACTGCGCGATCTCCCCATGACCGACGCCGCACCTGCCCTTCGCCAGTTTGTCGTTCGCGCCGGCGAGTTGTATTCTTTGCCGGCGGTGGCGATGAAGGTGTTGGAACTGACCGACAGCCCGAAGGTGGACGTTCGGGCGCTGAAGCAGTGCATCGAGAACGATCCAGCACTGACGTCGCGGATCTTGCGGGTGGTGAATAGTTCGCTGTTCGGTTTGCCGCGGGAAGTCGTGGATTTGAATCAGGCGCTGGCGCTGTTGGGAATTAAGCCGCTGAAGCTGCTGGTGCTGGGATTCAGTTTGCCGGACGCGATGTTTGCCGGCGTGGAAGCGACGGTGATGGGACGCTACTGGCGGCGGGCGCTCACCCGGAGCATTGCCGCGCGCGAACTTTGCGACGCGCTGTGGCGGCGGGACGGCGACGAAGCTTTTATCGCCGGGCTGTTGCTCGACGTGGGCGTGTTGGTGTTGGTTCGCGATTTGGGCGAGCCGTACGTGCGGTTTCTGGATCGGGCCTATACCGAACGGCGGTCGCTGGCCGAACTCGAACGCGGTTCGCTGGGGTTTACGCACGTGCAGCTTTCGGCCGGACTGCTCGACGGTTGGAGCCTGCCCGAGACGATCGTGGGGGCGATTCGCGCAAGCGAAAACCTCGACACGCTCGGCGAGCTCGACGATCGCGAGCAGCGGTTGGCCGCGGTCGTGCATTTGGCCGACTTGCTGACCAGCGTGTTGGTCGATCGTCGCCGCGAGGCGCTCGGTAAACTGATGGACTACGTCCGCACGCAGCATGGCTGGAACAGCGCTCAGGTGACGGCGCTCGTCGGCGATCTGGAAGCCAAGGTGACGCAATTGGCCGATGTGCTGTCGCTTTCGCTGCCGGGCGATGCTTCGTACTGCGAGATACTGGCCGGTGCTCAGCGGCAACTTGCCGGGACGGCGGCGTCGGTTGTGCCGGACGTGGTGCGAGCGGAACGGGCGCGCGAGGCGGCGCAAGACGATGGCGAGGCCTTCGACGCTCTCTACGATCAGTCGCGGTCGCTCACCGACGCGATGCAGGAGTTTCTCGCCGACGGTTCGGGGCGCGACGGTTCGGGCCGCGGCGGTTTGAAGGGCGCGGCGGCGGTGGAAACGCTGAAGCCCACGCGGGCGGATGGTGCGCGGAGCAACGTTCGTCCGATGCTGGCCGGTTCGGCGCAGCATACGGTGGTGTCGACGAATCCGGCGCTCGAAGGAAGGCTGGCCGCGGCCGTGGCGGCGTGCCGTGCATCTCGCGAGCCGTTGTCGCTGTTGATCGTGGCGATCGACCGGCTGGGCGAGTTGGCGTTCGCGATGGGCCCGCAGAACTTGCCGAAGGTGGCCGAACTAACGGCCGCCGTGTGCCGGAAGGTCGATCATCAGGCGGTGGAATGCCTAAGCGTTGGCGACGGGGCATGGGCCGTGCTGCTGGGAGAGTGCGCTCGCAATCAGGCGGTGAATCTGGCTTCCGGGATTGCGGCGACGGTCTATCGCATCGGCCAATCGCGGGGCGACGACGCCTGGGCGATGCTATCGACCAGCATCGGCGTGGCAACGGTGAGCTTGCCGCCGAGAAATTTCGCGGGCGGGTCGCTGGTCGAAAAGGCTAGCCGGTGCCTGTACGCGGCGCAGGCTTCTGGCGGGAACGTGGTGAAGAGTATTGAGATCTATTGAGGCTGCGGCTCGCGGCGATGGCCGATGGTGGCGGGACGCGCTAAAATTCACTCTTCGGCGACAACGTCTTTGTCGCATTCGGTATTCCAACGAGCGCGACGCTCGGCTAGGAACGATCCGTATTTGTTCTCGCGGATTGCTGCTTGCGCTGCGGCGACGAGGCGTTGATAGAACGTGAGGTTGTGGATCGAGAGGAGGATCGGGCCGGTCATTTCGCCGGCCATGAAGAGGTGTCGTAGATAGGCGAGACTGTGGCGGCAGGCGGGGCAGGGGCAGTCGGGTTCTAGGGGGCGGTCGTCGCGTTCGTGTTTGGCATTTCTCAGCCGCACGGGGCCGGCGTCGGTGAAGGCTAGCGCGTTGCGGCCGTTGCGCGTGGGCATGACGCAGTCGAACATGTCGACGCCGCGGGCGATGGCTTCGACGATGTCGATCGGTCGGCCGACGCCCATCAGGTAGCGCGGTTTCTCGCGGGGCATGGCGGGCGTGGTGAAGCCGAGGACGCGATACATGTCGGCCGGGGCTTCGCCGACGCTGAGGCCGCCGATGGCGTAGCCGGGAAAATCGAGCGCGGCGAGTTGCTCGGCGCACCAGATGCGCTGCCGCTCGTCGAGACCGCCTTGGATGATGGCGAACTGAGCCTGGTCCGTGCGGCGGGCGGCGGCTTGGCAACGGGCCGCCCAACGGACGCTGCGCTGCATAGCGTCTTGGACTTGCTCGGCAGCAGCGGGGAGCGCGAGGACGTGGTCGAGCACCATCGCGACGTCGCTGCCGAGTTGCTCTTGGATGCGGACCGCTTTTTCGGGCGATAGCTCGAAGAGTTGGCCGTCGATGTGGGAGCGAAATACGGCTTTTTCTTCGGTGATCTTGGCGTTGGCGGCGAGGCTGAAGATTTGGAAGCCGCCGCTGTCGGTGAGGATCGGGCCGGTCCAGCCGGTGAAGGCGTGCAAGCCGCCGAGCGACTCGACGACGTCGGCCGACGGGCGGAGGGCGAGGTGGTAGGTGTTGCCGAGGATCATCTGCGCGCCGGTGGCGCGGAGTTGATCGATGGTCACGCCCTTGACGGTGCCTTGGGTGCCGACGGGCATGAAGGCGGGCGTTTCGAGAGGGCCGTGCGGCGTGGAGAGGACGCCGGCGCGAGCGCCGGTGGCGGCGTCGACGTGGTGTAGCTTGAAGTCGAACATTGCGACAGGATTCTTAACCACAGAGGACACGGAGGCGTAAATGCGGATTGCAAAATGAAGAATGAAGAATGAAGAATGAAAATTGCCACGCGGCCTCATTCTGCGTTTTTCATTCTGCCTTTGCTCCGTGTCCTCTGTGCTCTCTGTGCTCTCTGTGCTCTCTGTGGTTAAGAATCGACGCGGCGTTCGTGGCGATCAGTCGCCGCGGAGCTTCATGGCGTGGGTGGTTAGCTTTTCGCGGACTTCGTTGAGGCTGGTGACGCCGAAGTTTTTGCATTCGAGCAGGTCGTCACCGGTGCGGCGGAGGAGCTCGCCGATGGTGGCGATGCCGAGGCGGACCATGCACTTGCGGGCGCGAACCGAGAGGTTCAAATCGGCGATGGGCCGCTCGAGCGACGCGATCTCGTCGGCGGACATCGACGTGTCTTCGTAAACCGGCTCGGCCGGGCGGGATTCGTGGGCGAATTGACCGAGGTCGAGGCCCTTTGAGCCGAGCATCTCGCGAATTTCGACGAGCGACGTTTCGCCGAAGTTCTTGCTGCCGAGCAATTGCAGCTCGGTGACGCGCGTGAGGTCGCCCAGCGTGTTGATACCCATCTTCTGCAGACAGTTACGACTGCGGACGGAGAGCTCAAAGTCGGTGACGGGAATGCTGAGGACTTGCGAGAGGCGGTCTTGGCGCTTTTGGGCCTCTTCGTCGAAGAACATGTCGCGCGAGGCGCGGGCGTCGCGGAGGTAGAGCTTCGCGCGGGGATGATTGGGGTAAGCGTCGAGAATCCGTTCGTAACACTGCTGTGCGCGTTCGAATTTTTCTTGATCTTCGTAGAGGACGCCGAGGTTGAGCAGGGCGCCGACGTTGGCGGGAAAACGGTTGACTGCCCGCTCGTAGAGTTGTTGGGCCTGGGCGTCGTTGCCGCGGCGGTCGTTTTCGGTGGCGAGGCCGAAGAGGGCACCGGCGTGGTTGGGGTCGATCTCGACGGCCCGTTCGTAGAGGGCGGCGACTTCGGTGGGGTTTCCGCCGATGGCGGAGACGGTCGCGCCTCGTTGATAGAGGTAGTCGGCGGTCTGTTCGACGGCACCGCTGAGCGCGTCGAGGGTGGCCAGGGCTGCGGCGTGTTCGCCGCTATAGCGCTGGGCTTCGGATTTGGCGATGGCGCATTGATCGGCGTTGTAACCGGCGGTTTGGGCGGCGGCGTAGCTCTCGATGGCATCCTTGTATTTTTCGCGGGCGAAGAGGGCCCTGCCTTGATAGAATCGGGCGAGCGCGCCGCCGTCGCCGTTCTTCAACGCCATGGCGGCCCCTTCGTAGCGACCGAGGACGTAGAAGCAGACGCCCAAGCGAACGGACATGGCGGGGCTGCGGTCCTCGACCCGTTCGAGTTCCTGGACGGCGTCTCGAAGGACGGCATAGCGCGAGAAATCTTGCGAAATCGCGTCTTGCAATTGGACCACGTCAGCCGGACCAAACGTGCTGCTCGACAAAACGAACTGCTTGACGTCAAAATCAACCGCTTGCATGGGTAAATCACTCCACAGGACGCGGGCAGAAAACACAGACAATTCGACAAGTGCAACGCCGGCAAGCGCACCAACACACCGGCGGACCAACGACGTGGTCGACGCCAACAGAAGGCAACAAACCGCTACAGGTCAACACGCGGATAGGGTCGACGGCAGGTAGGCATAGACGACGCGCACTAAGAGGTGATGGATTGTAAGGCAGCGTGTTTTGGGCGTCAATGGCTGGTCCG